>NZ_JAMSKY010000009.1:0-180784 GCF_023806745.1 Lactiplantibacillus sp. B652 | reverse complement strand
ACTCGCTTTCAATTGGTTTTGGTCGACTTAATTGTAGCACAGGACGATATGTCCTTTTGTTGTACATAAAAATAGTGTTGATGGATATTATCTATCAACACTAAATATCATAGACCCCAAAAAGGAGGTGCCCTAGAATCAAATCTAGGTGCACCTCTTTCGTTTTGATTGGACAACTCATTAAGCAGGTGTCACTACGTATTTTTCATAGCGTTGTGCATCCACGGCGTTCAGTTCGACCGTTAATTGGGTGCCATCCGCCAAGTAATCCGTTTTGAGAATGTTGGCATGGTCATTCAAGTAGGCGACCACGTCACCATCACTGAATGGAATTAATAACGTTGTCGTGACGTAATTCTTGAAGACTTTGGCTTTGATCATACTGGTCAAAGCTTGCAAGGAGGCTTCGTCACGTGCGGCATAAATCAGCTGATCATCTTGTTGGTTCGGGTAATCCGCTTCGGTTAAGTCCGCCTTGTTAAACGCATAGATCATTGGCACGTCGTGAACGCCAATTTCCTTCAAAGTCTTTTCAGTCGTCGCCATCATTTCTTTGTAATGCGGGTCCGCGTAGTCAATGACTTGAATCAGTAAATCGGCATTGGCGGCTTCGGCTAACGTTGAGCGGAAGGCGTTGATCAGGTTATGCGGCAAGTCACTGACGAATCCGACCGTATCGCTGAGCAATAACTGCTTGTTATCGGGGAAGGTCAGCTGGCGGATGCTCGTATCTAGCGTGGCGAACAGCATATCCTTTTCGAAGACTTGTTTATCTTCACCCTTACCGAACAGTTTTACTAAGCCGTTCATCGTGGTTGATTTACCGGCGTTGGTATAGCCCACTAAGGCAACGTTCGGTAGGCCGGCCTTATCGCGTTGGGCGCGTCGGACGACTTCATCCTTGTTGAGTTCCTTAAGTTCGTGCTTAGCGTGGCTGATGCGGTCTTGAATCGTCCGCCGATTCAATTCCAGTTGTGTTTCACCAGCACCACGGTTGGTAAAACCACCGCCACCACCAGCTGCGGCACCGGCTTGTTGGTCCAGTCGGTTGGAGATGCTGGTCCTCAAACGGGGGAGCTGATATTGCAGCTGAGCAATTTTGACTTGTAGTTTGGCTTCCTTGCTACGAGCACGGTTACCGAAAATCTCCAGAATCAACCCAGTGCGGTCGATAATTTGGATATCCGTTTGTTCCTCTAAGTTACGCACCTGACTGGGGGTCAGATCCGCGTTGATGACCATAATGTGCAAATCGTTGGCTGCTGCGACTTCTTTGATTTCGACAACTTTGCCTTTGCCGAAGAAGGTGGCCGGGTTGGGCTTTTCCAATCCCTGGTCGATTCGCAGGGCGGCGTGCATATTATTGGCTGCAACGAGCGCTTCCAGTTCGGACATCGCATAGTCGTAGTTGGCGACAGTCTTAGACATGCCGGCAATGATGACTTCTTGTACTTTTTGAGCGTTAGTTTCAGACATACACTCACTCCTAACGTGTTATGATTGAGTTAAGTATAACATGTCTAATCAAAATATTACGATTTCGGGCATTAGGGAGGAATTTATCTTGGAATATGTGCTTGATTTACGCAAACGGGTCGGTCATCTGCCGTTAGTCGTGGCGGGTGCCGCAATGATGGCTCAGAATTCAACCGGTAAAATCGTCCTGATCTATCGGACGGATAATCATTGTTGGGGTTTGCCCGCGGGGTCCACGGAACCGGGCGAGACGGTCCAGCAGACGGCCCGCCGTGAATTAAAAGAAGAGACGGGGTTAACGGTCGGCGACTTGACGTTGATCGACGTCTTCAGTGGTCCCAACATGCACTATCAATACCCCAACGGCGATGTCATTGACAGCGTCACGACGTTGTACCGCGCCAATACGACTGGCGGGGAGCTCATTCAGGCGACTGACGAAACGAGTACCGCTGCGTTCTTTGACCTTGATGATTTACCGTCACCACTGACGCCGTTGACCAAATGGATGTTGAAGGGTGAATAGACTTGACCACCTGAATTGGATTTGCTATAGTGGACTGAAATATTAAACAAACTTGTCACCGGACAACGTTAACGTAGCTTCCTTAGGTCATTGTGGAAGCCGCGTGGCGTTGTCCGTTTTTTTTCGAGGAGGAATTGATGATGACATGGATTTATTTAGTAATTGCAGGGATTTTTGAAGTGGTGTGGGCGACGATGATGAAGTTAAGTAACGGGTTCAGCCACTTGGGTTACGCGGCCGCAACGGTGGTCGGGATGATTCTAAGCTTTGGCTTTTTAGCGTTAGCAACCAAACACTTGCCGTTAAGTATTGCCTATCCGATTTGGACTGGTATCGGGGCAGTCGGCGCAATCATTGTCGGCTTAGTCTTTTTCAAGGATACGATTGCGCCGATCACGTGGGTCTTCATCGCCATGCTGGTCATCGGTATTATTGGCATCAAGGTCACGAGTTAGGCACTGATCACTAGCTGCCAATGTCGGGTGACTGGCTTGGATGTTTATCAGCACGAACGCGTGGTTTAGTTAGTTTGACAACTGAAACTGTCCTTGATTCAATGACTAGCGACTGATAGGCCGCCTTCATTGCGATTCCGCCTGCTTGCCAGCGAAGTTCTCGACTTGATGGGAAACGATTTCATAAACGACGCTTCGCGCAATGCAAACGGTGGTATAATGAACTTGAGAGATAGATGGCGGTCTAACCTCGTCTTGGACGGCTTCTGACAGCGATAAACCCACAGATGCCAGGCGTTTACCGTGTCTGCCACTTGCAACACGCAACGGCTCGGAAGGTTGCCTTAATTGCGGCGGTCATTCCGTGTATCTACCTAGTTGAGTTAACTCAATGGTTCTCAAATTTTGAAAGAAGTGACGTCTGATGATCTTTCCAGTTTTTAATTTAGGTCCACGCGATGCCGTGTTGTTGATTGCAATTTCTGTGATGTTAGTGTTAACCGTTGTTTTTCACTGGTCAGCATGGGAACTTTTATTTGCCGCTGTCGCAGTTATCGTTGCGTTCGTCGCAGGAGGCATGAAACCGAATAAAAAGAACGTGCTTGCTTTCTTGAAAAATAGTTCGGATTCAGGCAAGACGCGCTAAACCGCTGTGGGGCTAAACGTAGCCTTAATTGCCAGCAAATCATATTTTAGAAATCAATAAAAAACGCTCGCGACCAGTCAATAGTCGCGAGCGTTTCGTTTAATGTGCTGAATTATAGGTGTTGATTGACTTTCACGTCAGCTAAGTCCTGGGCGTAGTCAACGACTTTGATTTGGTCGCCGTCCACATCGATACGGGTCACGCTGCCGTTTTTGGGCCCCTGCGTGATGTCGATTTCAGGGGCGAAGCGTGCGACCATACTACGAATCGTGGTGCCGTGGGTCACGACGAGCACTTTTTCATGGTGGTCGTGGTGGGCTTTCAAGTAGTCAAACCCTTGATTGATGCGTTCCCAGTACATCGCATTGTCCTCAGCTTCGTGCCATGGATCGAGTTCGCGCATTAAGTCGCGTGTTTGGTCGATATGCACATGGGCTAGGAGTTCGTGCATACTCGTCACGCCGAATTGGTGCCCAATTAGTGACCAGGTCCGACTAGAATCATCACCTTCGTAGTAGCCGTAGAAGACTTCCCGGAAGTTCATCAGCGTCTTCAGGGATTGCGCTTCGGTGCCCATCGCCCGCTGGATGAGGTGCGCGGTGTCGATGGCCCGTTTGGAATCACTGCTATAAAAAGCATCGAAATGCGTGTCTGCGAGGGCTTGACCGACCTTGGTCGCGGTATTTTGACCATAGTCAGTCAGCGGTGAATCCGACCAACCCTGCATCCGATTATATAAGTTGAAAAACGTCTGTCCATGCCGGACAAAGTAAATTGAAAATTGCGCCATTGCTTACTCCTTACTTAGTCGAGATGGTCTTTGCGACCAAAGTAGTCTAACGAAACGGTATCATCGCTGATCGTGAATTTCGTGACACTGCCGTTTTTAGGCCGTTCGGGCGAAGTTAACGTCGCAAAGCGGCTGGCAATACTATAAATCGTGTTGCCGTGGCTAACGACGAGCACTTTGTCACCATCCTGGTGTTTGGCACGTAAGGCATCGAGACCACCATTGACCCGTTGCCAGAATTCATCGTTATTCTCAGCACGGTGAAAAGGATCGGCTTCCTTGCAGAAGTCCTTAGCCTTTTCAATCCCATACTGAGCAATGATTTCAGAGAGGCTCGGCGCTTGGTGGGGCGCACCGACCATGAACCAAGTCTGTGACGTGTCGTCACCTTCAAAGTAACCGTAAAAGGCTTCTCGGAAGGCCGCCATCGGTTCGACCGTCAAATCAGCGTTACCACTGGCTGGCAGCAGTAATTCAGCGGTGCGCATCGCCCGCGTCATATCGCTGGCGTAAACGGCGTCAAAATCAATGCCGTTGAGCATTTTACCCGCATTCCGAGCGTCCTGTTCACCGACAGCGGTGAGCGGGGAGTCGCACCAGCCCTGCATCCGGCGGTACTTATTAAAGTAAGTTTGACCATGACGAATCATGTAAACGGAAAAAGTTGCCATTATAACCTCCACTGCTTAATGTTCAAAACTTAGACACAATGTCATCATTCTACCATAAAATCAGCCGGCTTTAATTAGCGGTTGATAAGGCTTGGCGAATTTGAGCCGCACTCTGCTTGTTACTGGTAAAGATCAGCCGATCGCCGTACATGATGGTCGTGTTGCCATTTGGTGCAATTAGTTTACGGTTGCGGATGACTTGGCTAATCGTGACATCCTCGGCAAATTGTAAGTTTTTAATCTGAATATTCGTGTAACGGTGGTTGAGTACGCGCACTTCGTAGATACTGTTTTCGGTATCGTTGAGCAACAGTAAGGTCGATGGTGACTCAATCAGTGCTCGTAGCAACGTAATGTTGGCTTCTGGCGTATTGTAGACTTCGACGCCGAGTTCGCGCAGTTCATCTTCATGTTCGTTCAAGACGTTGCGGTCTTCAAAACGGACGATGATACGGCGCACACCATAGCTTTTGGCGGCTTTGGCGAGCTCGTAATTCCGTTCGGCGTCAATGTGACCGAGAATCAAGATGTCCGTATCGAAGACGCCGTGGTCCTGTAAGTCCTGCGCTGAAAAGTTTTCCATCAAGGTGACGGGCACTTGCGCGTGGTAAGTCTGGTAATTTTCCGGATGATTGGTATACATCGCCACGTCGTACCAGCCCTTGCGCAACTGCTGAGCCACGGGAACGGTACTCAAATTGGCACCGATGAAGTGGACGGACGTCTTGACCAGGTCTTCTTTTTCAGCTGAATACAGCTTGTTAAAAATCAGTGGTGAAACGATACAAGTCAGGAGCGCCGCTAGTAAGAAGGCGCCGGATTGGTCGGTCGTGATGGTCTTCATAGACTTAGCGACCCGCAAGACGGCCAAAACCATCGTCATCGTCGTTGCAGTCAGGGCGGTCCCAGCTAGTGCGTTAGCTTGTTTGAAGCGCAGTTTTAAAATCCAGAAACCACCGATTTTAGCGACCATGTAGGCCAAGAAGAACAGTGGAATCAGTAACAACGTCTTGCCACTCGTCAGCAAGGTCCGCAAGTTCAAGTCGACCCCGGTCGTGATGAAGAAGATTGGAATGAAGAAGCCGTAGCCGATCGCATCCAAACGTTCGCGGGTCGTTTCGCTCGGGTTGAGCAGTTTCAACACGATTCCGGCAACGAACGCACCCAGGATGTTTTCGGCGCCCACTGATTCTGCCACGGTGACCATTGTGACGATCAGGAAGAATGCCAGGCGGATGTCAAGCTGTGTTGTTGATTTATTAATATTTTGATAGAAGCGGAAAAATGGCTTGAACCGCAAGAGCAGCAGGGCGGCGACCGCTAAAATCAGTAGCAGTAACCAGAGACTTTGCGAATTGCTGCCATAGACGGAGGCATAAAGCGTTAGCCCCATCATGGGCACGAGTTCACCGAAGACGGAGATCAAGAGCACCGTTTGCCCAAACGCCTTACTCAGTAGTTCTTGTTCCTTTAAGGCGGCAATCACGATACCTAGGGAGATCGTCCCAAATAAAATCGTGGCGAGCCAGAAATCGCTGAAGAGGCCACTGGCTTTAAATGCCGCGGCTAGTCCCAACGATAACACGACGATCGTTCCGTACGCGTACACGGACAGCCGTACCGGTGAATATTTGGGCGTGTTGACGGCGTTTTTTTGTTCAAGCGGCGTGAGTTCTGTGCGCCGTTTTTTAAATAAGCTGAAGTCGATTTCCAACCCACTCAGAAACAGCAGGACGATGACCCCAATCGTCGATAGTTGAGAAATTAAATCGGAGGTGTTCACAAAATTGAACACACTTGGCCCGAGAATGATCCCAATAATAATCTCCATCACCGCGGTGGGCAGGCTGTTGATTTTGAATTTAGCCATAATGAGCGGAATCAACAGGGCCGCTAATAGAATAATGACTAAGGAAACTTGATCCATGAAATAATCCCTCGATTCGTTTTAGTATACACGTAGTTGATCGTCGTCAGCGCCCCAAAAGGCCTCACTGAGTTGGTCATCGGTCAAGACTTTTAACATCTGATCGACGCCTGGTGCTAATTTGTCAGGCGTCAAGGCGCTCAAAGGCTGCCAGCTGATGGCACCTTCGTAAGAACCGACTAACAGGTCGCCGTGAAATTGACTGGTGGTGTAAAGTGTCCCGAGTGAGACATCACCAGCGTCATTTTCGACCCAGGTGACCGTTCCGACTAGCTTGAGCCGTTCGACGGTCAAACCGGTCTCTTCCAAGACTTCACGTTTGATCGCCGCCACCTGAGATTCCCCAGGGTCGACGTGGCCGCCTGGGAAGGTCAACCCAGACCATTGCGCGTCGATTTTATTTTCGACAAGGACTTTACCCGTCTGCGGGTCGGTAATCAGGCACATGTTCACCAGTTCGGCACGCACGGTCCGGTCATGGTGCTCATGTAAATCCTTGGTCCGAAGCCAGTCTTGAGCTTTGTCATTGATGCTGGCCATAAACGCCGCCTTGGTTTGTAGATAAGTGGCGTCATCTTTCGCCGCCTTCTGCCGAATCGCCGTATACTTGCGGCCGTCAGTGCGATGCGCATTGAGATAGTCGCGGAAGGTCAGTAATTGGTGGTACTGGTCGGCGTCGGTCGTGATAATCACATGGATCAACTGACCGTCAAGCACGACCGCATACGTTTGGTTCGTCCCCGCAACGGGGTGCGCCGCAAGTTCAGCGATGGCCGCCGTGGCGTCTTCCACGAGTAGCGCAATATCAATCGTTGGTCGCGCCAATAGTTGTGGCATGGCAGTACTGCCAACGTGGCTGTGTTTTAATAAGTTGGCCCCGAGCTGCTGGCTGAGCAACGCCTGATAATGGACGGCTTGTGTTTGCCATTCAGCTTGATAAGCCATTAATTTGGTCGTTTTCATCCAATCCCTCCACTTTGTTTAAGTCATTGAAAGGATACACTTTTTGGCTGAATTTGAAAAGGAAAGACGTGTGGGGGTGGGGGAAAATAAAATTGAAGAGGATAGTTGACGCACGCCTTGGAAAGCGCTATCATTATTTGTAGATAAAAGAACGAATTAATTGGGATTGTAATAGCAATGTTTAGGCGCTACACAAAACCCGCTTAGTCAATGGGCTAAGTGGGCTTTTTTTATGGAAAATTCGCAATGGAATGGGGATGAAAAAATGCAAATCAAAAAAATTCTCAATAATAACGCCATTATTACGCATAACTCAAAACATCAAGAAATGATTGTGATTGGAAAGGCGATTGCTTATGGGAAGCATCCGAATGAGACCGTTGACGAAACAAAGATTTATAAGGTCTTTATGCCGGCAAGTCGCGGAGATCGTAAATTGATCTTAGACATGATTAATGAAATTCCAGTGCAGTTTTTTCAAATTGCCAAACAGATTGTTGATAAGGCGCAAATGGATAGTGACATTAAATTAACAGACAGTGTGTTTATTGCTTTAACGGATCATATTTCGTCAAGCGTTGATCGAATTAAGTCTGGATTATCGTTAACCAATCAGTTTTTGTGGGAGATTCGTAGTTATTATCCTAAAGAATACCGAATTGGGCAATGGGCGATTCGTTTAGTCAATGAAGATTGTCAGGTTCAATTGACCGATGATGAAGCCGGATTTATTGCACTGCATATCATCAGTGGTGAGCTTGGTGACCGTCTTGACGAATTTCATGAAGTGATTAATTTTGTCAAAAAAGTGACGAGCATCGTGACCTATCAATTATCGGTGGAAATTGATCGTGACTCGCTTGATTATAATCGATTTGTGACACACTTGAAGTTTTTTTGGCAGTACATGATGGATCAAAGCCATAAACGAGTCATTGGTGATTTAAGTGATGATATGTTAGCGGTTATTAAGGGGAAAAAGGTTGCGGCCTATGAGTGTGCGATGAAGGTAAAAGCATTTATTCAGCAAAATTACGACTACACGCTTACTAATGAAGACTTGCTATACATGACGATTCATATCGCCAGAATAACAGATAAAACATGATTGAGCTGGGCCTTGAGAAGATTTCAAGAACATGAGGAGGATAAATAAATGTATGATGAAATGAATGAAAAAATCATTGCAGGTGTGGGTGGCAAATCGAATATCAAGTCAGTCGTTCACTGTGCAACTCGGCTACGATTTGTTTTAAAAGATGAGTCAAAAGCCAATGATACACAAGTTTCTGAAATTGCCGGAATATTGCAAGTGGTCAAAAAGGCTGGTCAATATCAGCTGGTAATTGGAAACAATGTTGAGGACGTGTATAACGAATTAGTAGATAAGCTGCAGCTTGACGGCGAGCCTGATGATAGTGACCAAAAGGATAACAGGAGTTTGTTCGATAAGGTTATCAGTACCATTACAGGTTCAATTGCACCCGCCATTCCTTTGCTGGCTGGTGCCGGGATGGGAAAAGTGCTCCTGCTGATTTTAACGTTATCAGGAATTCTCAGCGAGAAGAGTCAGACGTATCAGATGTTGAACCTTATTTTTGACACTGGTTATTTCTTTATGCCTGCATTCATCGGATTCTCAGCTGCAAAAATTTTTAAAACGAATCAATTCTTAGGTGCTTTTATGGGATTAGTCACCGTTAATCCGAATTGGGTTGCGTTAGTTACAGCTGGCAAGGCAGTTCATTTTATTGGAATCCCTGTTCAGCTGGTCTCATACTCATCAACCTTGATTACAGCCATCTTATCCGTTTGGATGATGTCATATATCGAAAAGTTTGTTAAAAAGATTACGCCAGGAATGATTAAAGTGTTTGCTGAGCCAATGCTGATCATGTTAATCACAGCGCCTTTAACATTTATCGTTCTTGGACCGATTGCCAACTTGATTTCTATGGGAATTGCCGCTGTAAGTATGTTCTTGTATGAACATGCTGGTTTCATTGCCATCCCATTGTTAGCAGCAGCTTATCCGTGGTTGGTCTCGATTGGTATTCACAAGGCATTGAGCCCAATCAGTATTCAACTAGTTGCAACGCAAGGATTCGATCCAATTATCCGAGTGGTCGCACTTTGCTCGAACATGTCCCAAGCTGCGGCTTCATTAGCAGTTGGATTAAAAACTAAAAATAAGCAATTACGCGCTTTAGCACTTTCTTCGACAGTTACGGCTTATTTAGGTGGTATTACTGAGCCTGCAATGTTTGGTGTTAACTTGAAGTTAAAGAAGCCGATGTATGGTGCGATGATTGGTGGTGCCATTGCTGGATTATTTGCTGGATTTATGAAAATGAAGGCTTTTATTTATGTTACCCCCGGATTGTTAAGTCTACCGATGTGGGTCTCGAAGACGGAAAACTTTGTTGTGTTAGCCATTGCAACCATTATTATTGCAAGTATCGCAACCTTTGTTGCCACTTGGCTCATTGGATTTGATGATCCAGTGAGTGATGAGACGACAAAAAAAGAACAAGCTGAGGCTAATAAAATCGTAACGACTAAACACACAATCAACAGTCCAGTTGTCGGTGAAACACGGAAATTAAGTGAAGTGAACGACGAGACATTTGCGAGTGGTGTTATGGGAAACGGTATCGCGGTGATTCCGAGTGAAGGCCTGGTTGTTGCACCGGCCGATGGTATTGCATCCGCAGTATTTGACACTAGCCATGCAATTGGAATTCATTTGGATAATGATGCTGATTTGTTGATTCATGTCGGGATTGATACGGTTGAATTGAACGGCAAGTATTTTGAAACCTTAGTCAAGAAAGGTGAACGCTTTCATGAAGGACAGCCACTGTTGAAGTTTGATTTGGAGAAAATCAAGGCTGCCGGGTATGATCCTACCGTGATGATTATTGTATTAAATACAAAGGATTTCTTAGAAGTTTTGCCTGTACCGGAATCGAATCAATCTGTAAAAGTTGGTAATAACCTGTTAATGCTGGCATAGTTGGAGAAATTACAATGGATTATTTCAAGACGGCACCGAATTTTATGTGGGGAGTTGCCACTGCCGCAAATCAAGTGGAAGGTGGTTGGGATGAAGACGGAAAAGGAATGTCAATTGCTGACTGTATGCGCTATCGACCAAAAATAGATACAAATGATTATCAAGCTGTTAATCAAATGGACAGTCATGAAATTGAACTTGCGTTGGCTGATCATTCGACAAAAGGTTGGGCAAAGCGACATGGTGTTGATTTTTATCATCGTTATCGGGAGGATATTAAATTATTAGCAGCAACGGGTATCAACACGTATCGCTTCTCAATTAGTTGGGCACGTATTTTTCCAAATGGTGATGATACGGAACCTAACCAAGCAGGATTAGACTTTTATTTGGCAATTGTAAAAGAATTAGCCAAGTATCATATCACGCCGGTAGTGACTTTATCACACTATGAAATGCCTTTGAATTTGGTGCTAAAGTATGACTCTTGGTATGATCGCAGAGTAATTGATTACTTTGAGCGGTATGCTAAAACGGTCATTGATTATTTGCATCAGTATGTGCAGTATTGGATACCAATCAATGAAATTGATAGTATTATCAGGCATCCATTTTCGTCAGCGGGATTAGTTGCAGATCGTTTTCCTGAAGATAACTTTAAGACGGTCACTTATCAAGCCATGCATCATCAATTTATTGCGGCAGCAAAAGTGGTTGCGTACTGTCATCAAAACTATCCAAAAATGCAAGTTGGAAGTATGATAACCAGAACCATGGTTTATCCATACAATAGTGATCCTGATAATGTGTTAGCGGCAACTCAAACGATGCGCGATGTCTATGCATTTAGTGATATTCAAGTTCGTGGCAGATATCCAGCGTTTCTATTGGAGAAGTTGACAGCTGACGGAATCAAGATAAAGTTTGGCTCTAATGATAAAAAACTGTTGGCAGAAAATACCGCAGACTTTGTTGCATTTAGTTATTATTCATCCATTTGTACGGCAAGTGATACAACGGGGTTGCCTGTAACAAAGGCTAATCGCACTATTGGCGTTTATAATCAGTATTTGCCTGAGAGTGAGTGGGGATGGCAAATTGATCCTGTTGGACTCCGGCTATCATTAATTGACTTATATGATCGTTATCAAAAGCCGCTGTTTATTGTTGAAAATGGACTGGGCGCCGTAGATGAACTTGGGCCTGATTTACGAGTACACGATACGTATCGAATAAGTTATTTGCGTCAACATATACGCCAGATGTTGATTGCTATTGCGAATGACGGCGTTGAATTGATGGGCTACTGTATATGGGGAACGACTGATATGATATCAGCGTCTTCAAATCAAATGTCAAAAAGGTATGGTTTGATTTTTGTTGATTTAGATGATAATGGTGACGGTACCTATAACCGCTACTTAAAGGATAGTTATTACTGGTATCAACAACTATTGAGCTATGGTACTCAGATTCCGGTTAACTACCTGCAAGAAGCGGATACAAAGTTACAATGCTCATAAACAAGAGGGTTGCCTTCGAAAAGGCAACCCTCTTGTTTTCGCTAACCTATTGAGAAACCGTCCGTTGCCGAATCGTTTTGACCACCGCGGCGAGCATTGCGGGAACCAGTGCGACCACCATGATGCCTAAGAAGCACAGTGAGAGGTGCTCCTGCACAAAGTCGATGGAACCGAAGAAGTAGCCGAGTGAGCAACCGACGCTGACCCAGATGCCGACCCCAATCAGGTTCCAGAAGGCAAAGGATGCTTGTGGCATTTTAGAAGCACCCGCACTCAGTGGTACAAAAGTCCGAACGAGTGGGACGAAGCGGCCAAACATGACAGCTTTGGCCCCGTATTTGGTGAAGAAGTGTTGCGCTTTGATCTGCTTGTCCTGCGGGAGGTGCCGTTGGAGCCATGGTAATCGAATCAAGTGGCGGCCAATTTCGAAGTTGACCGTGTCGCCAATGACGGCGGCAACAAAGAAGACCGGCACTAAGATTTGAATGCTGAGGGCATCGCTGTGCGTCGCGGCCATCGTACTAGCGAGAAAAATCAGCGATTCTCCTGGGAGAAATGGAAATACGACCATCCCAGTTTCAAGGAAAATGACGGCAAATAATAGGATGTAACTCCAACTTCCAAGCGTTGTGAGTAAGGGCCCAATGCTTTGTTCCAAATGGGTTAGACTGGTAAGTAAATTGACCAACGGCAACACCTCCAATTTAAGTTGCATTTAGTATAACTGCTGTGGCCATGAAAAACAGATGTAATCGGTTACATTTACTTTAGTTTAACACATTCATAACTTTGGTAACCAAATGTTCAAACAATTTTACGCGAAAAAGCGAAAAGCGGCTGGTTTCATGGGTTATTAATTGAGTCGCGTCGCGGATAGTGATAAAATTATTGTTCGATATTTAGGAATGGAGGGCGTTCAATGGCTAAGTCAATTAAAGCTGCAGAACAGGAACACTTAGATCACGTCGTCGCAAAAATTAAGGTGGCTGAAGAACAACAAAGCCAGACCATTACGCGCTCGGAACAGGATCAGGCTGATATCAAGCGGGACTTGCTGAATAACATCAACATTAAAACGGATAGTTACGAAGGCATGATGGAGACCGGATTATCCGTGCGTCAGCAACAACAAATGATGGATGAACGGCAAAATAGTTGGAAACACGCGACTAAGCAGTTATCCACGCTTAAAAAGTTAGAGAAGAATGCTTACTTCGCTCGGATTGATTTTCATGAAAAGGGTGAACCAAAGTCTGAAACGATTTATATTGGCTTGAGCTCATTTTCTGACACGCCCGACCATTTTCTGATTTATGACTGGCGGGCACCGATTTCCAGTATTTATTACGATGGCGGTCTGGGTGATGTGACGTATCAGACGCCGGATGGGGAACAGACCGTCAATGTGAAGTTGAAGCGGCAGTTGATGGTCGAAGACGGCCAAATTTTGACGGTCTATGATACGGATGAGGTCGTTGGTGATTCGATGTTGCTGGAAGTTTTGGACGAGAAGTCGGATGTCAAGATGAAGAGCATCGTTACGACGATTCAAAAGGAACAAAACACGATCATCCGTGATACCAGCTCAGATTTACTGTTTGTCCAAGGGGCAGCTGGCTCGGGGAAGACGTCGTCCGTGCTCCAACGGGTGGCGTATTTACTGTATCGCTACCGCGGCAACTTGACGGCCGGCCAAGTGATTCTATTCTCACCGAACCAATTATTTAATGATTATATCAACCAAGTGTTGCCAGAACTTGGCGAACAGAACATGGTGCAAATGACGTACTTCCAATATGCATCATATCGTTTGCCCCATATGCAAGTCGAGACGTTGCAACAGCGATTTGAAACTGAAAATACGCCGCAAATGGCCAAAATTACGAAGTTGGAAGGTAGCTTAGCCTTTTTCAACGCAGTCACAACGTACGGCCGGCATTTGGAACAATCTGACATGCGTTTTCGTAATATTACTTTGAACGATGAGGTGATTATTTCCCGGGAAAAGATTAAGGAAATCTACTACTCGTTCAACGAAAACTACCATCTTGGCAACCGGTTATCCGCGACGAAGGAAGAATTGATCAAAATCTTGAATCGCAAGGTCGAATCTGAGATGCGCTCTAAATGGGTCGAAGAAGCGGTCCAAGACTTGTCGCGTGAAGAAATCAACCAGTTGTACGGTAACCAACCGCGGGAATTCAAGAACGGCGATAAGGAATTCAAGTTCCTGGCACGTAAAATCGTCATGCAGCGCTTAGGCAAGGCGCGGACCCAAATTGTCCGTAACCGTTTCCTGAGCATAAACATGCAATACGCCCACTTCTTACGCGAAGTGCCAAAGATTATCAAACTAGCTGATTACGGTATCTCAGCGGCGGATTGGGATGCAACGGTCGAGAAGAAGCTACAAGAAATCAAGGACCGCCACATCTCATTGACCACCGTTTCAGCGTACATGTACTTGCATGACTTGATGACTGGTAAACGTGGACAGCGCGATATTCGGTTCGTCTTCTTGGATGAAATTCAAGACTACAATGCCTTTCAGCTGGCATTCTTGAAGTTCAGCTTCCCACAAGCGCGCTTCACGATGCTCGGTGACTTGAACCAAGCAATTTTCACTAAGGAAAACAGTCATTCACTGATTAGTGAATTGGCGACGCTCTTTGACCCTGAAAAGACCCGGGTCGTGCAGCTGACTAAGTCGTACCGGTCAACGCAACAGATTACCGACTTTACTAAGGAAATCTTGGTCAATGGTGAAGCGGTAACGGCCTTTGATCGACAAGGCGACCGGCCAAATGTCTGTGTCACACCTGATTTTGAAGCGGGTGTCGACCAGGTCATCGACCAGTTAGCGATGAACGATTCTGAACGGGATACGACGGCCATTATCGGCAAGTCCTTAGCCGAATGCGAAGCGTTAACTAAGGCGCTCAAAGCCCGTGGCGAACAGGTCACGCTGATTCAAACTGAAAATCAGCGGTTGGCGCCTGGCGTCATCGTGGTCCCATCCTTCTTGGCCAAGGGGCTAGAATTCGACGCGGTCATCGTATGGAACGCTAATAAGACCAATTATCAGCGTGAAGATGAGCGTCAATTACTGTACACGATCTGCTCCCGGGCGATGCATGAACTAACCATCGTGGCGGTCGGCGAACTGTCACCATTATTGGCCCGCGTTGACGAGCAGTTGTATACGCTGGATGAGGCTAAGGTTTAGAAATGTTCAGATTATGATGTATTGGAACTAAGATTCAGTAAAGCTAAGATGTATTAAAAATAAGATGCGTCCTGGCTGTTAGGCTGAAGCACTGTTACCCGCGTGGTGATGGTGCTTTTTTTAGTGGCGACCGTTTGTGGGGAGACTTTTAGGCGGTTACCTGTTTTCCTGTGAGAGGGACTTTTGGATTGTGCCCCGGTAGCCTGAGGGGAATTGTTCACTGCTAGTGGATTGCTTGAGAGGGGATTTTTAGCGACGAACGCTCTGTTTGAAATGGCCACTGTAGATGTGAATCGTCGGTCTGGGCGCGTAACCTGGGTGGCGGGGATGTCTGTGAAATGCTCAGTGATTGTGAGAAAAGTAATTAATTGCGAGACCGAAACATTAGGCTGAATTCAGTGAATCTAAAGTGAATAAAGCGCTATCATTATTGGCTTACAAGTTGTAGAATTAACTTATAAATTTGAAATCACTCAGCGACAATTGTTGGTCGAGATGGTCAACGTCGTGAAAAGTCAAACAAGCTTTGTGACAATGGCAAGTGATTTGAGGAGGACTTAACCATGTCAATTACTGAAATGTTAGGCATTCAATATCCCATTTTTTCTGGCGCAATGATGCACATTGCGACCCATGAGCTCGTCGGTGCGGTTTCTGAAGCCGGTGGTCTGGGCGTGCTAGGGTCAGCGGGCTTATCAGCTGAGCAATTGCGGACGGAGATTCGGGCCACGCAAGCAATGACGGATAAACCCTTTGGTGTCAATTTGATGTTACAGATGAAGAATTGCCCCGAATTGGCTCAAGTCATTATCGACGAGGGGGTCAAAGTCGTCACGACTGGCGCCGGCAATCCGACGTCATACATTCCACCATTGCATGCAGCGGGCATCAAGGTGATTCCGGTGATTGCATCGGTACACCATGCCCATAAGATGGTCGCAGCTGGGGCGGATGCGGTCGTTGCGGAAGGTCAAGAGTCTGGCGGTCATATTGGTCAGACATCGACAATGGCGCTATTGCCACAGGTCGTGGACGCCGTGGATATTCCAGTAGTTGGGGCTGGTGGGGTCGGTGATGGCCGTTCAGTCGCAGCGATGTTTGCCCTTGGTGCACAGGGGGTTCAGTGTGGGACGATTTTCCTGACCGCCGAAGAGTGCCCAGTCCCCGCAAGTTACAAACAACGCGTCTTGACGGCCAGTGATACTGATACGATCGTCACTGGTCGCAGTCAGCGCGATCCCGTCCGTGCGCTGCGTAACCCGATGTTGGAAGATTATTTGCAATTAGAACAAAGCAATGCGCCCGCTGAAAAGTTGCACGCCTTAGCGGATGGCTCGTTTGCCAAAGCGGTCAATGAGGGCGACATGACCCATGGGACGCCAATGGCTGGTGAAGTCGCGGGGATGTTGACGACGATTCGGCCGGTCAAGGACATTATCGCTGACCTGTTTAGTGAAGCTAACGAGGTCGCTGCGGGATTAACGATTAATTAGCGTAAATTAAAATCCGGCCGTGAATGAAAATCGCGCATGACTGTTTTTTGACAGTGATGCGCGATTTTGTTGTGCGCTGGATTTGGGTGATTACGCTGAGTTAGGCCTGTTCGTGAATCAGATTAAGCAGATATTCAACAAATATCATCGAAATCGCCTGCATATCAACAACTGAGCGATTAGAGGACTGATATCCGGGGAGGACGATGGTATGTTTAAAATAGTCCGTTAACTCGGCTTTTGAATTCATCGTAATTAAAAAGGAATTCTTAGGCAGGTTAGTGGCTGATGCCGCCAGAAAATGGTTGAAGTTCGCTTTTGTCCCACTGATTGAAAATAGGACGAGGGTTGAATCCTGACGCATCGTATTAGTGATATGTGCCGCGTTAATATAGTCGTAGGCGTATTCAGACAGCAAGCCAAGGTCCGCCAATCCCCAGAAGAGTTGTTTAGCTGGGAGCGAAGAGTAGTGAATGCCCAGCAAATAAGTCATTTGAGGATCAAGCAGTGCGGCAATCAGCTGATGAATAGTCGTTTGATCAAGGTCTTGTAACTGAGTGATGGCCGCTAAGTATTGATTGAGGAATTGACTGTTGCCACTTGTGGGGGCCTGTTTTTGCCGTTGCTGCCGTAGATAGGCAATCATTTCAAATCGAAAGTCTTTAAACCCCTGGAAGCCCAGTGATTGGCAGAATCTCAATACCGCTGAAGTTGATGTGCCAGCCCGGTCGGCCAGTTTTGTGATCGTGAAGGTCTCGGCATGTTCAGGGTATTTCAGCAAATAGGCACTGACTTTTTGTTCAGATTTTGAAAATGTGGATTGGTGTTGTTTGATACTTTCAATGATAGTCATGAGGGTACTCCTGAGTGTAATTTTAATTCAAGTGTACTCAGCACTGACAATTTTGTCAAAAAGTATTATCAAAATTATTATTGACAACAATTTTGTTGTGATGGTATGATAAATTTATCAAAACGGAATGGTAATTTTGTCAAAAAGAGGTGTACGGCAATGGACTATCAAAAGTTAGCTGCGGCCATCATTAAAAATGTCGGTGGTGAAGAAAATATCCAGATGGTGAATCATTGTATGACACGCTTACGTTTTAACTTGAAAGACGTCAGCAAAGCAGACAAGGCAGCACTAGAAGATTTGAATGGTGTGCTCGGTGTGGTATACGCCGGTGAACAATACATGGTCATTCTGGGCCAACATTTAATTCCAACGTATGAGGCAATCGTGAAGAATTACAGTGTCACAGCAGGCGCAACCGTCGATGAGAATTTGGATGATTTGTCGCAAAAGAAGGAACCATTGACTTGGAAGAACTGGGGCAGTAAATTTATCGGGTTTATTTCAGCGTCAGTGACGCCACTCATTCCTGGCTTGATTGCGGGTGGGATGTTAAAAGTGGTGCTATTACTAATTGTGACGTTTATTGATAGCGCTTACTCAAAGACGCCGTCGTATATGTTGCTGTCTGCGATTGCAGACGCGCCATTCTACTTCATGCCAATCATTGTGGCATATGGTGCGGCAAACAAATTGGGTGGCACACCGGTATATGCCATGGTTGCAACAGCTGCACTATTGCACGGCAATTACACCAGTTTGGTCACTGAAGGCGCCAAAAATGTCACGTTATTTGGCGTACATGTCAGCTTACTATCATACGGTTCAACGTTATTGCCCGCGTTGCTGATTGCGGTGGTGGCGTACTATGCAGAACAGTATTTGAATAAAATCGTTCCTGGTATCTTTCGGTCGGTCCTGGTCGGCATGGGAACAATCTTTATCGCTGGTGCACTCGGGTATTTGATTCTTGGGCCACTAGGAAATATGCTTGGACAAGTTATCGCAACTGTTTTCATGTTCTTGAACAGTACGGTTGGCCCGTTGGCGGTTGGACTATTAGCTGCGGCACTACCGTGGATGGTCATGGCGGGGATGCATACGGCCTTAGCTCCATTTATGACACAGTTACTCAGCAATCCAGGTTACGATGCCATCTTAAGACCCGCGTTTATTTTGCATAATATGTCTGAAGGTGGCGCCAACTTGGGAGTGGCAGCGCGGACTAAAAATGCGCAGTTCAGAAGTGAGTGTATCTCGTTAGCGGTGGGTTGTATCGTGGCCGGTGTGACTGAGCCAGCAATTTATGGCGTCAATTTAAAATACCGTAAACCAATGTATGGCGTGATGGCCGGGGGCTTTGTCGGTGGAATGGTCGCCAGCATTCTGGGCGCAAAAGCCTACGTGATGGGATATTCCAATTTACTCGCATTACCAATTTTCCAGCAAACTGTTTTAGCGATGGTCATCGGAATCGTCGTGGCTATCGTCACATCTGCTATCGTGACGTATGTGCTGGGAATCGATGAACAACCGGCAGCAAAAGTCACCGAACCTGTCCAAACGACCTATCCGGATGATGCCATCGTTGCTGTTAGTGATGGGGAATTATGTGATTTGAGTCAAGTCAACGATGAAACCTTTGCCAGTGGCGTGTTGGGTGATGGCGTGGCGCTGCGATTAGACAACGACTTTATCTGCGCACCAGCCAATGGGACTTTAGCAACAATGTTTCCTACCGGGCACGCGTTTGGTATCGTGACCGCAACCGGCGTTGAATTGCTCGTACACATCGGGATTGATACCGTTAATTTGAAAGGCGCTGGTTTTGATGTATTAGTTCAACAGGGTGAAACTGTTCGAGCTGGTCAACCAATTGTCCGGGTTGATCGGAGTGCGATTCAAGAGCAGGGCTATGATTTAACGACGATGTTGATTGTGACGAATGCCAATGGTCAAACGATTCAGCTGCAGCGTCAGGGTCGTGTAAAAGTTGGAACAAGATTAGATGAGGAGACGAATTGATATGACAACCAAACAATTACCAGCAGATTTTTTGTGGGGCGGGGCGACCGCTGATTTTCAATATGAAGGTGGCTTTAACGAAGGCGGCCGCGGCGTGCTATCGCATGATTATGAAACCGATGGCTCTAAAAATGCGCCCCGGCATCATACACTTCGCATGCCAGATGGTCAGTTAATTACGCCGAAGAGTTCGTTTATTCTGGCAGAAGATGTTCCAGAAGAAGCCCAACCCGTATTTTTAGATAATCAGTATTATCCAAGTCATCAGGCGGTGGATTTTTATCATCATTACAAAGAAGATATCAAGCTGATGGCTGGCATGGGCTTCAACGTCTTCCGGTTTTCCGTATGTTGGAGTCGAATTTTTCCAACCGGTGAGGAGAATGAACCGAATGCGGCCGGAATTCAGTTCTATAATGATGTAATCAATGAGATGGCGAAGTATGATATGGAACCCCTGATTACCATTTGTCACGATGAGCTACCGATGCATTTAGCGCTGAAGTATAACGGTTGGACGTCACGGCACGTGATTGATGCGTATGTCAAATATGCGAAAGCGTTGTTTGAAAATTTTGGTGACCGCTGTCGTTATTGGTTAACGTTTAATGAAATCAACGCCGTCCGTGGGTTTGGCCCAACTGGGGTTCGAAAGGCGAGCGGTCAGGATCGCTACCAAGCCGCACATAATATGTTCGTTGCTTCAGCCAAAGCGATTACGTTGGGCCACCAATTAATGCCTAAGAGTCAATTTGGTGCGATGTATGCCATGAGTGAACTTTACCCGGCCACTTGCAAGCCAGAAGATATGTTTCATCATTTGCAAGCGCGGCGAGAAAATTGGTATTTTGTTGATACGATGGGACGTGGCTACTATCCTAACTACGCTGAAGAATTGTGGCAGCGGCATGGCGTTGAGAAGCTGGAGATGGCACCGGAAGATGTGGACACGTTAAAACGTGGGCAACTTGACTATATTGCCTTTAGTTATTACCGTTCCAATACGACCAAGTCCGGCGATGACTGGTTCAACGTTGGTGGCAGCGCGAATCCTTATTTGGAAAATACACCTTGGGGCTGGCCGGTCGATCCACTGGGGCTACGCTACTGCATGAATGAAATCTATGACCGCATTCAGAAACCAATTTTTATTGTTGAAAATGGGATGGGTGCTGTTGACGAGGCGGATGCCAACGACTATGTCGAAGACGATTATCGAATCAACTATTTACGCGACCATCTATCGGCGATGGCGGATGCAATCAATATCGACCATGTACCATGTCTCGGTTACACCATGTGGGCGCCAATTGATTTGGTTTCCCTATCAACCGGTGAGATGAAGAAACGCTATGGCTTTGTGTACGTTGATATGGATGATAAGGGCCATGGAACGCTGAAACGAACACCTAAGAAGTCTTACCAGTGGATGAAAAATGTGATTGCGACTAATGGTGCGGCGCTAAGTGAATAGATAAATGGATGAATAATTTGAAGCATCTCCGTGATTGGAGGTGCTTTTTTGTTGGGGTGTGTTCACTACGCTAAAATCGGATGAGGATTCGATAGTTTCCCACAAAATTCGCCCCACAATTAAAATTTCACCCAGCGATTGATAAGGTTTTCATGTTATAATCTATCCATTAATTGAGTAATGGTGGCAGACAAAATCATGGAAGATCAGATGAACTATTATCGCTTCTCACGTGAACAGTGGAAGCAATTTTACCGTAACAATCAGCACCAAGTTCCTTTAACTGCAGCTAATTTGCATGAAATCAAGGCGTTTAATGACCGGATCAGCTTGGATGATGTCCGTGATATTTACATGCCATTCGCGCATTTATTGCAAGCTAAATATGAGCACTACTTATCATGGCGCGAGACTGAGTCGGTGTTCTTGCACCGGCAGAACCGCCAGTCCCCGTTTATTATTGGCGTCTCGGGTAGTGTGGCGGTGGGGAAAACGACGACCGCGCGACTATTAGAAATTTTATTTAAATATTTGTATCCGGACCGGCGTACCCAGTTGATTACGACGGATGGTTTTCTATATCCGAATGCCGAGTTGAAGAAAATGCAATTGATGGAACGCAAGGGCTTTCCGGAAAGCTATGACATGCCGCGGTTGATTCAATTCTTGAACGATGTGAAAAGTGGCAAACCGCTGGCCAAGGCACCCGTTTATTCGCATCAGACGTATGACATCGTCCCGAATCGCTTTGATGTGATCACGCACCCAGACATTTTGATTATCGAAGGCATCAACGTGTTGCAGCTGCCGACGAATCAGGCGATTTACATTAGTGATTTTACTGATTTTTCAGTGTATGTCGATGCGGATGCGGATTTGATTGAAGATTGGTATTTGGAACGGTTCAAAGCGCTGATGAAGACGGCGTTTCAAGATCCGTCCAACTACTTCTATCCATGGGCGATTGGCGATCCCAAGGACGCGATGGCGATGGCTGAGCGCGTCTGGGAAGAGGTTGACTTGAAAAACTTGAATGATTATATCTTACCAACGCGCAATCGTGCGGATTTAATTTTACACAAAGTCGCGCACCACGTGATTGATGCCGTGTATTTCCGCAAATATTAGCGCCTAAGAAATTTCTCATACTTGTTGACCGAACGTTTAGAAATCAGTATGATAGACCTATTGAGCATTAATTAATCCAAAGGAGTGAACAACTTGGCAAAAACGGATACCGCGTCTTTCGATTCCATTTTGGTATTGGATTTCGGTAGTCAGTACAATCAATTGATTACCCGGCGCATTCGTGATTTCGGCGTTTATTCGGAACTACTTCCGAACACGATTACCGCTGAAGAAATCAAGGCCCGTCACCCGAAAGGTATTATCTTTTCAGGTGGCCCCAACAGTGTTTACGATGATGGCGCCTTTCGGGTTGACCCGGAGATTTTCAACTTGGGCTTACCAATCTTGGGAATCTGTTACGGGATGCAACTGATGACCTACACGCTTCCGGGCGGGAAGGTTGAATCAGCTGATAACCGTGAATACGGCAAGGCAAACATCAACGTGACGAGTGACTCGGCAACCTTGTTCAAGGATACGCCAGCTGAACAGTCAGTGTGGATGAGTCATGGTGACTTGGTCACTCAAGCA
The DNA here is from genome assembly GCF_023806745.1 of Lactiplantibacillus sp. B652. NCBI lineage: Bacteria > Bacillati > Bacillota > Bacilli > Lactobacillales > Lactobacillaceae > Lactiplantibacillus > Lactiplantibacillus sp. B652. The sequence continues at coordinate 158,061 of NZ_JAMSKY010000009.1, read as the reverse complement.
CCAGATGGCTTTGACGTGGTGGCAACTTCTAAGAACTGTCCAATTGCGGCAATTCAAGATGTTGACCGGAAGTTGTATGGGATTCAATTCCATGCAGAAGTTCGGAACACCGATTACGGTAATGATATTCTACGGCACTTTGCGTTTGACGTTTGCCAAGCTGAAGCCAACTGGTCAATGGATGATTTCATTGACATGCAGATTGAAAAGATCCGCGCAGAAGTTGGTGACAAGAAGGTCTTACTAGGCCTTTCTGGCGGGGTAGACTCGAGCGTGGTCGGTGTGCTCTTGCACAAGGCAATCGGCACCCAATTAACGAGTATCTTCGTGGACCACGGTTTGTTACGGAAGGGCGAAGCTGACCAAGTGATGGCGAGCCTGGAAGGTAAATTCGGCCTGAACATCATCAAAGTTGATGCCAAGGACCGTTTCCTAAGCAAACTCGCTGGTGTCAGTGATCCTGAACGGAAACGTAAGATTATTGGTAACGAATTTATCCAAGTGTTCGACGAAGAAGCCACTAAGTTACACGGGATGGAATTCCTTGCTCAAGGAACGCTCTATACCGATGTTATCGAAAGTGGGACTTCCACAGCACAAACGATCAAATCACACCATAACGTTGGTGGGTTGCCAGAAGACATGCAGTTCAAGTTGATTGAACCGCTCCGGACGCTCTTCAAGGATGAAGCACGGGAACTCGGTGAAAAGCTGGGTATGCCGTCTGACCTCGTTTGGCGTCAACCATTCCCAGGTCCCGGCCTCGGAATTCGAGTCATTGGCGAAATCACGGAAGATAAGCTAGAAATCGTTCGCGATAGCGACTTCATCTTACGCGATGAAATCAAAAAAGCCGGCTTAGACCGCGATATCTGGCAATACTTCACCGTTTTACCAGGCATCAAGTCAGTCGGTGTCATGGGCGACGGTCGGACTTACGACTACACAGTCGGTATCCGCGCCGTAACCTCAATCGACGGCATGACTGCCGACTTCGCACGGATCCCATGGGACGTCTTGCAAAAGATCTCCGTCCGGATCGTCAATGAAGTCGACCACGTCAACCGCATCGTGTATGATATAACGAGCAAACCGCCTTCGACGATCGAGTGGGAGTAGCCCCCACAGTTGTTTTTAACAAGCTAGATATTGGATTGTTTTCAATGATGCAATCCACTTTGATGGACGATAAGTTTCTTTTTCGGTAAAGAGGCTTGTCGTCCTTTTTAGTCACAATCTTGCATCTGGTTATGTGGCTTGAGCAATTTCTTAGCACGGATGAGGCTTGATTGGTCAATGATAGCGATGAATAAAGCTTTAGCTCGCAGTGGAAGTGTCCTGCATTAAAGAATGTAAATCAGTTTTTACAAAATGTCGCAGTAGTGTTTGCCGGTTTCCAGAATAATCGTTGAGTAAGAAAGGCGGTAGTATCGGTGTTTAAAGTTGAGTTTAATCATGCGGTCGAAATGAATGTTGTTCCGACGACTTCAGCAGCGGATGCGTTAAAAGAACTAATGGACTATCATCACGTGACGCAATCAGACCTTGCCATGCACATTGCCATCTCGCAAAAGCAGCTTTCGTTTATCTTGAATCGGCGTGCTTACATGAGCATTGATGTGGCACGTAAAATTGAACGTGCGACGGGTTTGAGTGCCAAGTGGCTGCTCCAACTGGATTTGAATTATCGGTTTGCTCATTATGATGCTGAAGATGATGATGGCGTGAAACGGTTTAGTTGGGCGACGTCTTAGGGTAACTGATCGTAGCGGAAGGCTGATTGTCGTTGTCCTGATAGATTGGATATGAAAAGCACATCTAGTATTTGAAGTTATTAATATTTCGATTTGGGGGATCACTTATGTGTTTAACGTTGCCATCACTAGAATTGTTGCTGAATAGAATACGAAAAGCTGAGTTACAAAATTTGGCTGAATTACTTTTGACTCAAAGGATGTTTGAAACGTTCAGCAGTAAGTCAAAAATGGTGGATTATCGGGCTGCAATTATGAAACGGGCTGGAAATAATAAGCTTGTCCGTGCAAAATTAAAACGGTATTTGTATTCACATGTGACGACGACGGCTACTGATACACGGAATTTGTTAGGGGTCAATGTCCGCTTTTTTAATAAAATTCAGAACTTAGGCTTAATATGCGCTGCCTACGCTGAGAAAAATCCTTTTGGCAGTGGTGAAGTCAAGTATTTCACGTATGCAGATATCGTGAAGTGTTATGAGAATGCAGTGTTCAAAGCGGAAAAGGCCCACTATGATGCAACGCATGCAAAAAATCAGCAACGTGCCAAGAAGGCGGCTGAAACCAAGTTCGCACAAACGAAGGCCATTATTGATAACCTGGATATTCGGGTTCAAAAGGTCAAATCAGCCAAGCTATTCAAGAATGCATTGGACAGCAAACTAAAATTTGAGACCGAAAAGTATTATGAAAGAATGCCTGAGCGCATGGATTGGGAACTCCCAACTTTGCAAGATTTGCAGAACGCTCCAGTTGCTGATCAAAATCGGTGGGTTGATAATTATATCCGGCATCAACTCACCAACTATGATGACATTGATATTGAAGGCCTGGTGGGTGTCCATCAGATGTATGCAGCGGATTTGCGTGCAAAGATGACGGCCAAAATACGACAAGTTTATCCGTTTTATCGAATGGATACGTATGTTCAGAACTACTTGGAAAGATAATTAAGGTGTTAATTTCATGGCGACAAATATTCCTTTTGACGATTATCTCGATGAACCACTCAAGGACACCGAATTTAAAGCTGATGTCGCTGCCGAATCTACTAAACTGGAAACTACTGTTGCACTGACGAATGCGCGTGAACGTGCTAGGTTGGCACAATCTGAATGGGCAGAACACGCGGATGTGCTACCGTCAACGATTGCGCGGGTTGAAATGGGCGGAATACCAGCTTTGATATGATCAGTTGGATTGCGTTTGTGCTGGGTAAGAAGCTCGAAGTTGAATTTGTTTAGTTGAATTGCTGGTCGTGTCAGTTTTCAGCGCTTTCAAGACTAGTGTAGGGACCTGGGAAGTGAGACGTTTGAAGTAAATTTGCACTTGCAAACAAAGAAGTAGAAGAAGCATTTATCCGTTTTTTACTCACTACATGCTATGAAGTGAGTAAAAAACGGATTTTTGTATTGAGACCGATTGTAATGGAATCCCAACGGAAGTAGCTGTTTTGATGAATTTAAAAAGCCTTACCCAGTAGTAAAACTACTCAGTAAGGCTTAAAAGTAACCAGTTTATGTAACCGTAACTCAATGAGTGCGGCCTGGTTTAAGTTCTAGTTATGCTTGTGGTTGGCTGAAGTGCTTTAACGTTGCTAAATATAAAGAGCCACCAATAATTGTGATAATGCCGCCGACCCAACCTAAAAATGGGATAAGTGCGATTGCACCACCGACAATGAGTAAAACGCCTGGTGCAGTATTAACGCGGTCGTCACCTTTATAATAAATTAATGCAATGATTCCGAGTGCTAAAATAGCAATTTTCAAAATAGTTAGGAAACCTGCCGCGCCAGATGTGCCTGATACTGATCCATTGGCTGCATCACTTAGGATACCACCAGCAATAAACCAGCCCCCGAATAATAAGATAATGCCGCCAACTAACCCAACAATTCCGTTAGTGAGCGCTAAATTCTTTGACTTCATGTTGAAGTTCCTCCCTTTTTTACAGCTTTTCATGTCGATCAGTTTATTGGACATAAGTTGTTAAAGTCTAACCAAAATCTGGATATTCCAGGAAAAACAGGTTTACTTTTATATGAATGAACAAGGCTCATATCGAAATTGACAATCACAATTTTCCCCATGGTCGGGTTAGACAGTCCACGGATTGCCCAGCCCAATTCTTATGTATCAGTACATGGTCTTGTTCGTGATTGATGATCGTTTAGCGAGCGCTGATCAAATCGGTTAGTGTTGAGTCGAAATTAACAGTTGAGTCATTAGTTCGGATACAATGACTGCCGAACCCGGATGGCTCTGATGGCTGAATAAAGTGCCACCACACAATCCTTGATAGCTGGTAGAGTCTTAGCGGCGCTCCCAGAAGATGATTGCCATCGCTACTCGGACCTGTTTTTGTTCTTCGGACGTCAGCGCTTTACCTTCGTACGTCATCGAATCTGCATTCGCGTCGAGAAATTCTCGTAAGTCATTCGTGACCCATTTAGGACTATCATCCTTACCAAGTAGGTAGTCGGTAGTCACATCATATAAATCCGCGATTTGCTTCAGCATGTTCGAATCAGGTTCATTGGTGCCATATTCATAATTAGCGTAGCGCTGCATGCTACTCAACCCTAATTTCCTGGCGACCTCAGTTTTCGACCAGTTGCGATTGTCGCGAAGATTGATTAGTCTTTGAATAAAGCTGTTCTGTGTGTTGTCTGACATGTCATAGTCTCCAATGAGTGTATTGTATAATATTTAAACGTAAAATTTAGTTTTTTAAATGAAAAATTTAATAGAATAATTTATTTAAATAAATTATTTAAAATATAATTTTATTCATTAAGTATAATGCATTCGGACGGTTGGAACAAAAAAATATTGGAATAAGTGCGTCAATCAAAACAGTATGGCGTATTTGAATTAGCACAGCGGCTTGATTACATTAACAACCGTTAATTTATTCCGACTTCATCTAAAGCATGTCATAACGGCCCAGTCTCTCAATCCTCCTATCTTATCAGCGACAATCCATGTGAAAATCCCAAATTCGTGGTACCCTTATAACAATCAATGGGGAGTAACAACTAGCGCTGACGCGTGCACTGACTGCGCTAGACCAACAATCGAGTGAATGAAAAGGGGACGCCATATGCAAAATTCAAAACAGAATCAAACTAATCGCGTAGTCAGTTGGTTGCTTAATGCCGCCAAATTAATTGGATTATTCGTGCTATACCAATTGGCGATGATTCCGACGATGCTACCGAGCATTATGCACAAGACGTCTGGAATTGGTGTTGTTTTATCGGCACTGGCGAGTCTCGTTTTACTGGGACTATTAATTTGGTGGCTAATTTGGTTGTATCGACGTCAAACGCCGATGGTCAGCCGATTGCCACGACCAACTCGACCAATCTGGGGTCTGGTTGGGATGTTTGCCTTATTAGAGTTCGGCAATGTGCTCTCAGGACTGGTCGTGCAACAAACGCCGGAGAACCAGGTGATCCTAGACAAGGTTTTCGCCACTAATCCGGTCCTTAATGTGATTTTGATGGCGCTGCTGGCACCAATTATTGAAGAACTGATTTTTCGCGGGTTGATGTATCGGTGGCTGTTCCCGCGTTTGACAAGCTGGGGAAGACTGGTGATTGCCGTTGCCTTTTCAAGCATCCTGTTTGCATTGGCGCACACGACGACGTTCAGTCCCGCAATTATCGCTTACTTGCCGATTGCCATCGTACTCAATCTGACGTATGTCTGGTTTAATGATATTCGTTATAGTCTGGCACTTCATATTATTAATAATTCAGTCGCCGTGATTGGGATGTTTGCGCTACTGTCTCACTAGCCTGTATTGTAAGATAATCATCGTGATGAATGAGTATTAAAAGATCGTTATTGCTTTTGGAGCAGTAGCGTTTTTTTTGACGAGTTCTTGTCGAATCATAGCTTGTCTGGCCAGACGTAAACGGCAAACAATTGGTTGTCAAAGCATGTAACAGAACTGTACAATGAACGTAAATCAATTTGGAAGTGGAGGAGCCATAGATGAAGTTATTGCAGACTAAGCATGTCACGATTAGCGTTGACAGAACCAGTTTGAGGGAGAAAATTGAGGGCTTGATTTTTTGGGGATTATTGGTCGCTTTAGTGATGTGGTGGAAAAAAGGTTCAAAATCGCAATCCTGATAAAGGCGGTCGTGTTGCGTTAATAGCGCTTGGTCATTTCAAAAACTGAAATACGCTACCAAGCCCATTCTTATCCAAGGCTTTTCGTAGTCAATTGTCACAGAAGTTGCCAAAAAATTATTGACCAGAAGCAGGTTGACCTGTCTAGCAATTTGAAATAAGCACGATTTGGAAGTTGTAACTGAACTTTTGCCGTTATTGTCAGACGAAAAATCATAAGTCGATTGCCATTCTTAAATCAAGTATCGTTCTAGTTCACAATTGTTAATTAGAACGATACTTTTATATTGTAAACTAATACCACTATTCACAACAATGTAGCTTGAAAGATATACCAGCAACTCGAATCCACAGCCATCATCTAGCCTTGATACTTAACCAAATTGTTCAAATTTAGTCATAAACGTAACCTACCAAAATAGACGCAATGGTTTATAATAATATTTATACCAACTTATTGGAGTGAGTTTATGAAAAAGAAATTGTTATATACCGGTATTACCACGGCTGCACTGTTTGTGGGGACCCAATTAGGGGTAAACAATGCACAGGCGGATACCGCAACGACGGATGATACCACGGCCAACCAAGCAACTAATACTGCTGCGACGCAGGCCAGCACGAAGACTGCCACCAATGAAAAATTAGCGACGGTCAAGCCAACTAGTCAGCAACAATATGATGCCAATGTTCAAACGGCTAAGGGGAATGTTGCGACTTCTAAACAACAGGTCGCCGATGCCCAAGCTAAGGTCACGGCAGCTCAGACACCAGTCACGGCGCAAAGCGAAACAGTTGCGGCTAGTCAGGAACGGTACGATGCTGGTAAGGCTCTGATTGATAACGCACAACAAACACTGGATGCTGACAATCAAGTTCTCGCCTAAGCTGAAGCTAAAGTTGCGACTAACCAGGCCAAGGTAACCGCCGCTGAAGCTAAAATTCCAGCCGACCAACAACAGATTGAAGCTAACAAGACTGCAATTGCGAACCAGCCGGCAACCGAACAACGCGCTCAGACAGCAAAAGCGAGTGCTGATACAGCGTTGACCCAAGCAAAAGCTGATCAAGCCACGGCACAAACGACCGTTGATAAAGCCAAGCAAGCAACCGCTGATAAACAGGCGGTCGTCGACCAAGCAACCAAGGACCAGCAAGCTGCAACGAGCAAGGTCAACCAGGCAAAAGCAGCGGTTACGACGGCGCAAACGGCAGTGACTAAGAATGCCCAAGCAATCAGTTCAACGAAGTCCGCAATTCAGAATACGACCAATGAAATTGACACTAATAATAGCGCCATCAGCGCGGCCCAGGCCAAAGTTGATGCTGCAACGGCAGCGTTAGCCGCAGCCAAGAAGCCATCGACAACGACCGAAAGTCAAAGTCAGTACAGTGCAGCGATGTTTCCACAATCGGATATTATCAGCAGCCAAACGGTGACGCTGGCTTATCCTCAAAATGGCAAGTATGTGCCGAATGTGGATAACATCAACAAGTACATGTTTGAATATATCAACGAATTGCGTGCAATCAACGGTCAACCGGCACTAAAGCAGACGACGACCTTGCAAAATAACGCAATTTCCCGTGCAGCTGCGCAAGTCGATGGCGGCTTGGATCATACGGGCTCGATTTATTCAGAAAACTTGACGCAGATGTATCCGGAATGGTATCTAAGTGACCAAGAAGTTGCTTATGCCGCTGTTATGGGCTGGTACGATGAATCTAACAATGTTGAACAGGGGTCATTTGGACACCGCATTAACCTGATCTATTCGACGGGGAATGCCGGCGTGGCAGCTAACGTAGCTAAACACGTCGCTGCCTTTGAAGTCGACAACGCTGGGATGACCAGTGAAGCCTGGGACAAGTACATTGATTTGTTCGACAACGCTCATACTTCGGCTGCGACGGGCACGAAATCTTTGCCTGCTGTCACGTTTGACTATGTTCAGACGACGCCGGCTGATCCTAAGAAGATTGCCGCTGTCAATGCCGCATTGAATGCTGCCACGACCAGTTTGACTGGTTTACAAACGACGGGTCGCTCCTTAGCTACCACGCTCGCTAAACAAAACGCCAGCTTACAAACGTTGCAAAATCAAACGAGTAGTTTGAAGGCCACGGTTGCCACTAACCAAGCAGCAGTTGCCGCCGCAATCGCACGCTTAAGTACGGCAAATACGAATCTAGCCCAGGCCCGTGCAGCTTTAGCGCCAGTTCAACAGCAACAAGCCACTGCGCAACAAAACTTAACGGCCGCAATCGCTAAAACGGTCGCAGCCCAAGCAGCTGACGACACTGCCGCTAAGAACTTAGCAAGTGCCAAGACGCTGGTTGCGGACTTGACTGCTGAAAATACCCGGTTAGCTGCCGAAATTGCAGCCTTACCAGCCGAAATTGCAGTAATGAAAGCTCAAAATGAAGTCGACGAACTACGAATTTCCATAGCTAAGGATATGTTGGCACAGGGACAAGCCCAAGTGGATGCTGCAAAAGCGCAATTAGCAGCTGGCAAGGCATTGTTGGATAGTCAAAAGGCCGATTTAGCACAACTCAATCAAGTATTGGGTGCTGCAAAGGTCGACTTGGCCGTTGCCAAGGGTGATTTGACTGCCACACAAGCTTTCTTGGCCCGGGTCGAAGCAAATAAATATATCGTTACGACGGCTGTTGCCGATGGTGTGACGGAAACTGCTGATCAAGCAACGGCAACAAGCCAGTCATCACAAACACTTGCCGTCACTGCGAACACGAGTGCTACCGCTACGGCTGACGCAAAGTCTAACGTTACGACGACTGCTTCCGTGAACAGCGCGGCGAAGACGGTTACGAAACCCGCTACCAAACCAGTAGCTGCTCAAGCGGCGGCTTTGCCACAGACGGATGAACAATCCGATGCTGGTTTAACGGTATTGGGATTATTAGCAGCCAGTGTTTCATTCTTTGGTTTCTCAAAACGGCGCAAACACGCCTAGGTATCTGCCATCAATAAGTGACAGTTGTCTCAGAATCAACAACTCTTTAAGCAGTCAAACTCGGATCTGTTCTCAGTTTGACTGTTTTTATGTTAGCTAGATTTTAAGGTTAGTGAATTAAAGGATAATCGCGATCAAACAGATAAAATATCTATTTTTCAATATTGGGTATCCGTCTAGCGCAATATTTAGTAATATATTAGTTAATACTGACGTTATTATCGATTTAATTATTTAAATAAACGAATTAAATTGGCTGATAATTGATGGAGACAAGTGCTAGCGACTGCAGATAGAGAATTGCATTTAGTAACAAATTGCGGTCGCGAGCGTTATCATATAAGCCCGCGGATGATTGGGAAATCCGTGAGACGCGATTGTACTTATACGAGGGGTAACCGGGGTTGTGAAAGGAAAGGAAACATGGGAAAAATCAGGAGCAGAATGATCTTTGAAATAATAACGATTGTCGGCATTATCGCCTTCGCGGTAATCAGTCTCATGCCAGCGACGACTGAGAAGCAAAGTGTTCGGCTGGACCATGGTCGAATGAGTTATAACGGCGCCGTATTCAAACACAAATTTGATGGGCGGGGAACGCTTCAAGTTCAAAAGCAGGGGCGCTACGTGGGTCACTTTGACAATGGCCGGTTTGAAGGCCCGGGCGAGTTTATTGCGCCTAGTGGTTGGCGATTACAAGGAAACTTCGACAAGGGCGAACTCAGCGGTGTCGTCAAGTTACATATTGGTAATAAGACGTACGCGCAAAAAATTACGGCGGATGGGAAGTTAGAAAATGCGGATTAAATGGTTTAGTTTAGTACGAATCACCGGGCTCGTACTGGTATTAACGTACCACTTTTTTCAGACCCAGTTCACCGGTGGCTTTATTGGCGTGGATGTATTCTTCACCTTTTCCGGCTTTCTGATTACGTCACTGATGGTGGACGAATTTGCCCGTTCAGATAATTTTAAACTAATGGCCTTCTATGGCCGCCGGTTTTATCGAATCGTGCCACCACTGTTCATCGCCGTGTTGGTCGTGTTACCGCTGACTTATTTTATCGATCACGATTTTGTGACAGATATTGGCAAACAAGTCGCAGCGGCCTTAGGGTTCACGACTAATTATTTTGAAATTGCGACGGGTGGAAGTTATGAAAATAAGTTTATTCCGCACCTGTTCGTGCATACGTGGTCACTGGCAGTCGAAATGCACTTTTACATCGTCTGGGGCTTCGTCGCTTGGGTCGTTGCCAAAATCAGTCGCCGCTTAGCTAGTGGTCGGCAAGCGTTGACGCGCTTCCGTTGGGGCTTAGGCATTTTAACGACGATCTTTGCGATTGAAAGCCTGGTCATGATGACTTTTGGCGCGGTCGGACTGAAGGATTTTTCACCGGTCTATTTCTCAAGCCTCACGCACTGTTTTCCATTCTTTGTCGGCGGGCTGATTGGAATTTTGAGTGGCATTAAGGCTCAGGGGCCGGTGTATCGTTGGACGACGGCGCACAGCAACCCCATTTTAGCTTCAGCAATTATGTTGATCAGCTTCATTTTATTAGTGACATTGGGTTACGAAATGAAATTTGAAGCCCTGCAGACCTATCAGGGTGGTTTGTTGCTAGCGACGGTACTGGCGGGCGTCATGATTTACGGGGCGCGCTTGCTTCATGACCAGACGCCTAATCTCAACGAACCCCGCTGGATGGGCTTTCTAGCCGACGTCAGTTATAGCGTCTATCTCTATCATTGGCCGTTGTACGTGATTTTTTCACACCTGATGGTCAACTGGTTGGCGGCCTTGCTCACGACGGTACTGTCCATCGTACTTTCAGCCTTGTCGTATTACGTCCTAGAACCAGTGATCGCGGGGAAACGGGGCCATCTCTTTGGTCATCGGGTCACCTGGCGCCAGCTACAATTGCCTGTCATCACGGCGGGCGTTCTGTTGGCGGTCAACGCGGGTGTGGTCATCAGAAATGCGCCTCAATTGTCGACTCTGGAACAAAACCTATGGATCAGTGGCATTTATCAGGACGTCGATAAAGTGGCAACGACCCATGATGCCGTCTTAGCGGCGGTCGCACCGAAGAAAAAGCAAGCGCCAAGCCATAAAAACGCACCAGCCAAGGCACCGGGCGTGTCAATCATTGGCGATAGTGTCACGCTCGGAACGCGCTCTTATCTAGGGGACCACGTTGCCAACAGTAACATTGATGCGGAGGGTGACCGGACGATGAATCTGGCATATAAAGTCATGATGAACCAGCAACGGAGCCACACGCTACGCGAATACGTGGTCATCTGTATCGGGACCAATGCCTTGGATGATTATGAAGAACAAACCATGAAAATCATCCATGACCTGGAGCCGGGGCATAAATTAATCTTGATGACGCCGTATAACGCGCGCGCTGATGCAAACTGGAATTCATCAAAGTTAGCAGTGTTGGAACGCAAATTGCCTGAAAAGTACCATTTCATTACGATTGCGGACTGGGGCAAAATCGCTGCGCAACATCCCGAAGTCTTTAAGGGAACGGATGGGGTGCACTTTGGCGGTATTCGCGCGGGAGATATTCTGTACGCCAAAGTTATCAATGATGCCTTGCATGCGGCCAAGCAGACGCCGGCTAAAGCGAGTTAAGCATTTTGGTAGAAAATGACACTAGCGATGAACCTGCTTGTTGATGAATGAGTGTATGGGTGCGTTAGTGGTGAACTTTTCCGGTAATGAATAAGTATCGAGGCGGCGCTGACGTTGGGTACCGCGATTACCAGGAAAGCCGTCATTTGACAGTGCGATTGCTAGTCAAATAGTCATCCGGCATTTCGATGGCCGGTAAAATTGCAATCCGGAACCAGGATTCTTGATCAAACTAAAGTCTGGTATTTCGATTGCCAGTAAAACTGCGATCCAGCACTCGGACGCCAAGTTAACCTGAGGTCGGACATCATCCTGACCAGTCAAAACTAAATTCGGTCGTGTTTCTGTTATGGAAATGCGGCCGATTTTTTAGTTGCGATTATTAAAATCGTTAGTAGCTTTCACGGTGCCGGTCGAGAAGTCCTAATCTGTGATATCGATGAGGGTGCTACAAGGGGACGGTGACTTGCAATGCCTTTTTTAATAGGTTCCAGCGCAATTGAATCATTATAAACACTGTCATGACAGGATTATCACTGATTTTTTGGTTCAATAACAAATTCAACTATGCATATTAATTGTCTGTTAATAATATTATGGTTATCATAAGCATGTAATAAAAATTCTAAATGTTAAGGAGTGATCACTATGTTAGGATGGCTTTGGTCATTAATCGTTGGTGGTGTTATTGGGGCGTTGGCCGGCGCGATTACTAGTCGGGACGTGCCAATGGGAATTATCGGTAACATCATTGCTGGTTTAGTTGGTGCCTGGATCGGGCAATCACTGTTGGGGACGTGGGGACCATCATTAGCAGGGATGGCGTTAGTCCCATCGATTCTCGGCGCAATTATCTTAGTGCTAATTGTTTCAGCAATTTTCGGCATGACGAAGAAGCGATAGGCGGTGATTAAATGAGCCGCTTTGCGAAGTTCATGGTAACACTTGTCGGAATTATCTTAGTGTTGTTAGCGGTCTTTGAATTAGGTCAATTGTATCCGATTCCGTGGCTCACGGAATGGCTGGCAGAAATGACGGTCAGCTATCCGATGGTCTGGAGTAGCTTGTTGATTGTCTTTGCTGCCGTAGCCGGTATCGTCGGTATTTTGATGATTATTGTCGGTTTGTTCAGACCCGTTAAGGTCAATACGCTGACTTATGAAGGCGATCACGGTCAATTGACGATTCCACAACGGGCTTTGGAACGTGACTTACAGTATCGGTTGGTCAGTCAATTGAATTTGATTGATCCCGATGTCCAAATTAAGTTACGCAATCGTCACCGTGTTCGCGTCAAGATTGACTCGATGGTGAGCGATAAGGCCAAACTAGAGTCAGTGGCACAACAAGCGGCCGTCATTGCGCAGGATTACTTGAGCCAACAACTCGGATTGAAGGTTGAGCAACCGGTCGTCCAAGTTCGGCCAGCTGACCATGAGCGCAAGTTGACCGTGGTGTAAAGGAGGCGCCTAATGAGTAACGCACAGTATGGGTTTCTGATTGGACTGCTTTTGGGAATCGTCTGGGTACTAACCAGTTTTTCAGCAGTCTTATTAGTCGCAGTGTTGGGGCTGATTGGCTGGGCAATTGGGCGATTCGTCCACATTGACTTGGCCGTTGTTAGCCAGAAGTTGAGTGAGTATTTATCTAAATAATGGGAGGAATTACAATGGCACAACCAGAACAACAATTACAGACGCAGTTGACGTTTGACGATGGTGTGATTGAAAAAATCGCCGGTTTAGCTTCACGCAATGTCGACGGTGTATTATCCCTAGAAGGCGGCATGTTAAGCAATTTAACGAATCGTTTTCGTGATGAAGCTGACCCAACGCAGGGGGTCGACGCACAAGTCGGCAAAAAGCAAGTTGCCTTGGATATGACGATGATTGTCGAATACGGCAAGGACATGCGCCAAATCTTCAACCAAATCTGTCAGCGCGTTAAACAGGATGTTGAACGGTATACCGGATTGCAAGTGATTGAAATCAAGGTCCACGTCAGCGATGTGATGAGCAAGCGCGATTGGCAAGACCAGGCGACCGGCAAGCCGAACACCAATCAGTCCACGGACAATCGGCAGGTTGAATAACCTGATTGTGCACTGACGACAATCACGTCGCAGTGCAAGCCAGCCATCGTTGAAATTGCAATAATTGAGTCGTTAGTGCCCACCGTGGCTGAGACGACAGGCTTTAGAGGAGGAATTCTAAATGGCAGACACAACCACGTTACAACCTGAAGTTGTTTTTGATGATAATGTATTAGCAAAGATTGCGAGCAATACGGCCCAAGAAGTTGACGGTGTCTTGAGTTTACAAGGTAACTTGATCGACGACATCTCCAACCGGTTTACCGATAAGGACCGACCACAAACGGGGGTCTCCATCGATACCGATGATGATGATCAGACTGTGGGCATTGAGTTAACGGCCGTGCTCGCATACGGCAAGAACGGGCGAGAAATCTTGAACCGGGTCGCTGAAAAAATCGCCAAAGCGGTCAAATCAATGACTGGCTATCAAGTGACTAAGTTAAAAATGGTCGTTAAAGATATGTTAACGATGGAAGAATGGCGGCAACAGAATGATAAGCAACAGAATGACAAGCAGCAAGACGACAAGCAACCAAGCGAGAAACATCCAGATGAACCGTCGCACCATGAGCAGCATCCAAGCGACAAACAACCAAAACCAGCACCTGACATGCAACATTAAAGTTGACGTCAATCGGTATGGTTAGCGGTGTCCGGCAATTAGGCGGGCACCTTTTTTTGATGGAATGAGCGATTCATGCTTGTAAAAGGGCAGGCTGTTTGTGGCTATCAGTTCGGGAACAGGCAATGGTTAAACTAAATCGAGCACATGGAACGGCGATGGGTGCGTGCTGATGATTTCGACAATTTCGAACAGTCACTTTCTGAAGTTTCATTGAGCTTACCTTACCCAGCGTCGAGATGCAAGCATTGTTTCGCAGCTGATTTGGCGCTATTATTATGGTTATGTGAGTGTATAAATGAAACGGATAAAATTAATCAATGAGGTGATTGAGATGAAAATTGGGATGCGTGCGAACCGACCATTTATTATTACGGCTGAAAATCAGGGACAACCAATCTTGAATGCACAAACGGTTTTGGAAGCGCTATACATGGCGCCAGGTAAGCGGCAGTTAGGTCCAGTCGAAACCTTTGAACCGGAAGACTTAGCCGCGCCGGTCACGCAACCGCGGCAGATTTTTGCCGTTGGAATGAATTACCGTGATCACTCCGAAGAGATTCACATCACGTTACCCAAGGTGCCAAGTATCTTCACGAAGTTCAGCAGTTCACTGGCCCCGGCTAACGTGGTTGTGACTGCCCATGGCCCTAAGACCGATTGGGAAACGGAGCTGGTCGTCATGATTGGTCGTGGTGGGCGTGAGATTCCGGTCGCTGACGCTATGAATCACGTGGCAGGTGTGATGGTCGGCGAGGATTTGTCAGATCGTGACGTCCAGTTTGAAAACGATAATCCCCAGTTTTCAATGGGTAAGTCGTTTGAAAATTACGCGCCGGTCGGACCTTGGCTGACGACGGTTGATGAATTGGCCAGTCTGGATGATGAAGTGATCACGACGACCGTCAATGGTCAGACGATGCAGCAAGCCCCATTGCGGCAGCTGATTTTCAAAGTGCCCGACCTCGTGCACTACTTATCAACGGTTTGTGACTTGCAGCCAGGAGATTTGATCTTCACTGGGACACCGAGTGGCACTGGCGTTGGCCGGGACCCACAAGTCTTTTTGAAGTCTGGCGACCAGCTGACGGGCCACATCACGCACTTGGGAACCTTGAATATCACAATTAAATAAGCGATTTGAAAGTCGGTACGTGTGGCTGGTGATGATTTAGTTTATGAACCAGTTCTACGGCACCAACTTTTTTAGTACAATAAAGGTAATCGTTTGTGCCTGCATGTTTGGTTTCAGCATTGTCACCAACCAGCAGTGCCAGCGCAACTCAGAATAGGGGGATACCGGTACGGGACCGGTTATGAATCAGATGAAAAGAATGTGGGTCGGATTAATTTTAGGCAGTCTATTATTAGCAGGGTGTTCGTCGCAATCGCAGTCGGCAACGAAGCAGTCCAGCGCGAAGACGACAACGACTAAAGTCAAGCACAGCCAGTCGAAGCAAGCAAACGCGGCCAGTGCCAGCGATGATTCAGCGTCCAGCACGCAGGCTACCTTGTGGAATACGGGGAAGAAGGCCGCCTTATCGACGTTTATGGCGTCCTGGCAGAGTGAGATGGGACAGACCTATGTCGGCACGTATGATGACAAGGCACCTGACCATTTGGGCTATCATTTTCCAGAAGTGTTCAAAAATGGACAATTGGATGGCCACGTCAAATGGGGGAGCCAGGCGGTTAGTTTGAAATGGTCGACGGATGGTGAAGACAGCAGTCCGCTGCAAGTTGTCGCGGTCGCAACGGGTGGTAAGGCGAAGGCAATCTATCCAATCACCTACTTCTTCTGCCTGCACAACCAACGGCCAGTGGTATTGGTCACTGAAACGACTAACGGCGACCAGTTGATTCTTCACGATACGCAAAATAGCGCGCTTCAAGCTGGGTTTGCCAAAATTATCACCGGGACGAAACCGGCAATCCTGTCCGATACGAGCCTCACCGCGGGAACGGCCAGTGCTGTCGACGCCAACCAGTGGCCGCAGACCTACCAGGGCACTTGGTATTACTATGATGAGTATAGCCATAAGGTGCAGTCGTTTACGCAAAACAGTACGGATGATTTGAAGCTGGATTATGAACCGTTTGATGGTCGCAAGTGGATCAATATCAAAGGCGCACATCAAGGTGCTGGGGCCGGCAATTATGTCTATTTGCGCTATCACTACTTTGATGGGCGCCAGATTCCAGTCATGATGATGGGGAGTGGCGCTGAAGCCTGGTTTGACGGGAACGCATATCAGAGTGCGGCGACCGCGCAACAAATGCAGCGCTGGCAATATGGTGATGAAACTAAGGACCATCATGATTTTTAACCACCATTTTTGTGGCGAATTTAGGGTGTCCAGATAGCTTGAAAAACAAATAAAAAAATATTAACTGATTTTAGAACCGGACCGCGTATATACGTAAAAAGGCCCGGTTTTCGTTTTGTAAAGTTTATGTATATGTTGAAAAAAGGACGATTCTTTTCTGCAAACGAATGCTATACTGTGAGATAAGTTAATGGTGTCAAGACACATGTGCGGTAATAGTGAGCCCTGGCAATCGTTAATTTGATCATCGAACATCGTGCCGACAGCATGGGGACCGGCGCAAATTCAGGACGTGTGCGATGATACAGGTCAAGGAGTTGGATCGAAAACTGGTGGGGGACGTTACTCCGCTTCACATTGAAGGGGGATCATATGCAACAGATAAATACTGAACATACGCTCAATGTCACAATGGCCATGATTTTAAACATCGGGAATGCCCGCTCACTAATTGCTGCGGCATTAGCTGATGTCGCTGGGTATCGCTACCAAGCGGCTCGTGAAAAAATGCAACGTGCGGAGGCCGAGCTATTGACGGCGCAACAGTTACAGGCTCGGCGGTTGGTCGAGAATGCCGAGGCGCACTGTTTTGTCCATTCCACGTTATTCATGAACGCGCAAGCCACCTTAGTCAAAGTCATGAGCGAATTCCATATGACGCAGAACTTAGTCAGTGCATTTGAACACTGGGAACCGGAGCAGTGAGCGATAGTCGCATTAAGTCCAAGCCTAGTGGCACATTGGGATGGACTAACCGCAATGCGCATGGAATGTTGACCATGGAAACATGCAGACAAGATAAAGCGAGGGACACAGATGACAGTGACTTTTAACGATAACCAGTTCTATCAGATTACGGACCAATCTTTTACTGCCAATCCAAAACTACTAACGAAAGCGAACTTTTCAATCCCATTAACAACGCGAACGATTGCACCACGGCACTACCTGGTCACGTCTCAGCTGACTTATGCCGCCTTAGTAGCAGCGCGTTGGCAACCGGTGACCGGGCCAATCAAGCTAAATAAAAATGAACGGTTGATTTTAGATTTAGGCGCTGTATATGTCGGTCATTTTCAGATTGCGCTCGATGTGGCGGGCTCGCCGATGGATGCACCACTGTTAATGCGAACACGCTTTGCTGAACGCCTACAGGAACTTGGGGTGGACGCCGGTCAGGTTGAAAGTTGGCTACCGTTATCCTGGATTCAAGACGACACCCGGCACGTGGAAGTTTTGCCAGCAACCGTCGAATTTGAACGCCGCTATAGCTGCCGGTATATCATGCTGGAGCCGGTGGGCCAGTCGCTTAAGTGGCAACCCGTGTTGGCGGATGCGGAATTTCGGGCGGCTAGTGCGGTGTTGAAGGAGGCGGTGCGGCCAATTACTTCTGATCCGCCGATGCTGGCGGAAATTGATCAAATTTGTTTGGCAACGTTACGAAACACGATGCAGTCGGTTTTTGAAGATGGCACCAAACGTGATCAGCGTTTGTGGTTGTTAGACTTTCGAATGCAAGCTAAAGTCAATTACGTTACCTTTAAACACAATGCGTTAGCACGCCGATGCTTGTACTTGTTTGGTGCATTCTCAGATTCAGAAGGACGCTTACCGGCTGATATTTTGACGCGGATGAAAGCACCTGTCGCCGATGATTTATTCTGGTTTGATTACCAATTGCAATTTGTCATGGCGCTTGCAGAATACGTAGCGGCGACTAATGACCAGATAGCATTGACGGATCTTTATCCAGTTGCAAAGCGCGCAATGGCCTTCGTCAGAAGCCAGATGACTGCTTCACAGATTATCGGTTCGCGGTCAGACATTTTTGTGGACTGGTCAACTGACTGTGATAAACAGGCAGCAGTACAAGGAATCTTGATTCAAGCAGTGACCAGTCTAATTCAGCTGGCGACCTGGGTTGCGGATATCGAAGTGACAGCGTTCGAATCGTGGTTGGTACAGTTGAAGCAAGCAACCGTGTCAGCTTTATATGATCAGCACCGAGCACTATTTGTCAGTGGACCTAAGAAAGAAGTGAATTTGTTAGGACAAATTCATCTGTTATTAGCGCGAGTGTTGTCCGATAGTGAACAGAAGAGAGCTGTAAATACGCTAATGACCAAGTTTACAACTCAGGCAACCGTCGTTACACCCAGTACTCAGGCCTTACTAGCTGAAGTGTATTTTCAAAATGACTGCACGGATGCAGGCATCGCAGTCATTAATAATTATTGGGGTGCGATGGTCGAGCAAGGTGCGGAGACGTTCTGGGAAGTCTTTGATGTCAACGATGCAGACTATTCACCGTATGGGTCAACACTATTAAATAGTTATTGTTTTGGATGGAGTAGTTATCCGTCGTATTTGTTGCGAACGTATTTGTAAAAGGTATTGATGCAGTCAGTTCGAAGTCAAGCCAACAAGTGAAATTAATGAACATTAGGAGTTTGATGAATCCTTTAGGAAACATCGAACTCCTAACTTTATGTACTGGCGCGTATGATATAATTCTAGTAGTCTCAAGTATTGTGGATAAATCAATTATTGATTGATGAGGAGTGAAATTGGATGCCAAGATACAGTGCAGCAATGGTTTCACATTCTTTCTGGTTTACTGAGTTCCAGGCCTATGTTGAATTACTAAATACAGGTCTCAGTGAAGCTGATATTAGAGTTAAAGCAGAGGAAGAGAATTATTTTAAGCAGAAAACGGCCGCGCGAACGCATGATTTGTTATTGATATTAAAGAAACGGTTAGATACGTTAGATCAAGATTATTTTAGCTTGTTTGCGAGTTTAGATATCAACAATCAAAAGTTAGTTAATCTTGTTTCAATAATGAATATGAATCGTTTATTCAGCGAATTTATGTATGAAGTTTATCGTGGCGAACTGATACTAGGTGATGCACGGTTACATGAATATGAAATTCAAGAATTCTTTAACCAAAAACGAATCGAAAATGCGCAGATTGCTAGCTGGACTGATCAAACTGCGAAACGATTAGCAGGTGTTTTTAAAACATTTTGTCGTGAATCGGGGTTACTCAAAGACCGTGGTGATTATGATGAAGTTCGTCGGCCAAT
Organism: Lactiplantibacillus sp. B652; assembly: GCF_023806745.1. Classification (NCBI taxonomy): domain Bacteria; kingdom Bacillati; phylum Bacillota; class Bacilli; order Lactobacillales; family Lactobacillaceae; genus Lactiplantibacillus; species Lactiplantibacillus sp. B652. The sequence continues at coordinate 138,401 of NZ_JAMSKY010000009.1, read as the reverse complement.
GCTTGATTTGCGCTTAGAGGACTTATTGCAGGAAAAGCACGCTGATCGCAACCTGGCAGTGCTTTTGGGGAGATGATCAAAATCGAAAGTACAACAACGAAGCTAGAACATTTGCAAAAGAAGATTATGAATCAGGATTTTCAAGAAAGTCGTGGTTTGTCTAACGAGGTTTCATATTATATTTTAGGTTATGCGCCCGAAGATCAACCGCTTGTTCGTGAGGCGATTGATAAGATGGAAATGCGCTTCAACCAAGCATCTGTAGGTGTTGATATTATTGAGTTCAACGTCTATCAAATTATGTGGAAACTTTTGGATGAGATTGGTATTAGGCAGAATGTTTTTGATATGGAGAAAGACGAAGGTATTGAATATTTAACAGAGCAGCTAAACAATGTGCTAAAAATGACAGATTCAGAAAACTTATTTGTAGCGTATATGGAGAAACATTTGCATACTGAAAATTCAGTCATTTTTTTAACTGGCATTGGTGAGATTTTTCCATTAATACGTGCTCATAAAATATTGAATACGATGCATCAGATTATTTCAGCTGTACCAGTTATTTTGTTTTATCCTGGTGAGTATAATAGCTTAAGCCTTAGTATGTTCGGGGAAACTAAGGAAGATAACTATTATCGTGCGTTTCAGATAAATTAGAAGTTTTTTACAAGTTAAGAGGGGACAACATTAAATGAAAATCAAAGATATATTTGCGAAACCGATTGATCGTAATATTAAGGGTGTTATTACAATCGGTGATGAACAAGATGCGAATGTTAAGCAAGAGCTGGAAGAATACGTTGTAACTCACGAGTTACAGAAGCATTTTCATGATTTTTTTAAAGCCTATACTGCAAGTATTAATCATAATACTTCAGAGATGGGCGTTTGGATTTCAGGGTTCTTTGGATCAGGGAAATCTCATTTCTTGAAAATTTTGTCCTATTTATTAGAGAACCGGAACGTCGCTGGCAAGCCTGCAATTGATTATTTTTTAAATGAAAACAAAATTGGCAATCAGGAAACTGTTGATGCAATTCAATTAGCAACTTCAGTACATAATGAAACAATATTGTTTAACATTGACTCAAAAGCGAAGAATGGCAGCAAGTCACAAAAAGATGCGATCCTAAACGTTTTTTGGCAGGTTTTTAATGAAAAAATTGGCTTGATTGGTGTTGATTTTTGGATTGCCGATATGGAACGCAACTTGATTCGTGATGGTAAATATGAAGCTTTCCAAGCAAAATTTCAAGAATTAGACGACAAAGGCAGAACATGGTTAGAAGCGAGAAATGGCTTTGCCTTCTTTAAAAACACCATCAAGGAAGCCCTTGTGGCCGTTGATGAAATGTCCGAGGAAAACGCTGAAGGGTTCATTGAACAGCTTAAGACAGAATACCCACTTAGCGTTGAGGATTTTGCACAAAGGGTTAATGAATATATTGAGCAACAAACTGATCCAGATTATCACTTAGTATTTTTGGTGGATGAAATTGGCCAATATATTGGTGATAGCCAACAGCGGATGTTGAATTTACAGAGTGTGGTAGAAGACCTTGGAACCTATACCCACGGCAAAGCATGGGTCATCGTAACCAGTCAGCAGGCCATTGACCAAGTTACTGATCACATTAATGGACAAGACTTTTCAAAAATTCAAGGACGCTTTAATACGCGAATTGCAATGTCATCAGCGAACGTGGATGAGGTTATTAACAAGCGGCTGTTGGTGAAGACAATTGACAGTGAGCAAGCTTTGAAAGAAATTTACGCAAGTGATCAGCATGCGATTAATAATTTGATGACGTTTGAATCAGATATTACTCGTGATCATTACCAGAGTGCGGAGAATTTTGCGGATGTTTATCCATTTGTTCCTTATCAATATAATTTATTGCAGGATACATTGACCGCAATCCGTGAAAACGGCTCAGATGGCAAGCATTTGGCAAATGGTGAACGTTCAATGTTGGCGGTCTTCCAAGAATCAGCACAACGGATTGAAAATGAAGATGTGCACGCTTTAGTGCCATTCAGTATTTTCTTCCAAGGGTTGGATCAATTCTTAGATCATACCCATATGATTGTTATTCAGCGTGCCATCAAAAATGAACGTGTAAATCCAGACGGTGTTGAGCATCCATTTGCCGTGCAGGTATTAGAGACTTTGTTCATGGTCAAGTATGTGGATAATTTTAATGCGACCTTAAATAACGTCGTAACGCTGATGATTGATTCAATTGATACAGACCGGGTCGAGTTAGAGAAGCGTGTCAAAGAAGCACTGGCTGATTTGATTAGTCAAAACTTTATTGAAGAGACTACTAAGGGCTTTGAATTCTTAACGAATGCTGAACAAGAGATTAGTCGGTCAATCTCGAAACAAGATGTTGAGACTAGCGAGATTTCTCGCGAAATTGGTAGTTACTTGTTTGGCACTGATAAAATCGAACGTAAATTCACATATCCTAAGCTAAATAAGCAGTACACGTTTAGCTTCAATGAGTTTGTTGACGACCAGCCGATGGGGTTGACCAATAACATGTTAAGTCTCAAATTAAATACGCCAGAGAGTGGCAATAACCGCGATGAAAACGAATTGAGACGGATTGCATTATCACCTGATGAGCCACAAATCATTATTGATATGCCTCGAAATAATGATTATAGTCGTAATATTTCCCAAGCGTTAAAAATCCAAAAGTTTGTTATGGGGGCTAATGGCGCTGCTACTGATGCTCGTTCTAAAACTATTATTGACGTCAAACGAGCAGAGCGTCAAAGCTTAATTGAAAAGGCGCATACTGATTTAGAGGAAGCACTAGAGAGTGCTGACATTTATGTTGGTGGCGATCTACTGGAAGCTGGAAGCAAGAGTTTTGAACGACGTTTGAATTCAGCACAGGAATATTTGGTTGATGAAATTTATCGGTACCTGAGTTATATTACGGCAATTAAGTCCGAGAAGGATGTCATCAGTTTATTTAACCAAGAACTAATTGCACCGGATGAGAACAAACAGGCGGTAGAGGCAATCATGAGTCGTATTGTGCAGGATGCCAATAACGGTTCGAACAGTAAGGTCACCTACAAATCTATTTTTGATCGTTTTGGAGTTGCACCGTATGGTTACCGTGACATTGATATCAAATGGTTGGTCGCAAAGCTATTTGCTGATAATCGCATTAAGGTATACGTGAATGGTGCTCAGATTAATATGGATAGTACCACCAAACCAGCTGAAACGGCAAATTACTTCTTGAAGAAGCAGTATATTGACAAAATGCAGATTGTCCCGCGGGTAGCGGTATCTGAAGATAAGCGACGGGCGCTCAAGAGTGTGGCTAAAGAAGTCTTTAAACGTCAGATCTTTGACGATGATGAAGATGATACTTTGGTCAGCAACTTACGTACAAGCATGTTGAAAGAACGTGCTGCATTAGAGGGGTTCTTACGTCATTCTACGCGTTATCCAGGACGAAATGTGCTTGAAAATGGGACGGAACTCATTGATAGCTTAAATAGTCGGACGGATACTGATCAGTTCTATGATAAGTTATTTGAGTTGCAAGATGATTTCTTGGACTGGTCAGATGATATGTACGAGTACGGATTGGTTGATTTTTACAATAATCCTGCGCAAGAAAAAATCTGGGATGATGCACTTTCAAAGATTGATATTTTTGAAAAATCGAGTTCATTCATCAGTAGTGCTGAAGTTGGTAAGATTTACGACGAGATTAAGAAACGCGTGGACGCGAACAAGGCCAATCGATTGCATGAGTTGAATGAACTCAATGAGGAATTCAATAATGCGTACAGTGTTGAATTTGATAAGAATGAAAAGGATATTGAAGCTAATGTGAATATTGAATGGCAGGCGACTTTGGATTATGCGAGTGAGAATAATCTAACAAGTCAGTTTGAAGATTTAATTAACCAGTCATTCGAACAATTCATTCAAGAAGCTAAATCAGCGCGTAATTTGGATGAATTAGTCGTTATTAAGTCCAAGGCAGCCGTGAAGAAAGATAATCTCAAAACTTGTATCGATCGAGAAATCGCTGAAACTGAGAAAAAACAAGCTGCATTAGAACGTGAAAACCAACGAGCTAAAACGAATCCAACCACTAATACAAGTGATGGTAGCAGTACAAGTAGTGTTGTGAAGCCTGACATTGAGCCATCAGAGCCTGAAGCTCCTCAGTATAGGACAAAGCACGTTAGTCTTAAGAATTTGCCAGTGAACCGCTCATGGCAAGTTTCTAGTGCCGAAGATGTTGATCAACAATTGGCACAATTACGTAAAGTCTTGGTTGCTCAGTTGGATGATGTGGATGAGCTAAAAGTTGATCTTTAGAATCAAGTTGAAAGGAATAATAAATGGATAAAACAGCCATTAAAAAGTTTGCGATTGAGTCACGACAGAAATTGATTGCGGCTATCAAATTGCAAATGAATGTGTTAGGAATTGATGAGGAGGGGATTTCTGAGAAGCTGGAAACTTCCACCTCTGAAATTGAATATTACGTTGATGACCGTAATCCAATTACGGGGTCAAACATTGTTAAGCGTCAAAGGCTAGTTGCTGAGCTGAAGGAACGTGAGAAATCGACCGATTTTGAAACAGCTTTCGAGGATTTAGTTGAAGAAGTTGCGTACACTTGGTTTAACCGACTAATTGCAATTCGCTTTATGGAAGTTAATGGATACTTACCGAGTCATATTCGTGTGTTATCGAGTTCAGCTAATCGGAACGAGCCGGATATCATGATGCAAAGCGTAGCTGATTTGGTACCATATCTGGGTGCATTTAACAATGAAGAAGAACAAATCATGGATCGCGCTTCAGAAAGTGAAGCTACGGGCGATATGGATAACAAGTATCGGATGCTTTTTATCAAGCAGGTGAACGCATTAAACGAAAACCTGCCATATTTATTCGAAAAAACTAACGATTATGCCGAATTATTGTTCACTCCAAACTATCATGATGGCGTAATTCAGCACTTAATTCATGATATTAGTGAAGCTGATTTTGACGTTAATCAGGGTGGCCAGGTCGAGATTATTGGGTGGTTGTATCAGTATTACAATACGGAACCGAAAGATGTGGCAATCAGTCAGCCAAAGTCCCATAAATTTCGTAATATTGAAATTGCATCGGCCACACAAATTTTTACGCCTGACTGGATTGTTAAATATATGGTCCAAAATTCCCTCGGTAAATTATGGATTCAACATTTGCTGCTACGCAATGATAGTTTGACAGAGAAGCAACTAGCTGAACAATTTCAATGGCAATATTATATGGAGGACGGACCACAGTCTGAAGAAGGTCATAATCAAGTACTAGAATCAGAGAAGTCACTTAAGAATTTGCGTGTGCAAGATATTAAGTTTATCGATCCGGCTATGGGGTCAGGCCATATTCTGGTCTATGCATTTGAAGTGCTGATGGATATTTATCTTTCAGAAGGATTTTCTAAACGCGAAGCTGCAGAACAGATTATGAATAACAATGTGCATGGACTCGATATTGATACGCGGGCTTTCCAGTTGTCTTATTTTGCAGTTATGATGAAGGCAAGACAATATAACCGAAGAATTTTGAGTACTGAGCATTCTCTAAATGTACTCTGCATTCCAGACACACAAGATTTGAACTTAGAGAACTTTGATCCTCTGTTTGAAAGGCTGACTGAAGGATCATCGGCTATGCTAAAGAAATTGATTGTGGATTTTCAACATGGAGATGAGTTTGGTTCATTGATAACCGAAGAACGCATTGATTTCTCTGCCCTTACCTCCGAGCTGGATCAATTGAATCAGAATCAACTATCTTTCGTATTGATTCCATTAATCGAGAAGGCTAATGCAATTATTGAAGTTGCAAAGGTATTGTCACAGTCCTATCACGTAGTTATCGCTAATCCACCATATATGGGGTCCTCTCGTATGTCGTCAGTATTAGCCAAGTTCGCTAAAAAGGAATATCCGAACTCAAAGTCCGATTTGTTTTCGATGTTCATTGAGCGCTGGAATAATGCAATTTTGCCTGGTGGTTATAATTGCATGGTCACCATGCAATCATGGATGTTCCTATCTAGCTTTGAAAAGATGCGCAAAAACATTTTAGCTAAATATACAATTTCAAATTTGATGCATATGGAAAATAACGTGATGGGAATTGCATTTGGAACAGCAGTAACAATTTTTCGAAATGCAGCAATGCCTGACTTTAAAGGAACTTACCATCAAATTAAAACTGCTGATGTTGCGAAGCAAGCACCCGTCTCGCTACCAATTCCGGGTAATCGATTTAATCGAACTAATCAAGCGAACTTTGGGAAGATTCCGGGGAGTCCGATTGCTTATTGGGTCAAAAAATCAACTTATCAGTCCTATGAGCAAAATCCTACTTTGATGGATGTATACCATCCGGAAGTTGGAATGACTACAAGTAATAACAAGTTATTCGTGCGAAAATGGTTTGAAGTTAGCATGACAGAATGTAATATGTTTGATGGAAAAGAGAACAAATGGTTTCCGTATGCAAAAGGCGGCGGCTACAGAAAATGGTTTGGTTTAGAAAACGAAATTGTAAATTGGGCTCATAATGGACAGTCTATAAAAAACTATCGTAAGTATGGTGCCCAAAAAACAGCTGCTGTCAGAAACGAGAATGACTACTTCAAAATAGGTATAACTTGGTCTGCAGTAACTTCTGGGCGTTTTTCTGCACGATTACTACCAGCAAATCATATTTTTGACTCAGGAGGAAGCTCAATTTTTCCGAGTTCAGAAGATCGCATCATGATTTTAGGAATAATGAATTCAATAATTATGGATGAGAATTTGTTGATTAAAAATCCAACGTTAAATTTTCAACCTTCAGATATAGGTTCACTGCCAGTAATTTCACAAAAAGACGGGAGGGCAGAAAACGTAGTCAAGCAAAATATTAACATAGCAAGAATTGATTGGGATACGTTTGAAAATTCATGGAACTTCGAATTGCACCCACTCTTATTGCACATCGCTGACGATAAACAAAAAAAGATTGATGGGCGATTAGAAAATGCTTTTGCTGTATGGAAAGATGAAGCGCAGGAACGCTTTGAGAAGTTAAAGGCAAACGAAGAGGAACTCAACCGCATCTTCATTGACTTGTACGGCCTTAATGACGAGTTGACGCCGGAAGTTGCGGATAAGGATGTTTCTGTACGTCGAGCAGATGAAGAGCGTGACATTAAATCATTGTTGTCGTACTTTGTTGGATTAGTGTTTGGTAGATATTCGTTAGATGTTCCCGGACTAGCATACGCTGGAGGAGATTGGTCTAACGACAAGTATCAGAGCTTTGTGCCAAACAAGGATAATTTGTTGCTACTGAATGATGATCGATATTTTGATGATGAACGTGATATCATGAATCGATTTAAGTCGTTCTTAGCAATTACCTTTGGAGATAAGCATATTCAGGAAAACATGGACTATATTGCTCGTATTATTGGGAAAAAAGTGGATAATTCTGAGCAAGCTATTCGTAAGCATTTTGTGGATGACTTTTTCAAGGATCATAAGAAGGGGTATCAAAATCGTCCAATCTATTGGGAATTTAGTAGTGGCGAACAAGCTGGCTTTAAGGCATTGATGTATCTGCACCGTTACGATGAGGGCGAGCTGGCCATGATACGTACCGACTACTTGTATCCGTTACAAAGTAGATACGAAGAATATATCGAGCGTCTGGAACAGTGGGTGCAAGATGAGAGTGTTGCGAAGACAAAGAAACAGCTAGAAAAGAATTTAAAGCACGTGACGCAGCAATTGAAGGAGCTAAAGCAGTATGATTCAATTCTCCGACACGTCGCTGATGAACGTATTAAACTTGATTTAGATGATGGTGTGTTAGTCAACTACGATAAGTTACAGGACGAAAGCAGAATTTTAACTAAATTATAGGTACAGTAAAAGGAGTCCTCCTTCTTCTTGGGGGACTCCTTTTTGTGCCAAAAAAGTGCCAATTAATTTAGTGTGTCATTCAGGATGGAAATAATCTTATTCTTATCTTGTGACTCTAATTCTTTAATGATGTGTAAGTAAGTTGACTGCGTTGTCGTAATATTACTGTGACCTAAACGTCGTGAAACGGAAAGTACACTGACACCACGGTATAAAAGAATCGAGGCGTGAGTATGACGTAATCCATGAAAAGTAATTCGTGGGATAGAAAGAGCCTGTAATTTGGCAGTTAGGGCATTATTGATTTCAGCACTGACTAAAACGTGATTGTTGGTATCCATCAAAATAGGTCGGTCATTTTCAGCATTATGATGTGAAAGATAATGGCTTAGGCGATGGATTGTTGTTTGATCGATGGCTACTTTGCGATTGGATGTTGCAGTTTTAGTCTTCATGAACCCAGTCTTGTATTTGTAATCCCAGGTTTTATTAACGTTAATAATCCCTCTATTTAAGTCCAAATCATGGATTGTCAGTCCAACTATTTCTCCATAGCGCATACCCGTTACCGCTGCTAGATAGATAGTCATCTCATCAATGCGATCGGTGTCTAGATGAGTAATCAACTTTGCCCAATCTTGATAGTTTAATGTTTTCACAACTTTTGGCAGTGCACGGCCCGTGATAACTGCTTTACGAGTTGGATCAGAGGCAATAATATGCTCGTCCATTGCCTCTAGGATACATGCGCGTAATTGTTTATGCAAACAGGATACAGTTCGACGAGCATGTGTCTTGGCGAATTCATTGAGCTTTTCTTGGTAAGTTAATTTAGTTAACTCTTTAAGCTTGAGACTTCCAAATAACTTACGAGCATGTTTGGCAGTGTTTTGATATTTATTGTAAGTGATAGGTGACACGGCATTTTTCTTATACGTTTTAATCCAACGTTCGTAATAACTAACAAAGGTTTCGCTGCCGGCCTTTGCAGTTTTTAGATTAGGATGATCAGATTGAATCTTACTAGCAGCGAGAATTGCATCCGATTTCCTTGTGAAACCGGACTTCCGCAGCTTTTTGTATTTTCCATCTGCATCTTTGTATGAAATTTCGTATTGCCAAACGTTGCCTCGTTTTTGATAACTAACCATTATTTTACCCCCCAAAGTTGAAATATTGGCACATTTTTGGCACATTGATTGGTCAATACCATTGCATAATACCATATTGATAGGTTATCGTCAGCGATGTGCAATAAGAGTGGGTGCATATCAAAGCTTCGAGCTACTTCAAAACATTTTTCATCAATCTTTGATAATTTAACGTTGTCTTCTACAAATGGTTCAACCACAGTCTTCTTTACATCAATCACTGGGACATCCTTCATATCTGCCACTTGAAAGTTTAATGTTGGATTTAATATTTTCACAACAGCTGGCATTACTTTCGAATTAACTAGCCCAAGCATAAAATATAACTTTTTGCTCATGAACATCATGGGACCAGCGTCTCCAAACAAACTCCCTTGTCTTGATAAACGAAAAGAAATATCAGATGACGTAATACGCCCCCAAGTAATTCCGGACTGAAAATAGTATTTGGAGTCTCGGAGTCGATAATTGGATCCAGAGTTTTTTATGTCTTCGGCATTGTTTCCAAGATCAATAACAGTTGTATTATTTCCAAACCATTTGTTAAATCCTCCACCGCTATTAAGGGGAAACCATTTGAACCCTGACATCTGCGAGACACTGGTTGCATCGAATAATATGTCTGTATTGTTAACTTCGTACCATTCTTTAGTAAAATTCGATTTTACCATTATTCCAGATTTGACGGCCCCATATTCACGTATGAGTGGATATTTGAATGCTGTTAACATTTTTGAAGACGCCCAATAAGAGATTTTACATCCTGGAATGTATTCAAATTTCGCTTGATTAGTTCGATAAAGATAATCCGAGTATTGATCACGAACTGCAGCCAGATACGCCTTTTCTTTTTTGCTTTGCGAATTAAAATTAATTAGCCGTTCATACGTCCCTACGTAATCATTAAGCCTTTGCTTTTTCAACACAAAGGTCGTTGACTGAACAACTTCACCGCCAATTTCTTCAAAGGCTCGGGTACCTAGATGCGCCATGTTCACTAATGTATCTTGCGTTAACGTCTGACGAAGCTTTTCAAAACGTGATAGAAACATCCAAGCATGTTGCGTAATCATGGCATAGTAACCATTTTCACTTACAAACATCCGCAAACGTTGCATAAAAGCACCAAATAAATCGGCTTTTCCAGCTGGGAAGTGCTTCTTTACATATTTTCCAAGAACATCATTCATTTTTCCTGATCCCATATACGGCGGATTCATGACACCAATGGTATATTTGCGACATAAGAGTTTGGAAATCTCAATAATTTCCTTCAACTTAGTCTTTTTATTCTCCATCTCAATGGTATCAAAGGATAGTTGCTGTTCTTTGAAATCAATCTCAGTAATTGACTCTAGAGCTTGCCAATCTATCGAATCAGAAAAGTGAATGAGTGAGCCGTAACTGTTACCATCATGAAAAGCATCTAGCAGACATGCGATATTGCTACGCTGTGTATCTGAAGTAACGAGTTCTTCAAAGTCACTTGCCGATAAATCACTGTATTCAGGAATATCGAAAACATTCGGACGCGTATTCAAAGTCAAAAATCGTCGGTTATACTCACGGGCTTTCATACATAAAGCAAAGTATGCCAGTTGAAATGCGCGAGTATCAATATCAAAACCATAGAGATTGTACTGAATAATATCCTTAGCAGCGTCTCTTCTTGAGTATCCTTCTGATTCATACAATTGCACGAAGACATCAAACGCATAAACTAACACATGTCCAGATCCCATCGCTGGATCAATCAAGCTGATGTCTTTCAGCTTAACCTTTGTAAGGTCAGGTTGAGCGGCTGCTATTTCTACCAATACTTTTTCGCTTTGCTGTGCTTCCGGCATATAATAATGCCACTGGTAATTTCCAGCAATCTCTGATTCTGAGCGCTGATCACCTTTAGCGTGAAGAACATCAATCCAATAGCGTCCCAAAGAATTTTCAACCATGTATTTAACAATCCAGTCAGGTGTAAACAATTGGGTCACTGCTGGAATGTCACTTTCAGAATACTTTCTTTTTTTGAATGCTAAGTCTTTCGGTTCCGTATTGTAATACTGATACAACCACCCAATAATCTCGACCTGGCCACCCTGATTAACGTCAAAATCAGCTTCACTAATATCATGAATTAAGTGCTGAATTACGCCATCATGATAGTTTGGAGTGAACGATTATTAGATTTATTATAATGTGAGTTTTGGTAGTGAATACGGTATGATAAGAGTGGTGAATTTTTTGAAATGAGGAGTAATTATGGCTGACGTAAATATTGATCAAGTTGTGATGACGTTAAAAAACAAGTTTAAGACGGGCCATCAATTTATTTTTTGGTATGACGATCAGGGTGAATTCGCGGATAGTGTCGATGACTTAATCGGTGCGCTAGTCGGTGTTGCCACTGTTATTGAATTGAAAATGGGGTATCAACTGAAGACGAAATTGCGACTACTGGAGGCGGGGAAGAGTGAGAAGTTCTTAATTTATTCACCGCAACCTCAGCCACCATTGGAAGAGAATCATTTACGTGATATGGTCTTGTATTCTGAGCTGTTCAGAGCGGATGCGCCAGAAATTCTTCGTAAAGAATTACAGCTGCCAGAAAATATGTATTCCTTTGTAAAGGCACATGCGGCATTCTTTGGGAGTAAGGAACGGCGAGCACGATTCATGAAGTATGATGTCCATAGCTATCAAGCGGAACCGACGATGGCTATTATGGCGGCAATTGTTCGACTCGACCAACCACTGGTAGATTTTTTTGCTGTTTTAAGATTAATTCTTAAGGGCGGCATTGTAGATAACAAATATTTAAATGACTTTGAAAAATATCACGTGTTAGAAGATTTTTGGCGAATTGTTAATGACCGCTTTGGTTTTCAGGCAGCAGAGCCGGGTTTATTGACACTGGCATCTGGACTCTATGTCACCATGGCATTTGAGCAAATGGGACTGATAACTCCAGCGGATAATCGATATAATTTAAGCGCCAGAGCGGCAAATGTACAAACTTTTATGCAACAATTTAGCGCTGAAGCTTATGGTGAACGTCGTGATGATTATAATCAGATCGCCGAACTGGTGTGGGACAACATTCGTGCTAATAAATTCTTTGACCAACTTGATATCGATGATCTTGCAAATAGTGATGTCTTTCCTGAATTTGACAAGAAGATTTTAAGTTGGATTCAGGACCAGTTATTACTCAGGAACGATGGGGTCATGGTTAATGGGCTGAATATTGGTAAATTAACCAAAAAACGTCGTGAAATGCATTATGGCCGTTCACGTAACATTAACCATCTTTATCTGATGATCAGAAGTGCTTGGCAGGTGATTCGGGCTCGTGATAATCGACCGGCAAATGGGTTCAATGCCATGGTTGACGAGTACACGAATGGTGGCTTTTACGTGGATATGGACTATCGCTACTTCATTTATGAATACCACATGGCGGGCTATCCAGATTACTATATGCGCTTAAAACGATTAGTCGAACAAACTTATGTGGATTTGTTATCCAAATTCAACACGAGCTGGAATCAGACTTTCGACTATCACCAAGTTGCGCCACAACTGTTGCAACGAAATTTCTATAATCAGTACGTGCGTAACCAACAAAACCGAATTGTCGTGATTATTTCCGACTCATTTCGGTATGAAATTGGCAAGGAACTGCAGAGTCGACTGCAACGAGAAGATCAAGTCACTAATATGCAGATGCATTTCTTAATTAGTGGCTTGCCTTCTGTCACCTACATGGGCATGCCCGCCTTATTGCCGCACAAGCAACTAGACTTACAGTATGATAGTCGCTCAGTGATGGTAGATGGGCAACCGGCTAAAAATATGACCCAACGACAGGAAATTCTGCAACATGCTAACCCAAAGAGTATCGCGTATCGATATAAAGAACTTCAAGGAAAGACGCGAGACGAGATTCGGGCTATGTTTGCCAATCAAGAAGTTGTGTACATTTATCATAATCAGATTGATACGACGGCGGAAAACAAGGGGACTGAAGATGAGACGACTAAGGCCGCTGAAACGGCAATTACGGAATTGCAAGAATTAATCTGGCGCTTACGGACAAACAATATTACCCACGTTTATGTTACGGCTGATCATGGGTTCCAGTATCGTGATGAAAAGATTGATGATATTGATAAAATTGAAGTTGAAACGGTCGCTGAGGATTGGAAGTCGCCACGATATTTAGTATCTGAACGTGATATCAAAGATCCTGGTATTGCTCGGCAGTCAATAGCGAATGCTTTGGACAATCAGGATTCACGTTATGTTTATTATCCAACAACGGCCAATGTTTTTAAGGCTAATGGTAGTGATAAATATGCACATGGTGGATCATCACTGGCCGAAATGCTGGTGCCACTACTGGATGTTCATACGACGAGTAAGAAGTCTACTGCCCATGAGGCCACGCTTCAAATTAATAATTCCAATCTCCAAATTAATTCGTTAGATGTTCCACTGAGTGTCATGCAGACTGAACCAATCAGTTCGAAGGTAACACCGGCTGCATTCAAACTGTACTTCGTTGATGAAAATAATCATCAAATTTCTGGTCAAATTGTGATTAATGCCAATAGTAAGGACTCCCGGGTAGAGAATCGAATCCAACGAGTCAATATTACCTTGGTAGATCAACAGTATGATCGTAATCAGGTTTATGATTTAGTGATTGAAAATATTGATAGCGGTGCTCAAAGTCGTGTCCATTATCGAATTGATATTGTTGATAATCGCAGATAGCGCGTTAATGAAAAGTGTTGGTCAGTAGATCAGCACTTTTTATTTGCATCTTAGCAACGTGAATCCGGCATTATAAGGCCAATTGTCGTATAATGAATATATTCTTAAAAAACGAGGAGAATAATATGGCAGCCACAACGCATTTTTACGAAACATTTCAACCAGAACATTATGATCTTTATATCAACATCAATCGGGCGAATAAGCTGATTTCGGGGAAATCAACCATTACCGGGGACGCACAGGCACAAGAAGTGCTTGTTCACCAAAATGGACTGACGATTGCCAGTGTCCAAGCGGATGGTGCGGATGTCCCATTTACTGTCGATAATGACATTCAAGGAATTCGCATCGAACTTGCGAAGACTGGTCAGATAACCCTCGCAATTACTTATAGCGCTAAGTTGACCGATACGATGATGGGAATTTATCCATCATATTACGAAGTTGACGGCGTGAAGAAGGAATTGATTGGGACTCAGTTTGAAACCACTGCAGCTCGGCAAGCCTTCCCATGTGTTGATGAACCAGAAGCCAAAGCCACTTTTGATTTGGCCATCAAGTACGATGAACACGATGGTGAAACGATTTTGAGTAACATGCCAGAAGACCATGAAGCCGATGGTGTGCACTACTTTGAAACTACCGTGCGGATGTCGACTTACTTGATTGCGTTTGCCTTTGGCGAATTACAAGGCAAGCAGACCAAGACTAAGAGCGGTGTCACGATTGGTGTGTTTGGTACGAAAGCTCACAAAGCCAATGAATTGGATTTTGCCTTAGATATTGCCAAACGGTCGATCGAATTCTATGAAGACTTCTATCAAACACCATATCCACTACCACATTCATGGCAGTTGGCCTTACCTGACTTTTCAGCCGGCGCGATGGAAAACTGGGGCTTAGTAACTTATCGGGAAGCTTACTTATTGCTTGACCCTGATAACACTGCCTTAGCAACCAAGCAACTCGTCGCTACGGTGATTGCGCACGAACTTGCGCACCAATGGTTCGGTGATTTAGTCACAATGAAGTGGTGGGATGACCTCTGGTTAAATGAAAGTTTCGCCAACATGATGGAATACGTGGCTACGGATGCCTTAGAACCAGACTGGCATATTTGGGAAACTTTCCAAACTTCCGAAGCTTCAATGGCACTCCAACGAGACGCAACAGACGGGGTTCAATCCGTTCACGTTCAAGTGGAAGACCCCGCTGAAATCGATTCGATTTTTGATGGTGCAATCGTCTATGCGAAGGGTGCTCGGATGTTAGTCATGGCCCGGGCGTTAGTCGGCGATGACGCTTTACGCGCTGGCTTAAAGCAATACTTTATTGATCATAAATATCGTAATGCTAAGGGTGATGACTTATGGGGCGCATTAGCTGATGCTTCCGGTATGCAAGTGGGTGACATCATGCATTCATGGCTGGAACAACCCGGTTACCCCGTTGTCACAGCCGCTGTGGTTGATGGTCAATTGACCTTGTCACAACAACAATTCTTCATCGGTGAAGGTAAAGAAGTTGGCCGTCAATGGCAGATTCCGCTGAACGCGAACTACGATGCCGCACCTGCTATCATGAAGGATAAGACGGTCACGATTGGCGATTATGCTAAGTTGCGTGATGCCAGTGGCAAACCATTCCGTTTGAATGTCGGCAATAACTCACACTTTATCGTTAAGTATGACCAGACGTTGATGGATGACATTTTGGCCAATGTTGATGACTTGACTGCCATTGATCAATTACAGTTATTACAGGATCTACGCTTATTAGCTGAGGGTCGTCAGATTTCATACGCCGCAGTTGTGCCGTTATTAAGTCGGTTTGCGGGCAGTCATTCAACTGTCGTTAACGCTGCTTTGTACCAAGTTGCTGGTAACTTACGGAAGTTCGTAACACCAGATTCTGACGAAGAAAAGCATTTACAAGCCTTATTCGACCAGTTGAGTGCCGACCAAGTTAAACGGTTAGGCTGGTTGCCACAAGCTGGCGAATCTAACGATGACCAACTGACACGGCCATTCGTACTGAATGCGGCATTGTACGCGAAGAACAGTGCAGCCGTTTTAGCAGCGCACGAATTATTCGAAGGTAATCGCGATAAGCTCGCAACGTTGCCTGCCGATGTCCGGGTCTTCATTTTGCGCAACGAAGTCAAGAACTTCGGTAGCGCTGAATTATTCGACAGTTTGTTGGCGGCATCACGGCAGACCGCGGATGCCAGCTACAAGGCAGATATTTGTGAAGCATTGACAGCAACGCCAGATGCAGACTTAATCAAGCAATTAGTTGGTAAGTTTGAAGATGCCGACACCATCAAACCACAAGACTTGCGCGCTTGGTTCCGTGGCGTCTTAGCTAACCCAGCTGGTGAACAAGCCGCATGGGATTGGATTCGCGATGAATGGTCATGGTTGGAAGCCACGGTCGGTGGTGACATGGAATTCACGACCTACATTACTGTCATTTCACGAATCTTCCATACAGCAGAACGGTTAGCCGAATTCAAGGCGTTCTTTGAACCAAAAATCAATACGCCTGGTTTGACCCGTGAAATCAAGATGGATACTAAGGTCATCGCTAGTCGCGTTGCCTTGGTTGAAGATGAACGTGACGCGGTTAATGCGGCGGTTGCGGAAGTTGTAAAATAAGGATTCAAAATTAAGAGCTAAACTCAGTTGAGTTTAGCTCTTTTAACTGGTGGTCGTTATTTATTGCTGGTGATTAAAATTATTTTGATGATTTCACTATATTAAACCTGCGAGGCGTTCACCACCATCCACTAATCCACAATAATCTCCCGCACCCCACAAAACGCAACATCCTGCTGATCACCAAACTGCCGCATGACCTCACCGTGTGTCACGCAAGCAATACAATCATATGTTTGAGCGTACTTACTCAGAGTTGCGAGCACTCGCGACTTAACTTCAGCGGCTGTCTCATAGTGCAGAGGACTGTCTGCAACTCGTTGGCCAGCATGTTGGCGATAGAGCTGATAGGCCACGCTGGCTTGTTTTTCTGTGTCAGTGCGTGAACCAGTGTTATCAGGTTGCCACTCGCGCAATCCGAGCTCAACTTTTAACGGAATATCGTTAAACCGCACGATTTCTAGTGCCGTCTGCAAGGCTCGAGTGTAGGGTGAGGCAAGTATTAATTGGACATGCTCGAATAGCGGCTGCTGAGCCAGTTTCTGAGCGATTGCGATACCATTATTGGTCAAACCACCAAGTTCGCGGCCGAATCCTTGCAGACCCGCGTCAATAGCTTGTTGATAGGTGGGTTCTGAGTGACGGATAAGATAGACTTTCATGAAGAATACCTCGATTACGTTAGATTTGACTCTATTATACTTGCTAGCTATTGAGGTCGTCTGAGAAGTTTCGGCTAAATTCAACATTTGGATTGATTGCCTGGAACTATATCTTAAATATGAATATAATGTCACCTAACTGCGCCTCAGAATTCTCGGAAGCTATCTCATGCAATGCGTGTATAAGCGTGGCGCCATGTACAGCAGTCTTGCCTGGACGGGGTATAGGGGAGTGGCTAGACAACAATGTCATTGCTTGCCCGGTGAGACGCCGTAAGTTTTTCATTTTCGGCTGGTAATTCTAATCACCCACGCGGTATGATAAAACCGAAAGACGACGGGGGAGATGGGCGGATGCAGACGACTTTAATCATTATTCGGGGTAATTCAGGCAGCGGTAAAACGACACTCGCACGAGCATTGCAGGCGCAGCTAGGACACCATACGTTACTGGTGTCTCAAGATGTTGTCCGCCGTGACATGTTAATGAGTCGGGACAATCCTGGAAATTTATCAATAGATTTGATTCAGAAAATCGCACGGTATGGCCTTGGGAAAGTTCCAGTCGTGATTGTAGAAGGTATTTTAGCCCGTGAACGATATGGCGCAATGTTAGCGCAGCTCAGCCAAGCGTTTCCCCGAGTGCTGACGTACTACTTCGATGTCAGATTTGAAACTACACTGATACGTCATCAAAGTCATCAGTGTGATTTTGGCCCCGCTGAAATGCGGCAGTGGTGGTTGCCAGATGATCAGCTCGGCGTACCAAACGAACGAATATTTACCGCGGAGCAGGACTTGGCGGCTGAAGTACAACAAGTTTTATCGGAGCTACATCATGTTGGTGGAATGATATCGGATTGAGCGATAAAACGACAAGTGCGTTGAATTAAATGCTAAACCAGCGATTGTGTTTCGATAACTG
The DNA here is from genome assembly GCF_023806745.1 of Lactiplantibacillus sp. B652. NCBI lineage: Bacteria > Bacillati > Bacillota > Bacilli > Lactobacillales > Lactobacillaceae > Lactiplantibacillus > Lactiplantibacillus sp. B652. Next base: position 120,253 of record NZ_JAMSKY010000009.1, on the reverse strand, counting down.
TTATACCAAGGCCAAATATTTCATCAAAAAGCGGTCCCAGCAATTTTCCAAAACGGAAAGTGCCGGGGCCGCATTTTATTTAAATCACATCTCACATCCATGGCCGTTATCGAACATTGACGCCTCGCAAAATCGTGATATAATGTCGAAAATTAGGCCAAAATATATGTTTATTTGGTACATAATCGCACATTACAAGTGATTTTCCTTATAATTATATGTTTTAAGATCACATAGAGCGATATATTTTTCACTTTCCAATTTAATCATCTGCCAACGACGAATTCAGGACGTAATTTCGCCCGCCAAACGAATAAGCGCTTTTAGTTTCCTTAATGGTGTAACCTCGGTAAACTAGGCTTAATCAATCTAGCTTAACAGGGAGGCCATCATGAGTATTAAAAAAATTAGTTTGATGCTGAGCGCGGTGGGACTGATTATCAATACATTTTCGCTGATTATTGCCATTCGCAGGTATCGTTCGCAACAACACGAAGCTTAGTCCCAAAACGAAACCCACGTTGTCCCAACCTAATTTGGTCGGACAACGTGGGTTTCGTCACCTTAATCTTCATAGCCTGTCAAGTCTAGCAAGAACCGTTGAATCACAGCCAGCTCTTCCGCAGAGTAATGCTCGCGTAACATCGAGACTGCCTCATGATTACGAGCCGCGTGCATCTGGTCGTGATAGTGCGCTAGCTTGCGACCACTGGGGGTGAGCCGATAAAAGATCTTCTTGTGGTCGTCAGGTTGCTGGAACGACCCAATCAGGCCTTGACTCGTCAGACGCTTGGCTGCGCGGGTGATGCCACCACGAGTGACACCCAGCGTGGTGGCTAAATCAATCCCGGTTTGCGGCCCAGCCTCTAACGCTGATAATAAGTGGAGACCAACGATTGAAATATCCGGCAACAAGCGACGCAAATTGGCTTCATTGATGTGTTGTTTGAGCCATTTTTGCTCACCAGTCGTTGAAGCACGCTTGGTTCGAATGATTTTGAGTTGTGCTAAAATCGCTTGTTCTGCGGATGTTGCCATCGTTGTTTCCCCCTTATGTGGTCAGCGTCAGGTTGACGATATCAATGGCTGACGGATTGTCATCGTGTTAACACGAGAATTAATATTACTATTATTATACTGGTTTTAGAAGTCAGCGGCGAGTTTTTCCGCGGTCGCTTTGGCATTCGCAATCGTTTGGTCGCGTTGTTCTGGAAATTGGTCTAAGCCTTCAATAAAAATCGTGTGGTAATCCTGAATGCCATATAAAGCCAGCATGTCGCGCAGGTACGGGTCGCCAGCTTCGGCTTGATTGTGGCCATCCGCTTGGTGGTAATAGCCACCGGCAGCTTGAATGTGGAGCGCACGCTTGTCAGTGAGCAGACCAACTGGGCCGGTTGCGGTGTATTTAAAGGTTTTGCGGGCAACTGCCGTCAAATCAAGGTATTGTTTGAGTTCGGCCGGCAGAAAGTGGTTATACATTGGGTTAACGAAGACCAATTTGTCTGCGGCTAAGAACTCATCTAGCCATGCGGCGTGGCGGCTCAGTAAGTCTGCTTCAGCGGCAGTTAAGTCTTCGCCATATTTTTGTTTCCGCCAAGCCTCGAAGGTCGTATCATTCAAGGCCGGAACACCGTCTTGGTAAAGGTCACGTGTGATGATTTCATCGGTAGGATGGGCCTGTTGGTAGGCGGTTTTGAAACTAGCCGCGACGGTAAGCGAGGCACTCGGTACCGTGGTATGAGGATGAGCATTGATCATTAATAATTTTGTCATTTTTAAACAGCTCCTTGATTTTGTTGACAAGCAACATTATATTCTGACAATTGTTGCTTGTCAACAAAAATAGATAAAAAAGTTCCCCACCCGCATAACGTCGGATAGGGAACTTTAAATTTTGAAAATGAAAACACCGTTGGTTAGCTGTTTGACTGTAGGAAGCGAACGAATTGCGGTATCTGTTAGTGCCGGATTAAGTCGGTGTGTTCTGTTGCGTTATGGCGAATCTACGCAACAATCCAAGCAACCATCTTGAAGCGGCAATCGAAAGCGACGTTCTACGGCATCGTGAATTTCTACTGTCAACGCAAGACTACTCAGTAAGGCACTTGAGTTGAAATGTGGACTGGTAAGTGTGGCAGCTGCTAGGTCTAAAACCGTTCGAGTCACAACTTCGGTAAACAAAGCAATCGATTTATCTAAAGCCGTTCGAGTCACAACTTCGGTAAGCGAAGCAATCGATTTATCTAAAGCCGTTCGAGTCACACCTTCAGTAAACGAAGCAATCCACTTATCTAAAACAGTCCGAATCACAAGTTCAGTCAGCAAAGCACGTGATACATCTAGCGCACTTCGAGTCCAAGGTCAGTAACGTCTAAGCAATCGTCACGCCTAAAGCACTTCAACTGCCAAGTTAGGTGTCATCAAGCCAATCTTAGAGCAAGTGAATGTTGTGTGCAGCACATTGGTCGATCATTTCTTGTGGCCAAAGAGCAGCTTGAACTTCACCGACATGGGCTTTGCCGAGTAATAACATGCAGAGCCGGGATTGACCAATCCCGCCACCAATCGTGTAAGGGACTTCTTCGTTCAAGATCATTTGGTGATAAGGTAAGCTCAAACGGTCTTCGGCGTCAGCGTCTTTCAATTGTTTCTTCATGGATTCGGCGTCGACCCGAATACCCATGCTTGAGATTTCGATGGCTTGGTCTAATGGTTCGTACCAGAAGAGGATATCGCCGTTTAATTTCCAGTCATCGTAGTCAGGGGCGCGGCCGTCATGACGTTCGCCAGAGTCAAGCTTCCAACCGATTTGCATCAAGAAGACGCAACCGAGCTTCTTGCAGATGGCGTTTTCGCGTTCGCGTGGCGTCATGTCTGGGTACATATCTTCGAGTTCTTGGGTCGTCATGAAGTGGATTTCATCTGGTAAGTGGTGCACTGCTTGTGGGAACTTGTACCAAACTTCATGTTCCATATGCTTGATGACTTTGAAGATTTGGCGAACAGTGGCCTTAAGGGTTTCAACGGTTCGTTCCTCTTTGCCAATGACCTTTTCCCAGTCCCATTGGTCAACGTAAGCTGAATGGTAGTTGTCTAAATCTTCGTCTTTACGAATAGCGTTCATGTTCGTGTATAAGCCTTCATGCATGTCAAAGCCGTACCGCTTGAGGGCGACCCGCTTCCATTTGGCAAGGGAGTGCACGATTTCGATTTGTTCGTCGCCCATGTCCTGCATGGTGAAGGAGACCGGTTTTTCGACCCCGTTCAAGTTATCGTTCAGACCAGTTTTCTTTTCAACGAACATTGGCGCTGAAAGCCGGGATAAGTTGAGTTGCTTCCCAAATTCATCTTGGAAAGTTTCACGGATGTAACGAATGGCCTGTTGCGTTTCTTTAACGGATAATTTAGGATCGTAATCCTTTGGAATAATTAAATGCATGTGCGTGGTCTCCTTTAAAATAAGTTCTAATTTTGGTTACAGGATAAAAGAAAAAAGCCTTCCATCCCTTGAATTATCAAGGGACGAAAGACTTTTTCGCGGTACCACCCAAGTTGTTTACCTAATTGTAAACCAGCTCTAAAATAGTGTACAAACATACACCACCGATGGTAACGTACCGGTTAACGGCTAATCCTACTTTAACGAGGTTATTTCAGTTAGCAACTAAGAAAGTGTTTTTCAGACTAGTCAAGTTCTGGTCGGGTTTCCACTCACTCCCGATTCACTGGCAGGTTGACTAATCGTACTCCTCTTTCCTCCGTTTTTATCTTGTGACATTTATATTAGCACGATTTTTTCATTTGTAAACCACTAAATTAAAAATAAATTAGTCAGGTCTCATAAAAACACCATGCGAATCTCAGTTAAAACGGGATAATACCGGGCTTAATTAATCGTTCAAATTATACCGTAATTTCATTTTTTCAGAACCGGCGATGACCATGTCACCCAATAATTTGGTTTGCAGCTTCATGGCCGTGTCAGCAAGCTGTTGGTTGGCAGCTTCCAAGTAGGCCGTGACGTCTTGATGATTCGTCAAGTCGGCGTCGGTGTCATTTTCAATCTTACGGTAGGCACTCATGGCTTCCAATTCATAACTGTTACGCATATCTACGTAGAAATCGTAATCAGTATCGCCGAGGAGGGCAGTCGTACAACTTAACCAGTACATGTGGTTAAGGTTGAAAGTGCCATCCGCGTCTTTATAACTGGCTGGGGTGTCATTGACGTTGGCGTAGAATGGGACCACCGTATTGAAAGTGTTGGCACCGAATGCGAGCCAGTGAATTCCGGCAACCGCTGCTGGGACGTTGTTACGAATTTGCAAAATGTGAACATCGTGGTTCCGGTTGATCCCGATTGGCCGGAAGAGGGTCTTGTCGGCTTCAGAGCCACTGCCATAAACATCGTATTTCGTGTTTTCAAAGTGAGAGCTGAGCACGAATTTGACGTCTTCGATAGAGATCTTCCGGTTCGCATGGCAGATGAATGGTAAGTCTTGTTCCATTGGATCTTGTTCAACATCTGGCGTGAAGTATTTTTGACCAAACCAAGCCCGTGGGTTGTTGTAAACCGTGTCTTTGATTGAGGCGCTACCGAAGATGTGCCGTAAGTTGACGCGGTCAAAGTCGGGGTTCAAGTGATAGTCAGCAATCAGTTGTTCAAGGTCAGCTGAAGCCATCGTATCATCCGCATTGAAGTCAAAGTCATCAATGTTCATGCGGTTAGGCGCAACCACATAGGCGTCATCAGGAATCCGCTTAGCAGCCCAGTGATGACCACCAATGGTTTCAAGCCACCAGATTTCGTCCTTGTCAGAAAAGGCGATACCGTTTGGTTCGTATGTCCCGTATTGTTCAAGCAGGCTGCCGAGGCGGGTAACCCCTTCCTTAGCGCTGTGAATGTAAGGCAAGACGAGGGTGCATAGGTCTTCTTCCCCGATTCCACCTGCAACGAATGGATCGATTCCGAGCACACGTGAATTGGTGGTGATGGTTTCAGTCGCGGACATTGCGATGTTCTCGCTGTTGATTCCGGCAGCCGGCCAAGTCCCATTGGTCAGAATCGAGTTTGGAATCGACGTGTAGCGCATCGGATTGTCTGGCAGGTCAACTTCGACCTTACTAATGACTGATTGATAGTGACGTGGTTGGTCTTCGGGGTTAACCACAACTAATCGTTCTGGGTCAAGCGCTTCGTGACCATCATCATTCCGTGAAATAATGGTGGAGCCATCGATTGAGGCATCTTTACCGACTAAAATCGTGGTACATGAACCTTTGATACGTTTTTCCATGATATTAAAAACACTCCTTTTAAGCTATTAATATCATTATACGCTTTCTGAACTAGTCCGGATAGGACGGGCTTTTTTGAGAATGTAATTGATGCCACTGATACTAAAACCAGTGACGGCTGCAATTTCACGATAGGTCTTGCCTCGAGCACGTAATTGATGGACCTGCGCGTAACTGGCGCGGTGCTCATTGGTGTCATCCTGCGAGGCTGGTTCAGTTGTTGATTCAGGATGCGAGGCTTGCAGTGGCACAATGGTCGAGAGTGGTTTCGGTGTCGCGGTAATTTGAACGGGTTGATGACTGAGTTCGGCGAGCTTAACTAGCATTAGTTCAGTTGTCTGAACATCCCAAATTGCATTGTGTTGATGGGGATTGGTGATGCTGAATAGGGCTGCTAAGCCGTTTAATGGTAAGTCGTGGTTGCCACTCTTGTGATTGCCGCGATTGATGAGCATGTTGGTATAGGCTTGGGCATCGAAAATGACGACGGGTTGTTGGACCAGTTCCTGCTCAGACGTGGTCAGTTGTGCATAATACTCGCTTAATAACAGGCGAATATGCTTGATGTCCTGGGTCTGATCCCAGAAGACTAATGGCAGTTGTGGTTGAATGACTTGTTGAATAAATGCTTTGAGCACCGTGAGCGGGGCGCCTTGGGCTTCATAGGCGGCCATCGTTAGCCCAGTCTCGGCTAACCCCGCTAATTTTTTGTCAGGTAAAAAATTGGGGTTGTCGAAATAGCGATTGAAAAAGGGCACGGTCTGGTGGTGCTGACTGAAACCGATGGCACTAAGTTGGAAAATACTGGCATGAGTCCCGGCAGTATCCTGAACCCGCCAGCTGATGGCCTTAGAGGAACCACTTTTGCGAAAGAGTGTGCCAAATTCACAGTCAATGACGATGTAGCTGGTGGGTGCTGCATTCAACGGTGAAGCAGCGGGTAACATTGGGGGAATCGAGGCTGCAGCCTCAGCACTACCGACTGGTTCGTTAGGCACGAACTGGTAGCCAAGCGTCGCCAAAAACTGGCTCGTGCTTTGTTCAAGCATGTTATTGGTCACTTTGACCACTTTTTTTTCGGTCAAGACGAGCTCCTTAGTGGCTTCAAAATCAATATGGTAGCGTTGCTGGTCGTCGCAATTGATTGCAGTCACGCGACCAGCACTCGCATATTCAGGTGCCAGGACCAGCTGATGGTTCTTTTGGATACGATAGACTGGATGGTCAACGAAATAGAGACAGTTCAGATTGTTGGAAATTTTACGTTCAAGTAGAGTTAGATTAGTTGGCATCATATACACAGCTCTTCTGATCTAAGTATCTTCATTCTAGCTGTTTGACGTACTAGCTTGCCAGTGTTTGCACTGCAGATTGGACCATAAATTTAGTAATAACAAATTGATGACGGAAATTATAGTGGCCGTATAGGGCGAGCTTAGCATCCGGTTTTAGTTGATAAAATAGTGTTAGTGCGTGGTGAACGACGATACAATTAATCGGCTTTGCGGATGTATCGCCCATGGGTATCACTTGTAAATACAGCATAAATGGATCTAGTTTGAGAATTTTGCTCTCATTCAAATATTTAACCGTTAAGTTTTCTGATTGAATCGTCATTATCATCACCTCACTTATTGAGTATACGAACACATGTTCTAAAATGCAAGTAAAATTGATCCGATTGCAAAATTATTTTAAGACGACCACTATCGACCCCTGAGCAGTCGTGAAGTTTGCTTGAAAAAATAATGAATCGATAAACTCGTTGGAAAAATGCTACAAAAAATTCGCAAGTCTTGGTATGATAAAAGTTAGTGAATGAGAGGAGGCCGTGCGCCATGGATCGAGGACGACGCGTCACGTTAGAAGAGCGAATTGCAATCGTCAAGTATACGTTGGACCATGCCAACGACTATCAGGAAGCCGCCAAGCATTTCAACGTTTCATACCCCCAAGTGTATACCTGGGTACGGAAATACCGGCAACGGGGGATGGAAGGATTGGTTGATCACCGCGGCCGACCAAAACGAGATTAAACACAGCGTTGTACATAGGAGCGACGGCTGTCACGAGGCTTAACGCCATGCGGAACGTTAAGCCTATCCGAACCTTTTCCAATGGTGGAAGAGGTTTTTTATTTTCTTTCGTGGCTTCGGATGGTTTTGACGTATTTAGTTGGTAACGGGGCCACTTCTTGTCATGGCGTCCCATTCTCGGTAGAATGAAAGTATTAATTCCAAAAAGGAGAGTACCTGCGATGATTGACTTAGCGGCGGCACAGCAAGTATTGAAGACAACGTTTGGGTATGATGAATTTCGTCCCGGGCAAAAAGCGGTCATTGAACAAGTGTTAGCTGGTGAAAACACGCTGGCCATCATGCCAACTGGTGGGGGTAAATCACTCTGTTATCAGATTCCCGCCTTACTATTTCAGGGCATCACGGTCGTCGTGTCACCTTTGATTTCCTTGATGAAGGACCAAGTTGACGCGTTAAATGACAACGGCATTGCCGCGACGTTTATCAATAGCTCACTTGATTTTCAAGCCATCAATGAGCGGTTACAAGAACTGCGCGCTGGTGACTATACTTTGCTTTACGTCGCACCAGAACGGTTGGACTCGGAATACTTCATTCAGGCGCTCGGGCGGCTACCGATTCAACTATTGGCAATCGACGAAGCCCACTGTATTTCCCAATGGGGACACGATTTTCGGCCAAGTTACTTAGCGTTGAGTACGGCGATCGAGCAGTTGCCGACTCATCCGCAAGTGCTCGCACTGACCGCAACCGCGACCGAACAAGTGGCGGCTGACATCTGCGGTCGGTTAGCCATTGATCCGCAACATGAAGTCAATACCGGGTTTGCGCGTGATAATCTCGATTTGACCGTGGTCAAGGATCAGGATACGGACCGCTATATCCTGGATTATTTAAAGGTGAACCATGGGGAAGCCGGCATCATCTACGCCAGCACCCGTAAGGAAGTCATGCGACTCACTAGCCTGCTTCAAAAACACCACATCAATGCGACCCCTTATCATGCTGGGTTGGACCCTGAAGTACGGCGGCATAATCAGGAAGATTTCTTATATGACCGTGTCGACGTGATGGTTGCGACCAACGCGTTTGGGATGGGCATCGATAAAAGCAACGTCCGGTTCGTGATTCACGCGCAGGTGCCTGGAACGCTGGAGGCTTACTATCAAGAGGCTGGGCGTGCTGGACGGGATGGCCTGCCGAGTGAAGCGATTTTACTGTTTCGGCCTAACGACATTCAGCTGCAACATTACTTCATTGACGAATCCGAAATGGACACGGAACACCGCCATTTGGCCTATCGCAAGCTGCAAGTGATGACGCGTTATGCGAATACGCAGGGGTGTCTGCAGCAGTTTATTTTGAAATACTTCGGTGAAGACTCGGAGCCGTGCGGGCGTTGTAGCAATTGTACGGATAAACGGGAAGCTAAAGACATCACGACGGCGGCCCAACAAGTCCTGTCGTGTGTCGTGCGGCTGCACTCGCGATTCGGTAAAGGCGTCGTGGCGCAAGTCTTGACGGGTGCCAATAATCAGCGTATCCGCGAGTCCCATCTCGAAGGCCTGTCAACGTACGGCTTAATGTCCGGTCAGCGCCAAAAAGCCGTCGTTGAACTGATCGACTTTTTGACTGCCAGTGGGTATTTACAAGCGGTTGGCGGGCAATATCCGACATTAACGGTAACGGCGAGTGGCGTCGACGTGCTAAAAGGTAACACGACGGTCCACCGGAAAACGGCGCAAACCGTTCAACAGACGGTTCCTGAAAACAGTGCGTTGTTCGAACAGTTGCGGACATTGCGGCGACAATTGGCAGAAGAACAGGGCGTTCCACCGTTCGTGATTTTCTCTGACAAAACGCTGCATTCGATGTGTGAAGTCATGCCAGAAGATGATCAGGCCTTTCTCACCGTCAAAGGGGTCGGTGCTAGCAAGCTTGAAAAATATGGTGAGACCTTTATGGCGACGATTCGTGCAGCAGCGCACGCTGAAGCGGCAACCGAAGCTGAAACACCTGCGACGGACTAACGGTTGGCGTGTAATTTGAAGAGAAGGGTGACATAACGATGCAATTTACTTGGACCCACCACGGGGAACCACTAGCGATGAAGCGTTTTTTGACGCAGCATGGCATCAGTATGCGGACCATTAAAGCCATCAAACACGGCGCAGGCGATTTTTTGGTCAACGACCAGGCCAAAACGGGTGTTATCACCATTAATACCGGCGATGTCGCTGGTATCCAGCTACCAGACGAGGCGGCAGATGAAACGGTTGCCGTTAGCCATCAACCGCTCCAAGTCCAATATGAGGACGCCAATTGGTTGGTGGTCGACAAGCCTGCTGGATTGACGAGTGTGCCGGGCCCCAGCAATCGGGAGGATACCTTGGTCAATCGCATCAAGGGTTATTTGGTTGCGACCCAGGCACCTAATCAACGACCCCATCTGATCACGCGCTTGGACCGTGACACGAGTGGGTTAGTTTTGGTGGCTAAGCATCACGTGGCACAGGGGATGTTAACTGACCCGAAGTTGGCTGACCAATTAGTCAAAACTTATTTGGCCTGGATTGAAGGCACTTTAACGCCAGCCAGTGGGACGATCGACCAACCGATTGGCCGACTAGATGACAGTCCGAGACGTGGCGTCACGGCTAACGGACAGCGTGCCATCACGACCTACAAGGTTGAGACGTCGACGTTAGCGCACGCCGTTAGCCGGGTTCGACTCCAGTTGGTGACGGGGCGGACGCATCAGATTCGCGTACACTTGTCGGCGCTCGGACATCCCTTGCTCGGCGACGCTCTGTATGACGGTAATCAGACCTGGATCAAGCGCCAGGCGCTGCATGCGGCCAGTTTGCAATTTTATGACCCGTTTGCCGAACAGACCCGACGGTTCGAGGCACCATTACCGGCAGACTTGCAAGCGTTGAACAAGTAATAAGTTGCGTTTAATCGCGGTCGATGGCGACTGCAGTAAGTGTGGTAACGACTTAATGAATATAAAAATCGGGTTCGGTCAAGCCAAGCTGACGTAACTGACCCGGACTAAAAAAGACCTGCACACCAAGGTAAATTCCTAGTGTGCAGGTCTTTTTTAGTAGATGGCGCCTTTAAGCATTTCCCAGTGTGGCATTGTCCGCTGTTAACGTGGCAATGGTCGACTGCAACTGCTGCAATGGCGCAGTTAAGGTCAGAAAATAGATATGTTCGACCCCGTTGCTCCGCATATCGATCACGCCGGCTTCACGCATCAAACGCAAGTGGTGTGATACGGCTGGCCGCGAAATGTTGACCAGGGCAGTAATATCCGTCACGTTGAGTCCGTTATCACTGTTCCCCAATGCAATGATAATTTGACGCCGAATCTTTTCGGCAAAAATATTGATTAATGTGGCACTTTCAGTGAGTGCCGTTTCGGATTGTTGAAAATTAGCCATGGTGACTGCGTCCTTTCAAATTCAATTTACACTTAAGAGCCAATTTCCCCCATCGGCAGTACGCTAAAATAGGTGTTAAGTGTTGGTGTGACAACTTTAATCGTGGGCGATTTGCCCGGCCTTGGAAAATACAAGACATTGAAAGCCTACAAGTTGTCAGGTAGACTAGGTATTATTTGCACGTTCGTACTTATGTATAATTAAAGCAAGTCATTAATCGATTGTCAAACCTTTTTGTTAAAAGTGAATACGATTAGCGGGTTTAATGATTATTGTTCGTTTGATAACCATATTTTTATGTTGAAATGCGTTAAAATATAAGTATATTTGATATTCAAAAAGGAGTGGTTGTGGTGAAAGTTATTGGAATATTGGGCGCTCATCGATCAGATGGGGTGACTGCTCAATTATTGAAAGCGGTGTTAAAGGGGGCGTCGGCCAGTGCTGAGACCGAACTTGTCGACCTCAATGACTACCAATTACGCCCAGATTATGATAACCAATCAAATCCAAGTTTGGACAAATTGGAAGCTAAACTGCTAGCCGCAGACGTCTGGGTCCTGGCAGCACCGACTTATCTGGGCAGCTTGTCCGGGGTCATGAAGAATTTTTGCGACTGTTTTCGGGGACGAATCGCGCGGTTTAACTCGGTTGGTGATGCCGTGCCAGACCGGTTTAAGAACAAGCACTATGTGACGATTACGGACTGTTATGCTGGTGGAATTGAAAACTATCTCACTGGTGTCACCGATGCGGCGTTTAAGACGCTCGATAAGTTTTTAACAATGGGTGGTTTAATTAAATTACGCGAAATTGTGGTGACGAATACTTGGGGCATGCAGACGATTAGTGCGGCTAAGCAAGCCGAATGTGAACGAGTGGGCGCACGCGCTGCGCATAAGAAGGAAAGGGATGACAGTACAGTGAAACGTTATATTCAATTATTCTTTATGATTGCCGTCATGGCATTACTGACAATGGGGATTGAGGCTGGAATCCAGCAATTTATTCCGTTGAATAACTTCTGGGCGTACTACGGCGTCTTTGTCGTCGTCTTCTACGTTTTATTAGCGATGATTCTGCACTTCTTTACGGTTGTTAAACATCGGCGGCGTTAAACAAAAGTCAGATTGTGACTTGGACTGGTGCAGTTCATGATTCATTGTCATTATTTATCAACATAAATAAAATTATCATGTGCTTATCAAACAAGCGACTCCGGGCGTTTTCATCGTCTGGCAGTCGCTTGTTTTGCTATAATGAGAACACTTATCGTCTGATTTGGCGCCTAGAAAGCTGGTACCTCAATTGCGGAACAACGCGTATAATTGAAATTGGTATTATGGTCAAATTAGGAGCAGACTCGCCAGCAATCAATGGTCAGCCGCCGACACGATGACGTTGCGGCAGGCATCATGGCCAGCTAATGATTGCTGAATCAAACGAGTACGCCACATATAAATTTAGAAATATTTACGAGGAGGTAACCTATGCAAGCAGTGGGACAATTTATTGAAACGGTCGGATGGCTCGGACTGGCGTTGATTGCCAGTGAGTTCGGTGCCACCTTGATTTATTGGCTCGGCCAGTGGATTGGGTTTCGCCTGATTGGTGCGCGAATCGTACGTATCGCGGGCTTTCGACTGCAACTCAGTCATTTTCAAGGCCATTGGAAGCTGGAACGCCCCTTAACGCGTCATCCGCACTTAGTGGCGATGCCGCCAGCGGATGCCAAACGCTTCAATCACGCGATTTACTGTTTTAGCGGTGGCTTATTGAACTTATTAACAGTCATGTTGAGCTTGATTACGCTGAACCAGTTCAAGTTTAGCTTCGACTTATGGTTGTTTGCCTTTATCATCTGGATTTGGGTCAACACGTTGAAGGCCGCTCAACTACTGCCAATGAACTTGCACGGCTATCCGACGGCAGGTCAGGAGTTTCGGCAGGCGCGTGCGTCAACCGCTGCGATGACGGCGGCCTATGTGACGGCGGTCGCAGCAGCCATCAAAGTGCAGACGGGGAGTGTGCGTGATTTGGATGCCAGCATGATTGTGATGCCCAGAGACGGCGGCAATCGTAACTATTTGGTCGTTCGTCAAGCCTGGCTGATTTTGGCGTGGGGCGTTCAACATGGTCTCGATACCCCTGAATTATTGGCGGGATTGGCGCGGCTGGAACCGAGTTTTAATACGTTGCCACCGGCTGATTTAGCGCGGTACTTAGATGCGACGTTGTATTGGAATTTACTCACGAATCATCGTGAACCGCAAATTATTGCCTGGTATCAGGACGATGGCGTCCAACAGATTTTGCGTCGTCATCAGCCGTTAGCGCACTACAAATTAACTGCCGTATACGAATGGCGTGTCCACCAACAGCCAGCAGCGGCGTTGACACTGATTGAAAAGGGCCTCAAACTAGCGCAACGTCTGCACGATGAAGACGAAGTGGCGTTGCTCAAAGCGCTCCGAGTCCAAGTCGAGGCGCAAGCAGACTGAAAGCCGATGTTAGCGGTGATGGCGCTTGCCAAAGCCAGAACCGGGTAGCCCCAGTTGCCCATTGACTTTGCCAGGTAGAAGCTTAGGTTCTGGTAAAGATTGCGATTCAAAGCGGTCTGTCAACTAGGCGCGTGCTACACTGAGAACCATTGAAGTGAAAAAAGGTGAAAATGTGAAACAGCGAATCAAACAGCGATGGGGTTGGTGGTTGACGCTCGTGGTGATTGTCCTCGGATTGATTGGAGTGGGGCTGACCCGCGTCAACGCCGGACTTTATCATCAGACGGTCGCGCAGGTCACTCATGTTCAGACCACCGACCGCAGTACGACGACGGATGAGTTTGAGAATAAGGATAAGACGCTGGTCCAAATGGTAACGGTCCGTGTCCTCAATAAAGCGCACCGGGGTCGGACTTATCGCATCAAGAATACTTACACGCGGTCTGGCGCGATGGATCAACCCTACCGTGTCGGCGACCAAGTCTTCTTGCGTATTCCTAGTAGTCAGCACAATGCAGTCACGATTCAGGGGCTCAAACGTGATACCGCGCTCGCATTCGTGGCGTGGTTAGCGCTTGCGTTACTGTTACTAATCATGCGTTTCAGTGGGCTGATGGCGTTTTTAAGCGTGGCACTAAACGCCGTTTTATTTTATGCGGCGATTCAAATTGACCTCGCAACTAACGGGGGTCATATTTACTTGCTATTCGGGGTGTTAGCGGTGCTGTTTGCCGTTCTGACACTGTGGCTGGTCTTGGGGTTCAGCCGCCAGATGGTCGTGACGTTGGGGGCGACCATGGCCGGGACCGGGTTAGCTGTGATCATCAGCCTGATTGTCTTTGCGGTGACCCATGAACGTGGGGTGACCTACGAATCGATGCAATATGTGACCCAGGTCCCGCGGCCGCTCTTTTTGGTGGAAACGGTTCTGGGCTCGCTGGGAGCCGTCATGGACGAATCCACGGATATTGTGGCGTCACTCTTTCAGCTGAAGACGGAACGACCAGATATTGCCCCACGACAAGTCTTTAAGTCGGGCATTCAGATTGGCCGCTCAATTATGGGACCACTGATTAATGTGCTCTTTCTGATTTTTATGGCCGATACGTTTGCGATGACCTTATTGTACTTGTGCAACGGCAATAGCTGGGGTTACACCTTCACGATGAACATGTCGCTCGGGATGGTTCAAAGCCTGATTTCAGGAATTGGGATTGTCCTCGCGATTCCGGTCGCCAGTTGGTTAGCCAGCCGCTTGATGCCTAAGGAGGTGGTCGCATGAACACGATTACCGTGCTTGGGCTGATTCTATTCGGACTGATGACGTTGATTGGCGGTAAGACTGGTGCGACCGCCTTTCTAAGCTTGCTATTTAACTTTGGCTTGCTATTTTTGGCCGTCGTATTGATTTCGTGGGGCTTTCCAGCGATGGGCGTCTCACTCGTGATTGGCACGATTATTTTAGCCTTCACGATTTTCTTCGGTGAGGCGAATGAGGTCGCTGCCAAACCGGCCTATATGGCGGCGTTGATTGTCATGGTGATTTTAGTCCTGATTATTTTTCCGGTCGAAAATTGGATCATGGCCCAAGGATTTAGCCTAGAGGACAGTGAGGACCTGGAAGGCATGTCGTTGGCAATCGGGGTCTCGTTTATTGGCGTCGCGGTCACCGAAGCAATTTTGAGTACGTTGGGTGCGATTGCTGAGGCGGCGATTGCGATTGCGGCGGGATTGAGTGAAATCTTGGCACAACATCCGCAGCTGCCAACTAAACGACTTTACATTGATGGTATCAGCATTGGTAAGCAGATTATCGGGACGACGTTTAATACGCTTTTCTTTGGCTTCTTTGGTGGCTTTTTAGCCCTGTTTATTTGGTTCTCGGGGTTACATTACTCATTTGGTAGTGTCATCAATAATAAAATATTTGTCGCCGAAGTCCTGATGGTTTTATTTTCACTGATTGGCGTCATCCTGGTCGTGCCCGTCACGACATGGGTGATGACGGTTCAGCATCGGCAGCAGGCTAAACACAACGATTGACGCTCGCCAGTAGATTTGCTAGGGTTAAGAAAACAAGTGGGAGCGTTGTTCTTATGGAAATTCGAATTGCAACACCGCAAGACGCGGCGCAGATTGCACCGTTGATTGCGATGATTTATCGAGATATGGAGATGCCAGTGCTCAAACGGGTCAGTGATGCTGATTTAAATGCGATGTTGACGACGTTGTACCAGCAGCCTGCTAATTTGGACGGGTTAGCACAGACGTTTGTGGCTGTGATCGATGACCGAGTCGCGGGCGTGGCCTTTGGGCATCTCGCACAAAATGAAGTGGCCGTTAATGACTTGTTGCGGCAGACATCTGGTCAGCACGCTGGTTTTGAAGCACCCTTGGAACTAGGCGGGGAGACGCGACCGGGCGAATGGTACCTGAGTATGTTAGCGGTTGACCCTAAAGCTCAGGGACACGGCGTCGGCAGTGCATTGTTGGACGCACTCCCACAATTAGTTGGTGAGCTGGGGGCGCACAAGCTGAGTCTGAATGTTGATGACGGTAATCCGCGGGCGGCAAAGTTATACCACCGCTACGGGTTTACGGCGGATGGGCAGCTCATGATTGGGACTCATCCGTATCAGCACCTGGTAAAATCACTATAAAAATGACTAAAACCGTGGTTGTTAGTTATCGACCACGGTATTTTTTTGACCTGATTAGGCCCAGCATTCTTTGAATATTTGAGGTCAGACGGTTAAACTTAGATTATGAGCAAATTAGGAAGGTGAACGTGTCATGCAGATTTATTTTATTCGTCACGGCCGAACGCAGTATAACTTGGAACACCGGTTTCAAGGCGGCCGGGCGGACTCGCCACTGGTCGAAAGTGGTATTGCCGGCGCCAAAGCAGCGGGGACTTATCTACAAAACGTTGAATTTTCAGCCGTGTATAGCAGTCCGCAACAACGGGCGTTGGATACGGCCAAATACATCGTCGCAGCCAATCATTGGCAACCTGAGATCCAGGTCGACGACGGTCTTCGTGAGTTCGATTTTGGTGATTGGGATGGCTTGAAAGAAGACGAGGTTCAGCCACAATCTTACGCACCAATGATTTTCACGAGTCCCGCCGAGTATCAGCCCGAATTAGCAGGTGGTGGTGAGGACTATGCGACATTTGTGTCCCGAATCACAGGCACGATCCATCGACTAGTCGATCAGGTCGGTGTGTCTAACGCCAAGCCACTATTGGTCGTTTCACACGGACTGGTCACCACGATGACAGTCAAGGCGCTGATGGGCGTGCCGTTGGCCAAATTACGAGCACCGTTTATCATCAATGGTCAGGAGATGAAAACGGTCGGCCATGGTATCGTCGATAATGACAGTCTGACGGTATTATCAACCCCTGATAACCGCCAGTTTGAATTGACCCGTTGGAATGAGACGACGTATTTGGAATAGGGTGGCAAGTATAAAGGAGCTAGTATCAGTGCGATAAACGCATGTGGATACTAGCTCCTTTATTTAACTTAATTACCCAAGAAAATCTGTTGCTTCTAAGACCCGCACACAAGCATCATGCTTGATGTGCCGCTGAGCCACGCTGAGAAAGCCTGATTCTGGGTCGCGCCGGTAGAGGATCAGTTCGTTACTGTTCTGATTAGCGCAGAGTAAGAAATGGTTATCCTTGCTCAAACCAAAGTCACGAGGGAAGACCCCTTCAGTCTTGATTTGTTGAATCTTTTCAAGTTGACGCCCATCGTCAAAAATTCGGTAGACGGCTAACGAGTTGTGCCCCCGGTTCGTCACGTACAGGAATTGCTCGTCTGCGGATAAACGAATCGCGGCAGAGCCATTATGACCAACGTAGCCTTCAGGAATATTGGAATAGTCATTTAACCAGGTGATTCGACCAGTAGCGTGGTCATATTCAGCAACTGCCACCCGACTGGCAACTTCGCCAAGGACGTAAATATGGTTCGATTTTTGGGCGATTGCAATCTGCCGTGGCCCGAATCCTGGCTTGGTGCTGAAGGCAGTGACTAAGGTTAATTCACCGTTGTCAGCGACGTCATAGACGAATAGTTTATCGCAACCAAGTCCGCAGACGATTAAGCGGCCGTCTGGTAATAATCGGGTAAAGTGAATGTGAGCGTGGTCTTGCTCGACTTCTGGCCCCGAACCTTCAATTGGATAGTTGTGCTGTTCGCTAATATGCCACTGGTCGTCCAATTTGAACGTGTGAACCGCGTTAGTATTGTAGTTAGCGGCAAAGATGATTCTGCGCGTCGCATCTAGGAAAATGTATGATGGCACGGTGTAACTTAATTCGTTCCAGAAGTACCGGTTAGTTGCGGTATCGTAGGCTTCATAGGCTGGTGTGACACCATTTTGGTCCAACATCTTGGTATCAATCAATTTTCCGGCATCGGCTGTGGCGTCAATCACACCAACACCACCTGTATTTTCATTCTGAGTTAAAACAGTCACTAATTTATGTTGATCGTTGGCAGGGTCAAAATTGAAAAACGCTGGATTATCTAATTTGACGTATGGCTCGATTGAGACGATCTTAGCTTGTTCGGTATCCAGTGTAGCAACGTAAATACCTTCAGATTGGTTGTTTGGCGTATAGTTATCACTCGTATAACCACCGATTAAAAATTTATCTAACATGTTTAAGACTCCTTTTTTATTCGACTGTGAAGATTTGTGATTTAGCAATGGCTTCTGGGGTCAATTCTTGGCCTAGTCCAGGGAGATCAGGAACTTTGAAGAAGCCATTTTCAGGTTGGTAATCGTGAATACAAGTTTTACGGTCGTTTTCATTAAGCGCACGTTGATACTGTTCATGAATTACGAAGTTGGAGATGGCCGCTTCGGTTTGGAGTGCGGCAGCCGTCGCGATTGGACTTCCGCAAACGTGGATCTGCGCATTGATATCGTAAACTTCAGCCATATCGCAGATTTTTTTAGCCTCTGAAATTCCGCCACATAAGCATAAATCGGGTTGGACGACCTTGATGGCACGTTTTTCGAAAAGTTCGCGGAATCCCCAGCGAGTGAAGACCCGTTCACCGGCAGCAATTGGAATATTGACGTGTTGCGCAACTTCCAAGGTATTATCTGGATTGAGTGGGCTGACGGGTTCTTCGTAATACCAGATGTGTAATGGTTCCAACAATTGACCGATTTGAATTGCCGCAGTCGTATCGGTATTGGCGTGCATATCAATAATAATGTCTAAATCATCGCCACCAGCATCTCGCATGGCTTTAACCCGATCATAGGTTGTTTTCATGACCTTGGTCGTGAGGGGACCAGTCGTCGGCCACTGCCCACCGCCATCTGGCTGGTCACTGAAAATAATTGGGTCAAACTTGAGGGCGTCGTAGCCTTCACTCATGACTTTACGAGTTACTTCCGCGTAATCTTCAGGAGTAAGTAGGCGTTCTTTTTCGATATGGGCGCCCCAGTTGTACTGCAACTGACTGGCGTAAGTGCGCAGGTGGTCATTGGTTTTGCCACCGAGTAACTGGTAGATAGGGGTGCGATAATACTTACCTTTAATATCCCAGAGTGCAATATCGATGGCACTGATTGCTGAGTTGACGACGACACCGCCGGCCAACCCCCAGTAAGTCGTCGTTTGTAATTGGTGCCAAATCTTTTCAATATTTAATGGATCTTCACCAATAATGACGTGGCAGAAATCGCGTAGCATCCCGAGGCCACCCCGCCAACCTTTACCGTAAGCTAACCCGGCTTCACCAAAGCCAGAGATGCCCGCGTCGGTATTAAGACGCAGGACGATTGGGGACCAATCTTCTGTGGATCCCTTAGAATTACCACTGAAGCTTGGATCTGCACTTGGAACTTGCATGACATCGGCACTAATAATTTTCATGAAAAGACCTCCAGTAATATTGTGGTTGATAAAACGCTTTCAATAATTATTATAGATACCTTGTGAATTATTCTACAGAGAGCAAACGGACCGCAGGCGAACCAATCGTTGCTGTGATCTTTGCCAAAACACCGCTAGAATAAAAATTAACAAGGTGAATTAAAATAGCTATTGAATAAATCAGGTCGATGATTTATTTTTTTGAAAAGTAAAGTGAAATACATCACATATTAAGGGGTGAGCGGAATGCCATTGTTCATTATTGCGTTAGGTGTTGCGATTTTAGTGTTATTGATTGTTAAGTTGAAGTTGAACACCTTTGTCGCGTTGATTATTGTGTCGACTTTGGTTGGTCTCTTATTAGGGATTCCTATTACGAAAATCAACACGGTAATTGAAAATGGCATTGGTAGTCAGCTAGGTAGCTTGGCAATTGTTTTCGGACTTGGAGCGATGCTAGGCCGGCTGATTGCGGATTCAGGTGCTGGTTACCGGATTGCGATGGTGTTAAGTGAAAAGTTTGGTCGGCGGCAGATTGAATGGGCGATTGTTTTGGCTTCATTCATTATTGGCTTAGCATTGTTCTTTGAAGTCGGTCTGGTCGTTTTGTTGCCAATCGTGTTTGTAATTGCCAACGAGCTAGGAATTGCGATGCTTTATTTGGCCATCCCAATGGCGGCTGCATTGAACGTTGCCCATGCCTTTTTACCACCGCATCCGGCTCCAGTGGCGATTGCTGCAATTTTCAACGCACCACTAGGACACGTGCTGGTCTTAGGCATTTTGGCCGCAATCCCAACGGTTATTATTACTGGACCAGTCTACAACCATGTTCTACATCGGCTTTATCCGAGCGCCTATCATATTAAAACGACCAACAAAGTCCTTGGTGATTACCATCCCTTCGAACTTGCAGATACGCCTGGTTTTGGCATCAGTATTGTCACCGCAACGATGCCGATTATTTTAATTGCCGGTGCAACGATTTCAAAGTATTTGTTATCGGCCAAAACGTTGCCTGATCAAGTCATTCAACTGATTGGCTCACCGGATAGCGCCATGTTGCTGTCATTATTGTTAGCAATTTATACGTTAGGGATTCGGCGACACGTGCCAATGAAAAGGTTAGGACAATCCATGCGTACCGCCGTTGAACAAATTGCGATGATGTTGTTTATTATCGGTGGTGGTGGCGCCTTCAAGCAGGTCCTGGTTACGGGTGGTGTTGCCAAGTATGTAGCGACTTTATTTTCATCCGTTCATTGGTCCCCAATTATCGCAGCTTGGATCATGACTGCCGTTTTACGTGTCTGCATTGGGTCGACTACCGTGGCGGCCTTGACTGGTGCGGGACTAGCGGTGCCACTGATGCAAGCCACTGGTGTCAATCCTGCACTAATGGTATTGGCGGTGGGTGCTGGTTCAGTATTTTGTGACCACGTTAACGGCGCCGGTTTCTGGATGATCAAGCAGTATTTCGATTTGAGCCTCAAAGAAACGTTGCTTACTTGGACGCCATTAACGATGCTCATGTCAGTCGTGGGTCTGGGCTGTGTACTGGGGCTGTCGTTGCTGTTCTAGCAAGCACGTGTCGTGAGACAATATAAATTTAGAGGAATTGACAGTGCGATTGCCTGCCAATTTTTTAGTTTATGGGGCAGAATGCATCTGTATTTATGAAATAATTGTCCCAGTATTTTGTCATGAATCATACCAGTTTGTAGATTCTTGTTCGTCAACTGGGGTGCGTCTTATTCCGACCTCCAGGGCTGGCTGACAACGCTGGAACAGGGCGGACATCGATTTGAACTCACGCAGAAGACCACTGCGCAATTTCAAATACGAGTCTTCTTCTAGCCCGGAAAGTTCACCCGGACAAGAAGAACTTCGCCCTTGAGCATTGTCAGCCAGCCCCTCCGATCGGGAAGCCGCTCGAATAGCGGATGAACGGCCACCTATCTGGGTACAATTGGCAATAAAACTCATCTGGAATTTGCAAGTCAAGATTTTGTTGAGCGAATCTAATCGAAACTACCTTGTCGGTAAGTGACAGGATTACTGATTTCAAAGCATTAATGACTAGTTCATATTTAGTCTGATTCGAAAACGTATCAAGTAAGGGATAATAATCCAGACACTCCTGTACTGACGACACTAGACGATAGCCTAATGATTAAGCAAAAGTTTTAGCCAAAACAAATCTGATAGTCATATAACAGCTGTACCGTTATATGAGTCAGTGATCAATCTTTAAAAAGTTTGGCCCACACATGTCTGCCTTTCGAATACAATCCCGGCTGGAAGGTGTTCTGGGTAAGGCCCAGTTGTGAAATTTCACTTAGCAAGCGTCTTTGGCTTGGTTAGTGAAAGACCAGTATTTAAGACGTGGGTTGTCGGCTTAAATCTGTGTCCACCACGTTACGGCCATTGCCCAGAATGCCTGGAAGCCGGCCTAGGACGAACCTACAACAGCAAGTTTACGTGAACTCGCTTTGTTTCCAGCGGGTCACAGCTGGCAGCTCTTGAACTTAGAAGTAGCATGATTGAATCACCTTTAATATTAGATGATAATGGCGTCTCACGATGAACTTGACCTGAAGTAATAATGCCGCAAAAAAACTCGTTTAGCCACAGTAGCGCTAAACGAGTATGAAGTATCGAATATCGGATTATACGACACCAAGTAATTGCCAAACGGGCACGCAGCAGAGCAAGCCAACGATGTTGATCACCATGTAGCCGAGTGAAGAAGTGGCTAATGAGCGTTTAGAAGCCATCGAGTTATTAACCGCAGCCGATCCAGTTAGGAAAGGTGCATCCATGTAGGACAAGAGCCAAATATTGACACTGGTCGTCACGATGAAGACGATTACGGCTGGGTTGAACGGGGTGGTTTGGAAAAATGGCAGTAGTGCGATAATAATTAAAGTCCCTGTGGAGATTAAGGAAACCACGACAAACTTGCAGATGTAGATAATGATTGGCAGTGCAATGACGGTAATCCAAATATTGCCTAAGATTGGGCTGATGACTGGTTTTAAGATGACACGAAGCCAGGTAGTTAAGCCGACCGTTTGCATAACGTTTCCTAAAGCCATCACGGTCCCGATGAAGATAATCGTATTCCAACTTAAGCGGGTTTTGAAGTCATTAGGGGTCAGAACCTTTGTGGCAACTAAGACACTGACGCCGACAAGTGCGGTGACCGCGGCCGGAATGTTGACGGTTGATTCGAGAATCCAGAAGACGATTGCAACGAGAATGACACCACCAGTGATTTTTTCTTCCCGCGACATTGGTCCTAGGTCCGTGAGTTGTTGATTGATGAACGCTTTAGAAACGGTTTGATCGTTATGTGGTCTAAATAAGAACCGCAAGAGGAAGAAACCACCAACTAGTGCGATAAGCGTCCATGGCAACATCATAATGAACCAATTGCCCCAACTTAATACTGATTGAAATTTATTGGGTAATAACCCTTTGAAAGCGTAGTTCTGAGCAGTCGCACTCAGAAAACTAGCTTCCATGACCAGAAATCCCCAGATGGCGGCCAGAAACAAGCCGGAACTTCCCTTACTCATTGGTTTATAGCCGAGTGCGTTGCTAATCCCCTGGGCAATCGGGGTACTCATCGCTGTTTTGGGATGGGCACTTGGAATCATCGGTGAAATGATTGTCCCAGCCGTAAAGAGTGCTAAAGTTTGACCACTAAAGTTAGCGGGAAACCACGACATAATTTTCAAAGCGATTCGATTAATCAATCCAGTTTTAGTCGCAGCAGCACCTAATCCCAGGCCACCAATAATAATCCACATCGTTGTGGTCGAGAAAATATTGAAAGCCGTTGGAAAGTCGGTTGCGCCTAAAATAACCCATGAAGACAACATCAACAGCCCAGTGGCAAAGCTTGGAATGACATTAAAAATCCAGAAAATATTGGCGGTGACTAACGATGCCAAGACGACCATCCCAGCATGGGTCAGGCCGTGGGGCGTCGGAATCGCGAATGTAATGATCAAACCAAGAATAATACCGACCAAGCCCGCAATCCATTTAGTATGTTTCATAATGGCTACCTACCTTAGTTGTCAAAAACGTCGGGATTAACTGGAAATTGTGGAAGTTTGCCATTTGAAAAATCAATGATTGCTTGTGCCGCACCGATACCCAATGCAGCGTTAGCTTCTTTGGTCGTTCCAGCAATGTGACTGGTCAAAATTGTGTTTTTGCTGTCAAAGAGTGGGTTGTCAGGAGCGGGTGGTTCTGGATTGAATGAATCAATCGCTGCGCCGGCAAGACGGTCATGATTGAGTGCATCTGCCAAGTCAGCTTCGTTAATAATGCCACCACGTGCTGAATTGATAATATAAGCAGTTGGTTTCATCAACGACAATTCTTTCGTTGTGATCATATTTTTCGTTTCTGGTGTCAATGGCATGTTAACGGATAAAAAGTCAGCTAAGGGATAGATATCAGTCAATTGGTCATAAAGTTTTACTGGCGAATCCTTGATGTAGGGGTCATAGCCAATGACGTTCATGCCAAAAGCTTCTGCCAAGGTGACCAACTGTTGACCAATTTTTCCTAGACCTAAAATCGCGAGTGTCTTACCGCGCAGCTCATGGCCGTTCAAGTCATAGTCAGTTGAAAATCCAGGAAGTGAAGTGCCACTCAACTCAGATTTGTGAGCGCGTAACGCCGTATCTGATTTAGTGATTCTCCGGCTGAGGCTCAACATGGTGGTCATCACGTATTCCGCCACGGAAAAGGCATTTGCGCCATTCACTTTGGCAACTAAAACGTGCTGTTTGGTCGCCGCATCAACATCAACATTGTTGATTCCAGTCCCATTACGTGAAATGATTTTCAATTCTTTTCCGGCAGCAATCACATCGGCTGGCAACTTGGATGAGCGCATAATGACTGCGTAGGCGTCTTTAATTGCGGCTTTCATAGAGTCTGCGTCGGTATTTGGGGCGACTTGAACGTCAAAATTATTCTTTTTCAACAAATTGATTCCGGCATCGTCAATTTTTTCACTTAGCAAAACTTTTTTCATAATCGTGTCCTCCCAGATGATGATAGTTTAGTAAATCGCTTACAACTATATTCTAGTGATTAATTTCACTAAAACACAGTACCGAAATGGACAGCTGGTGAACTAAATCGACCATCGAACAGAGGCTAAGCAATAATTGAATCGGTGCTGTTGGCCTTGGAAAGCTGCTGAATTAATTGCTGGAGAATCATGTTCTGATTACTCTTTTTATAAAATAACGTTGAAGAATAGGCCGTGTTAACGTCATCAGTGATTGGCAGAAATTTGATCAGCGGATTTTTACGCTGTTCCAGTGCCAGGAAGGGACTTGGGTAAAACCCAATCGCTTGATTGGCGGCAATCAACATGTCACGTAGCTCAAGTGACGAGACACGATTGATCTGCTGTTCTGGAAAGGCTTGGTCGAACTTTTCATAGAAGATCTTTTTCAAGTAGTGCGACGCGTAAGGACTATAATACAGCACTTCAAGTCCCCGTAAATCAGTTAAACTGACGGCATTGGCATGGGCCAGTTTATTAAGTGCGCTGATACCAACGACTAGATTCCCCTTGGCGAGATCAATTCTTGAAAGACTTGGGTCAGTCATATCGGTTTTCATGTAATAATAGGGAGATACGGCGATGTCCAACGTACCAGTATGGACGAGTTGTTGCAGTCGTTGCCCACTTTCTTGGCGGAATTCTAGTTTGATGTCGGTATCCGTTTTAAGTAGTGGAATGAGCATTTTTTGAACGGTGATTTCTTGGTTGGAAGAAGAAAAGCCGATTCTGAGTCGTTTTTCTTTTGTTTGTTGTTCCGTTTGGATGCGAATTAGTTCATCATTGTAGGTGTTAACAATATCTTCGGCTGCAATCACGAACTTGGACCCGGTTGGGGTTAGGTCAGTGTTGTTATGGCGACGAATGAAGAGCTTGACACCTAGTTCATTTTCCAGCTGATCCATTTGCTTTGAAACGGCTCGTGGGGATAAGAATAGTAACTCGGCAGCTGATTTAAAACTACCATTTTTGGCAATCACTAAGAATGTTTTTAAACGGTTAATTTCCATTAAGTGTTCCTCCTCAGACGGTATTAGTGGCAAGTGAACGTTTGGTTCAGCAAGCGAACAATTTGGTACTGTTCTAATTATTGACCGGACCATATAATAAAGTCAATCAAGCATTGTTACAAAAATCACAAAAAGAGGTCGTTAAAAATGAGTATTCCAAAAATCGTCGACATGTTAGTTTACCCAGTTGCTGGTTATGATAGCATGTTATTAAACTTAAGTGGTGCACATGGTGCGTTCTTTACGAGAAATATTGTCATTTTGAAGGCGGACAATGGTCAGGTGGGGGTCGGTGAAGTCCCTGGTGGTGAGAAAATCACGGAGACGTTGAACGCGTCCAAAGACCTAGTTATCAACGAATCGATTGGTAATTATAAGGCTGCGTTACAAAAGATTCGGAGCAAGTTTTCATACCTAGACCAAGGTGGCCGTGGCAATCAGACATTTGATCAACGAATTATGGTCCATGCTTTAACTGCAATTGAAACCGCTTTTTTGGACTTGTTAGGTAAGCATTTCCATGTTCCCGTTGCGGCGTTATTAGGTGATGGTCAACAACGTGAAAAAGTTGGGGTTCTCGGTTACCTCTTCTGGGTCGGGGACAGCAGCAAGACGGATCTCCCATACTTGCAAGATGATGATGAGACGAGTGAGTGGGGCAAACTGCGCCGTAAACCTGTGATGGATGCGGATGCCCTGGTTAAGCTCGCCCAAGCAGCCTACAATAAGTATGGTTTCAAGACGTTTAAACTCAAGGGTGGCGTTTTTGATGGTGAGACTGAAGTTGCTGCCATCAAAGCCTTGCATGAAGCTTTTCCGGATGCCAAGCTAGACTTGGATCCGAATGGTGCTTGGTCGCTTAAAGAAGCACTACACTACGCGGATGAGCTCAAGGGTGTGCTACATTACATTGAAGATCCTTGCGGTGGTGAAAATGGCTTCTCTGGACGTGAAATTTTATCCGAATTTCAGCGGATTACACACATGCCGACTGCCACAAATATGGTCGATACTGATTGGCGGCAAATGTCACATGCGATTGCGCTAAATGCAGTCTCAATTCCATTGGCTGACCCACATTTCTGGACGATGGAAGGTGCGGTTCGAGTGGCACAGCTTTGCCATGAATTTAACTTAAACTGGGGTGTTCATTCCAATAATCATTTTGATATTTCATTGGCAATGGTTGCAAATGCTGCAGCGGCAGCGCCAGGCAATGTTTATGATGTCGATACGCACTGGATTTGGCAAGATGGTCAGAATCTGACGAAGCACCCATACGAAATTAAGAATGGTCAATTGACGGTACCACGGACCAACGAAGGCTTGGGCGTTGAAGTGGATATGGATGCTATTGAACGTGCTCATCAATTATATGTGGACAACAATTTGGGTGCGCGTGATGACGCGAAGGCCATGCAATACTTGATTCCAAATTGGCAATTTGATGCCAAACGACCTGCACTGGTTCGCTAATTTTTAATAACCACTTAATTAGACGCCATCCAACAGGCGCCATAAAAGGACGTTGCCACAATTGACAACGTCCTTTTTAATCTGCAATAAATTAATACCGTAACGGATGACGCAACTTACCACAAGCCACTAAGGATACTAGCAGCGGCGACACCCCAATAATATTCGGAAGTCCGAGCCGTCTGTTGGTAGAGCGTATTGATCGCAGCGAGTGGCTGTTGCATGTGCTCACGAATCACACGGGCAGCCATACCGTTGACCTTGGTGGCGATTAATAAATAGTTGCCGTTCTTATCCAGCTCGATGGCATAGCGTAACAGTTCCGCGCGCACCTGTTCATCTTGTTTTACTTCAGAATCATTGTAGGCTGTGTCAATTTGCGCCATCAGCCGTTGTGCCTTTTCATGGTTGTTCATGTCTGACGCCTCCCCCTGCAAGCAGTATAGCACAGTACTGCGGGTTCGGCGTCTGCCAAGTTGGGCCACATCATAAGTGTTCCAAATTATTGCGTGACAAAAAAACTAGCGCCGGCATCGTACCTGTCAGTCACTAGTTTTAATTGGTCATGTGGATTAAAATCTGCTAAAAGCTCTTGATAAAGTTAAACGAGCGCTTTAGCCATCACATCCGCCACATCGCAGCTCTGCCAGTATTGGTCAACGAGTGGGGCAAAGGCATGGTTCAAACCTTGATATTGAATGAAGGTCGTCGCGGTGTCTGCCGCCGCCAACCGTTGCGCGTACGCCCATGCTTGCGGCCGGAAGGGGTCGAATTCGCCGACCATAATCGTGGTTGGTGGCGTGAGCGTAAAGTTATCTTGACGTAGTGGTGAAATCAATGGTGAATGCGAGTCGAAGTTGTCTGGGACGTAATAAGCCGTCATGATGCTATCAAGTTGCCGGAAGAGGTCGTGATAGTTGGCTAAAATCGTCCGCTGTGAGTCGATAATTGGAAACGCGGCGAGGTCCCATAACGGTCCAGCGTGGTCAGCGTTGGGTGCAGTGACCGGATACAATAGCAGTTGCTGATTGATTCGGTTGCTGCCCAATTGCTGATTCAGATTGGTCGCCGCCATGATGACATTGGCGCCAGCCGAATCACCAGCCACGGTGATCATCGTTTCCGCATCGCGCTGTTCCAAGTACTGGAAGACAGCGAGGCCATCCAAAATTCCGGCGGGTGCGGGCGCTTCGGGTGCGAGACTGTAATCAACGTTTAATACCTCGCAGTGACTTTGCGCCGCGACCATTTTGAGTAATACGGTATTATTGCCCGGGACGCCGCCGTAGAAGGCACCACCGTGGAAATAAACGAGCACGTGATGGCTCAACACATTTTGTGGGGTCAGCCATTCCACGCTAACCGTCCGATTTAACGCGGTGATGCTCCGATTTTTAACGGTGACCGCCTGTCCAACTGGATCAGCGATTGCGGGTGTTAAGCTCCCAGTGCGCAAGTCGTCCAAGTTGTTTTCCAATATCGCTGGTTTTTCAAACGCGGTCAGGGTTTTGAGTACGAGTGGATCGAATTGCTCGCCACTAACTTCATTATTGAATGGTTTGACGATTTTAGTCACGCCATTGACCGTGGTTTTGACTGAATTAATTGTTGGCATCATATTCAACTTCCTCCTTTTCAGTCGTCACCGTCGCGGATTCATCATTAGCTTGTAGCTGCTTTTCATCCAGCCGGTAGAATTGCATCATGAAGATCATGGCGGCTAGTAAGATGATTGGCATCCAAATGAAGGCCAGGTTGATAAAAGTGATCGTGCGGCCAGATTGAACGGCTGCTTTGGCGTTGAATTGGCCCCATGCCAGGAATTGACCGGCGAGGAAGCCACCGATACCCATCCCGAGTTTGGCCCCAATCATTGGTACGGCAGACAAGAATCCGGTTTCATTTAAGCCTAGCACCTTCGTCGAGTAGTCAACCGTATCGGACAGCATCGCGAAGACGATCGTAAAGGTGATCCCCATCGCGATCAAGAAGATAACGGAGCCGGCAATCAGCAAGCTGACACTCTGCATCTTTTCGGCAACCGGTAAAAAGAGTTGCCCGACTACGCCCAAAATCAGCGAGAACTGCAAAACGTTGCGGTTCTTAAAGTGTTGTGAAAGAAATGGCACGGAGAGGTTCCCGATAACGGAGACGAACCCAATTCCGAGGAAGATGGGGGCCAGTTCTGGTTTGCCATAGACATACTTGATAAAGAAGATGGCGGAGTTCCCCCGGAGCATCCAGAAAGTTTGTAGTAAAATAAATGAGCATGCCAGTAGGAGCCATGGTTTGTTGCGCGCGGCACCTTTCAGACTTTGCCAGATGGACAGTGATTCCGGCTTTTCACCCGTGTTGTTCGGATTCTCGGCACCGTTAGTTTCCTTAAGGTTGAAGAAAGCGAAGACGAAGAGGCCCATGATCACTAATCCTAAAATAACGGCCCATAAGGTGAACCCTTTGGACTGGTTGCCGTTACCAAGCATTTTAACCATTGGTAAGGTAATTGCCGCAACCGCACTGGTCCCAATCGTCGTCATGACCATCCGGGCACTCGCCAGTTTTGTCCGTTCAACACTGTCATCCGTCAAACTTGGCAGAATCGACGTAATTGGCGTGTTGGCGCCTGAGTAAATCAAGCTAAAGAACGTGTAAGTGATTGAAATGTAAACGAGTCGCATCGTGGTACTGCCACCAAACGATGGAATCATGAATAACGACATCGCCAGTAAGCCTAATGGAATCCCGAACCAAACAAAGTACGGCCGTGACTGCCCATATTTAGTATGCGTATGGTCGATCAAGTAGCCATAAATCAAGGCATCGAAGGCGTCAATGAAACGAACCACGAAGAACAACGTCCCCGCAAACGCCGCGGAAATGCCCGCAACCGTCGTATAGTAGAATAGTAAGTAAGTGCTGACCATTTGCCAGATAATATTTCCGGCCATATCTGTGGAACCGTATGCAATTCGCCGTTTCCAAGTTTGAAAAATCGACATAATAATCCCCCCAAACTGTTTTAAACCCCAACAAACAAATTAAACCTAAACCGACAAAGAAGCTTGTGCGTTGAAATGATAACACACATTTGTAATGATAATTAACCCCTTTTATCATCACAATTATATTTCCCGATTAGGTTAATTGTCAAAGAAAGGTGATAGTTTGACCAGTCAATAACCGAAGCGAGTGCAATGCGGATTCTGGACCGTTTGTTAGGGGGAGGGAGCTTGGGTTCGGGACAAAAGCAGCCAGTAGAGGTTCGCTTAAAGCAGATGAGTTAGCGTCAGTCAGCAGTGGTGGGCTGGTTTTCAGGCATTGATGACAATGCTGGAAGGCGATGGGAACGCCAATCCACATCTTAACTAGGAGCCGGCCGCGCTGTCAGCCAGTCCCTAAAGTCGGATGAACACGCGCAGTTGATGATGAACGACACGCAAAAAGAGGCACCATCAGCATTAACAATTCTGATGGTGTCTCTTTTAAATAATCATAGTTTTAGTCAATCGTGGGCTTCAATGCGAGGGCTTTAGCCGCTTCTTCACTGTCATCAAAGTGGTGCTTGGTTCGACCGATGATTTGGTAATCTTCGTGGCCCTTACCAGCGATTAAAACGACGTCGCCAGGTTGTGCAGCTTCAATCGCCTTGGCAATCGCTTCGTGGCGGTCTTCGTAGACGGGCACGTTTGCATCTGGAACGCCTGCGACCATGTCGTTGAGAATCATGGTTGGGTCTTCCGTTCGCGGATTATCTGAAGTGAAGATTGGCTTCGTGCTGTGTTCCACGGCAATTTTGGCCATCTTCGGTCGTTTGGTCTTATCACGGTCACCACCACAACCGACAACACAGTAGATATCCTTAGTCGCAAAGTCTTGAATGGTTTCAAGGGCATTCAGCAAACCATCCGGCGTGTGGGAGTAATCCACGATCACGCTGACGCCGGTGTGTGAAGGAACGGATTGGAAACGACCTTTCACACCAGTAACCTTTTCCAGTGACTTGATGATTTGGTCTTCCGGAATACCACTCGCATAGGCTGCGGCAAAGGCAGCCAGCATGTTGTAAACGTTGAACTGGCCAATCAACTGCATGGTGACGTGGGTCACATGACCGAACACGGAAAGGTCGAATTCAGTGCCGTGGCTCTTGATTTCGACGTTTTGGGCGTTGATCATGGCGTCGGGTTTGAGCCCGAACGTCAAAACGTGGGCAGCGGTATACTGTTCAAACTCCCGACCAACAGGGTCATCGGTATTTAATACGGCGACCTTGTTGGTGCCATCCGCGTTGTACTTGTTGCCAAGTTGGGCGAATAACATGGCTTTGGCTTCCGTGTATTTCGCCATCGTCTTGTGGAAATCCAAATGATCCTGGGTCAAATTGGTGAAGACGGCGATATCGTAATCGATGCCCCAGACCCGACCGAGGACGAGCGCGATTGAAGAAACTTCCATGGCGACCGTTTCAACGCCAGCATCGCGCATGGCGGCCAGGGTTCGTTGCGTCGTAATCGAATCGGGAGTCGTGTTGGCAGTCGGCAGTTTTTCATCTTTGATCTTTCGATACATCGTTCCAATCAGGCCGGTAGCTTGTTGTTGGTCGCGATAAATCTGTTCAATCAAATGGGTGACGGTGGTCTTCCCGTTAGTCCCGGTCACGCCAATCATCCGCATCTTTTGACTAGGTGCGCCGTAGAAGACGTCGGCTAAAATCGCCATCGCTCGTTCGGTATTTTCGACATAAATCACGGGCACGTTGACATCGAGTGGCTTAGAGGCGACAATGATTTTGGCCCCCTTTTCGATGGCTTGGCCGACCAAGTCGTGGCCGTCAACGTGGTAGCCGACAACGGCGATGAACATTGCACCTGGCTGAACTTCGCGCGTATCCTGTGTCAGCATGGTCACGTCAAAATCCGTGGTTAGGGCGGGGCGAACCTGCTTAAATTTTAAACTATTAATTAATTGACTTGCTTGCATAGTATTAGCGTCCTTTTCAATAAAGTTACTGTTTCTAGAATACATGCAAATGCGGCAATTGTCACCCTAAATGAGGACAGAAATCCACCCGAATGACTCGTAACTGGTGATAACTGAACGCAACATTAATCGGGTTTGACGGCTGGTTTCCAGAAATGAGGGTTCAAACAGCAGTTTCGCGAAATGTCGATTTATACAGCGGGTTTCAGAGAATGAAGTCCAAACGGGTGTAAATGAAAATGAACTTAAACGCTGAACAGCCCCACTGAACGCACAACAGAAACTCGCGAAATAGATT
Source organism: Lactiplantibacillus sp. B652 (assembly GCF_023806745.1). Taxonomy (NCBI): domain Bacteria; kingdom Bacillati; phylum Bacillota; class Bacilli; order Lactobacillales; family Lactobacillaceae; genus Lactiplantibacillus; species Lactiplantibacillus sp. B652. The sequence goes on along the minus strand of NZ_JAMSKY010000009.1, from coordinate 88,199 downwards.
GCCGACTTCAGAAGGTCAGCTCGGATTGACGGTAAACAAAAACGTCGCCACAAGAATTAACCGTTAATCCTTGTGCCGACGCCCGTTTATTCGAAACTTAGTTATTCAATCCCTAAGAATTCATCATGGAGTGCGTTCATCGCAGCCTTTAAATCGGCTTGCTTGACCAGCACCCAAATCGTGGTGTAACTATCCGTTGACTGCAAAATATCAATATGCTGAGCGGCCAGTGCCGTGACGATGCGGGCGGTCACACCGGGAGTCCCAGTGATTCCGGCACCGACAACCGAGACTTTCGCACAGTCGGCGATCGCCTGGCAGTGCACGTGGGCATCAGTTAGGAGCTTTTTCGCGACATCCGCATCACCATTCACCAGGTTAAAGACGACTTGGTGGGTCGTGATGTTGATGAAATCAACACTGAGGCCATGTTGGGCCATCAGTTGAAAGATTTCACTAGAGCTCAACGTGTCAGTTGGCACTGTGAATTGAGTCAGATTGGTCTGATGCGCAATACCAGTGACGGTCCGATAGTGCTCGATTTGCGTCGTCGTACGATCGGTGACCAGGGTACCTAATTCATCAGGTTCCTGGTACGTCGAGCGAATCCGCATTGGCACGTGAGCCTGTTCGGCAATTTCAACGGCCCGCGGATGAATGACCTTGGCGCCTTCGTGAGCCATGTTGGCGAGTTCTTCGTAGCTGATCGCCTTGATGAACCGCGCATGTGTCACGAGCCGTGGATCAGCAGTCATCATCCCATTGACGTCGGTAAAAATGTCGACGCGTTTGGCCTTGAGGGCTGCCCCTAAGATGGCTGCGGACGTATCAGAACCCCCGCGACCAATTGTCGTAATGTGACCAGCTTCAGTCGCACCTTGAAAACCAGTGACGACCACCACGTCAGCGTCAATAAACGCATCGGTGATTGGTTTTGGATCAACGCGCAAGATTTTGGCATTTTGAAAATCATCATTGGTGACAATGCCGGCATCTTGACCCGTCATCGCCGTCACGTTCAAGCCTTGTTTGCGGGCGAGTTCCGTGAAAACGGCCGTTGAGATCGTTTCACCAACGGAGACTAACATATCCAACTCCCGATTCGTCAGGCGGGAATGTTCAGCCCCGACTAAACCTAAGAGTGAATCGGTTGCGTATGGCGCGCCTTTACGGCCAATTGCGGAGACGACGACGATGACTTTATCGCCCTGGTCGACCGCGTATTGAACGTGCTTGAGGGCTTGCAGACGAGCGGCCTCATCCTTGACGGAAGTGCCACCAAATTTTTGAACAATAATTTCCATTGGACTAAAACTCCTCGACTTTTTCGGCCACTGCATTGGCTTCAGGACTATCCATCAAGTGGTCGGATTCCACGTATAACTTGTGCCACATCATGAAGGTCAAGACGGTCCAGAGTTTACGTGAGTTATCGCGAACACCGGCACGATGGTCATCCAAGAGCTTCAAGAAGTAATCTTTGTTGAAGTATTGGTCCGTCTGCGAGTCGGTGATAATTTGCTTAGCCCAATCATACATTTCATCTTTGAGCCAGAAACGAATTGGCACTGGGAACCCAAGCTTCTTACGGTGTAGGACGTGGGCTGGCACAATGTCTTCAACGGCTTTACGTAAGATGTACTTGGTCGTGCCGTGACTGATACGCAAATCAGCAGGAATTTCCGCAGCCAGGTTGTAGACTTCACGGTCCACAAATGGGGTCCGGAGTTCCAAACTGTGCGCCATCGTGGTCCGGTCCGCATTGTGTAACAAGTCACCGTTCAACCAAGTGTGCATATCGATGAATTGCATCCGACTGATTGGATCATAGTCGACCGATTCATCATAGAATGGTTGGGTGATGGATTGGAACGGATGGTTCTGATTGTAATTCTTGAAGAACTTTTGTTTTTCTTGTTCGCCAAAAATAAAGGCATTCCCAACGTAACGGTTTTCAAGTGGTGTGGTCCCACGCATTAAGAACGAACGACCGCGCATCCCTTCAGGCATCATCAATGCGATCTGCTTGAGGGCCCCGTTGATCGGTTTCGTATAACGGAATGGCTTCAATGATTCAGGTTCGTGATAGATCGTGTAACCACCGAAGAGTTCGTCCGCGCCTTCACCGGTCAAGCAAACTTTGACGTGTTTGACCGCTTCTTTGGCTAAGAAGTACTGCGGCACAGCGGCCGGGTCAGCCAACGGATCATCCATGCTCCAAACAAAGTGGGGGAAGGCCTTCATAAAGGCTTCTGGTGTGATCGTCATGCTGTAGTTCTTCACGTCTAGTTTTTCAGCCGTTTCTTGGGCGACGTCTAATTCGCTATAACCTTCACGTTCGAAACCGACAGAAATCGTTTCGAGATGCGGGTTAAAGTTCTTCGCAATCGCCACGATGATTGACGAGTCGATCCCACCAGAGAGGAAGGAGCCGACGGGCACATCGGAGCGCATGTGAATCTTGACTGAGTCGATCAAGGCGTCCTTGATTTTTTGAGCATAATCTTCTTCAGAACGTTGGACTGGGTGGAATTCCCGGTGGTAGTAACGTTCGATTCGAGGTGCTGAACCGAGTTGCTTCGTTAACGAGCAGCCAGGAGCCAACATTTTAATTTCTTTGGTTAAAGTTTCAGGTTCTGGAACGAACTGGAACGTCATGTAATCTTGCAAGGCATTCTCGTCAAACGTCTTGTCCTTCAAGATTTTGTAGATGGCTTTACTTTCAGAAGCATAGTAGAAGTCATCGCCACTGATGGCGTAGTAGAACGGTTTGATACCGAACTGGTCGCGGGCAGCAAATAACGTTTTTTCTTGCTTATCCCAGATAACGAATGCAAACATTCCCCGTAAGTACTTGGTAGCGTCGGCATGATATTTGGCGTACATCGCAAGAATAACTTCGGAGTCAGAACTCGTCTTGAATTCGTAGCCTTCTTGTTTGAGTTGTTCACGTAATTCAACGTAGTTATAAATTTCACCGTTAAATGTCATCCAGTAACGTTCATTATCATAAGATAAAGGTTGGTGACCACCGGCTAAGTCAATGATACTCAGGCGCCGAAACCCCATGGTAATGTTGTCGTCAGCAAAATAACCGTCATCATCGGGTCCCCGATGGACAATCATTTTAGTCATTTCGTGGATGGTTTGATCGTATGCAGCGTTATCCGCTTTGGTCCGATCTGTTAAGCAACCAGCAAAACCGCACATGTCTGTTCATCTCTCATTCTTTAAAATTTAGACAGTTCTCTTCAACTTGTGTACAGATGATTCGTTGTTAATTTACCCGTTTTAATGGCGAAAGTAAAGCAATCTGGCCAATTGTAACGGATTCTTACCAATGCTAAGGTCGGCAAAACTTGACAATCGCAAAGTACACTTTCACCATTATACTTGCTTTAATTCATAAGTTAAAGCGATGACGATGCAGTGAACGCTTTCATTCACTAAAATCTTAGTGTTTATCCAGATTAAGACCCGGTTAACCTAAAAATGCCACCACACCCCCAAAGGCTGTGATGGCATTAATTATGTTGATTAACCCCAACCGACGAAGCGTAGGGCGGCCATAGCGACGATGCCGGTAATGACGACTGCCAGCAAGCTTTTTGTCAGCACGCCCGCCAGCACGGCCGGAATCGATGCGTAAATATTAGGTAAGTTGAAGCCTGGCCAGTGTCCAGCGTGATAAACGAGTAGGCTTTCCACAAAAATGGCGGTCATAATGGCGACCGGAACAAAGGATAGAAAGTTGATCAACCAGTGGGGCACCGTCAGATTTTTAATGATGGCAAACGGGACGATCCGTGAGAGCCAGGTGACGAGGCCACAAAGTAAAATCGTGATTAAAATGTAGCTACTCATCTTGACTCACCACCATTCCAAAGCCGCAACCGAGGAGGGTCGCAAAAATCAGGGCCAGATTACCAGGCATCCAGCGCATCAAAAAATACATCGCAAGTGCCACGAATAACACGACCCACAGCTGCGTCGGCAGTGATTTGCTGCGGTCGGTAATGATTTGTAAGTAAAGTAAGCCAATGAACATGCCGACAACGGCGAAGTCCAGCCCAAATTGGTCGGGGTCGCTGATCAGGTTGCCCAGCAAACACCCGACCACGGTGGCGGCAGCCCAGACCAAATAAGCGACTAGATTGGCGGCGTGCAACCAGTGCGGATTAAGCTGTTGATCCGTCTGGTTGAGTTTGTTCATACTGAGCGCAAACGTCTCGTCAGTCAGTAGTGACCCGAGGCCGACGTTTTGCAATAAGGAATCTTTTTTGAAATACTGGGCGACCGACATACTCATCAGAATCATTCGCGAGTTGATTAAAAAAGTCGACAGGACAATGGCTGAGATAGGGCTGCCAGCGAGGAGCATGCTGACAATAATAAATTGCGCTGAACCGGCGTAGACAATTAGCGACATCAACAAAACCGCCCACACGGATAGGTGGCTGGTATTGGCGACGATTCCCATCGCAAGGCCGACGCAGATATAACCAAAGACGGTGGGGATGACGTCCTTGACGCCGGAACGAAAAGATAAACTAGAATCCATACACGTTGACCTCCAATTTTAATGATTAATTTGCTATTGATTTGCGCGCGGTCGGCTGCAATCCTATGTATCACCATGTGGCTAGTGGCATTCGACGCTGATTTTCGGGAAAGCAGCTAGTCGATCATTCAATTAGACTGTCCGAGTAACGTTAATTAGATTAGCGTGCGCGTCGGTTGTTAAACAGCCTGATAAGTTGGGCACTATGATGTAGCATGTTTAGCGAATAGCCAGTGGGGTCTGGTAATTACCCAGTTGCTGGTGGTCACGAGTCCTCACCAGGCCACGTCATCAGATGCAGGGACGGTTAAATTTCAGTGTACTATAGTTGGTGAAAATAATGAAGAAAATTATCACTAAAATTTAATTAATTGCCCATAAAACTTTTGCTTGCATTTATATAGTGGCGGGCGTAACATAATCACATTGATTTTTTGAAAGGACAAATGGTGGGAGAAATGACTCTGGAACAATTAGCAGCCCATAGTGGGGTCGCTGCTGATAAAATCATCGCCTACACCAAGGCCGGGTTATTACCTTGCAAAGATGTCAACGCGCATTTTAGTGCCGATGATGAATATTGGCTAGATATGGTCAATTGCTTCTTAGAAAATGGCTCATCCGTTGAGGATTTGAAAGATTTAATGCCACTTTGTGAACAGTGTGCAGCACAATAATGAACTCATGACAATCACGTCGAGGCTTGCTTGAATCGGTGTGATTGTTTTTTTATGGAAATTGAAATAGCTAGAAACGGCGGACGCATCAGCAATTGACGGGTCCGCCGTTGTTTTAGCTGCAGGTCTCATCCGCAGCAATGTTACTGGTTGATAAAATGCGGTTCAAATCGAATACAAATAAATTAATAATAGCTAGCAGGATCCAGTGACTAACGGTATACTTATTTGAGCATAATCATCAATCAAAAGGATAGTGAAGCAGGGATGAAAACGGGGAAGCACAAAGTCGCATTATTAATGCTGTTATGTTTGATGGTGGTCGGGTTGGCTGGCTGCCGTAATAAGGATTATTCACGGTCCATTGAGAATGGGCTAAACGCGGTCGCTGAGAATAAGTACCAAAAAGCGCTGACGTATTTTGATAACGCTTTAACGCAGAAGCCCAAAGACGCTCAGGCGCAGGCCTACCGCGATCAAACCCAGGCCTATTTGACGACCAAAGCTAAGTTGAAGTCGGGGGAGCTCAAAGCAGCGTTAACGACGGTTGATAAGGGGGTCAACATCGCCAACGGGGCTACTAGTTTGAAGACCAAGTTGAAACGGTTAAAAACGACCGTCACCAGTGATTATCAGGAATATCAACAATTATCGGATGATATTCAGGCTCAGTTAAAGGTCAAAAACGGCAAGTATTCAGCGGACGTGCTCAAACGCTGTGCAGCCATCAACTGGCATAAAAAGCCCTATTTGAAAGCGCTGAAGCCTAAGGTCAAGCAGTTGTTAGCTGCCGCCAAGAAGGCCAAGACAAACTTGAAAGTTAGTGCGGCTGAAGCGAAGCGAGCGGCGGCATTGCGCCAGAAGATTGCCGCTGCCAAAAATAAGTGGGACATGGATTCGTTAGCCGACGTGCCAGACTGGTTCATTTTGGCGCTCTTTGCAGACGATAGTGATATCGATGATGCGGTCGACTGGTTGGATGACGAGTACGACGACAGTGATGCCGATTCGGATCCTGAGACGCAAACGAACGATTCCGATGACGACACGGATGATTCTGATGAAGATACTGCGGACACTGACGATGACGATACTGATTCAAATGAGGATTACGACAGTGACTCGGATACTTACAGTGATACCGATGATGATGCGTCAGACAGCGATGAAGATTCAAATGATGATTACGGAGACGACACTAGTGATTCCGAGTACGAGGATGATAGTGATGAAGAATCTGAAACTGACGATGATTACGCTAATGATGGCGCTGCGTCAGACGATGACGATTACGATTCCGACACTGAGTCTGATGATGACACTGATTATGAAGACGATGACGATGGTGATGACGACGAAGATTACGACGACGTCCAGGGCCTCATTAATCCAGTACCAGCTGAACCAGCAATAACGGACCAATCGTTTGCGTAAATCGTTTAATTATAGTAGTGAGTTTGAGACCAAACAATCATAGCCAATCTAAAAACGAGCACCTACGCTGGCCTGAAGTGACCAACGTTGGCGCTCGTTTTGTTAGTAGAATTGTAATCGTTCACTGAATCAGTGTTTATTTGGTACTGATTAGCGATTATCAGCTACCCTTTGTACGGAGTCGAAACAGACAAATTGTCAGAATGCCCATCAAGATGATGACCATGTTTCCTAATAGGCCGGCCGGGTATTGGACTTGTCTGAGAATAAAATAGGCTAGGAGACCCAAGCCTATTAGCCAACCAAAGCGGCGTAGCTGTCTAAAGATAAAACGATCAGCGTATTTTTTACCTGCGATATAAAGTGTGACATAGAATATGGTGGTCATCAGAAGCCAAAGCCACACTGGCGTTGAGTTGGGCACATAATCATTCCTTTGAGGCGATTAGTCTTAGCAGGCACGCGCATTGTATAAATGCCAGCTAGATTAAGCACCATGTCATTTTGATAGTGTGGTGCAGTAACTGCTTAGGTCCAGCAACTTGATGTGTCATTATCTTATCATTTGCGGATTCCAACAAAAACGGGTTTTCGGTAAACATTGTGTATTGTTTTGGAAAATAAGTATGAAGGTTTTGTAAATGCTCGTCATGGCACGCATGGTGTTAGTTGATTTGTCATGAATCATGATTAAATCATGCTATTTTCAAAGTTCAAGGGCTGCCAGCTGAGACCCGCTGGAAACAGTGCGAGTTCCCGTAAACTTTCTGTTGTAGCCGCGTCCTATGTCGGCTTCCAGGCATTTCTGACAACGCTGGAACGCGATGGACACAGATTTAAGCCGAAAGCCCACGTCTTAAATACTGGTCTTCCACTAACCAAGCCAAAAACGCTTGCCAAGTGGAATTTCATCGCTGAGCATTGTCAGAAACGCCTTCCAGCCTGGATGGTATTCGAAAGGCGGACATGTGCGGACCCAACCTTTGAGGAGCTGGTCGTTGACGCTTAAGTAAACAGCCATTTGACATCTAACTGTAAAGCCGGGCCCCACTAGTCGCCATGTTGGTAGACTCGTGTTCGCGAAACAGCAGCGTTGCCGAGACGTTATATGGATCTTGTCTAATCACCTAAAATAGCAAAGACTACATGCTAAACGAAAGCCAATTCTATCGACTGATTTCAAGATTAGTTGCTATTGAAGTTAATAAATAATCCTCCTAGCATTTAAATACCATAAACCATTATCGATACTGATTAAGCCTTTACCGGAAGGATCAGTCTCTCAAAATTCAATGCCCAATTGTACCCAGATAGGTGGCCGTTCATCCGCCATTCGAGCGGTTTCCCGACTGGCCGGCCCGCCGGACAATGCTCAGTAGTCAAATTATTCTTAGTCGGAAGTGGTCTTCTTCCGGCTTAGAATAAGACTCGTATTTGAAATTGCGCAGCGGCTTTCTGCGTGAGTTCAAATCGACGTCGGCTACGTTCCAGCATTGTCAGCCGGCCCCGGAAGTCGGATTAGGACGATCGCCAACAGACGAACAGTAAACCAAACAATTTGCATGATTTAATCATTTTTAATGCTAAACCTAGCACAATGCGTGTCATGGCTAACCGACGCGCTAATTCTTTGGCGACTACTCCCGCTGAATTATGGTCTGATTATCGAACAAATTGTTGGTTGACGAAGCTTCTATTGAACTGTTTTTTGCCAGTGATATTGTCGAAACGTGTTCGGGCCAGACTGGGACTTCCGGTTAGCTACGCCAGAACGCCAAGCGGAAATTCACCGCTTAACGCTCTAGCTAGGCTAATCCTCAGTCCCAACCCGTCTGGACCTCACACTCCCAAATCATTCGAGAGACAACAAAAGCCCCGGACCTGCCGGGGCTTTTGTGTCGATATGCAACTGTTAATGAACCTTATTTGCTAGCCTTGACCGTTTTAACCATGCTTTGGATCGCATTGGCTTGGTACTGGGCAGCAGCGGCCTTTTGAACTTTGGCCAATTGGGCCTTAGTCATTGACGGGTTCTTAGCCATTGCGGCTTTGACTTGGTTAGCGACGTAGACTTTCGCACGTGCTTTTAGGGTCGCTTGTTGTTGCTTCATCAACTTGCTGAATTGTTTGGCTTGAGTGGTACTTAAGACGACCCAGCTCTTGTTGATGTAGAAGTAATTGGTGCGCTTGATCAACTGTTTATCATTGTTGGCTAAGCCGAACCAGAACTTCATCGCGTTACTTTGATACGTCCACCGCGTGGTCTTAGTGACCAGTTTTGGTGTTGCGGTCGTCGTTTTGACTTGGTTAGCAGTCTTGACGCTCGCAGTCGTGTGACTCACTTTTTTCTGGTTCGTGGTGTTCTTGTAAATGTAGACCCGGTGCTTATCGGCAGTCCCGACGCTTTGGTAGAGCAGTAAGTCTAATTGCTTACTACTACCAGCTGATTTCAAGGACTTAGTGGTCGTCGTGGTCGTTTTGACCATCCCGTAGTGCTGACCGTCATTCAATGAAATGAAGAAGATCGAGCCTACGAGCAAAATTCCGAAAACGACCGATAAACTAATTCGCAAACTGGTTCGGTGAACGTAGATAAATGATAGGAAGAGCGCAACTGCGCTGGCAACGAGTAAGACGAGAATCATTAGTCGTTCACCTCCTTAGTGTTGTTCATGACTGGTTTAACGGAGTGTTGCTTGTTCTTCATGAAGAAGGCAACAATCAAACCAACGACTGAGAAGCCCACGGCAACCCAGAATGCGGCGTGGTAACCATTCAACGTAGCGTTGTAATAGCTATCTTGGTAGCCGAGTGGGTTACTCTTGATCAAGCTGTGCGCTGGTTTGGTGGCATCCGTCACGTTAGACAACACAGAAGTCAAAATGGCGGTCCCAATTGAACTAGCAATTTGACGGGTCGTGTTGTTAACGGCAGTCCCGTGTCCCATCAATTCAACAGGCAGGGCGTTCATCCCGGCAGTGGTTGATGGCATCATGACCATGGCGATCCCGAACATCCGAACGGCGTACAAGACCACGATATAAACGGTGGCCGTATTCCGTGTAATGAAGGCGAATGGCAACGTCCCGATGGTTAATAGGAACATCCCTAAGATGGCCAAACGTTTGGCACCAAAACGGTCAAAGGCCCGGCCAGTAATTGGGCTCATAATCCCCATCATTAGGGCACCAGCCAAGAGTGACAGTCCGGATTCAAATGCTGAGAAGCCGTGAATGATTTGCAAGTAGAGCGGAATAACCATTTCGGCTCCGACCATCGCCATGTTGGCAACGGAACTTAAAACAGCGGCAATCGTAAATTCAGCGTGTTTGAAGACGCGTAATTGTAAGAATGGATTTTCCATTGTTAATTGACGCCAGATGAACCCAATAATAAAGATGACCCCGATGATCAAGGTTGAGAGGACAACTGTGGAAGTCCAACCATTGTCACCAACGGATGAAAAACCATAGAGTAGGCTCCCGAAACCAATCGTCGATAAAACAAGTGAAGCAAAGTCTAATTTTGGTTTGGACGTTTCAAGCACGTTCGCCATGAAGAACAGGCCGGCAATCAAGACGATTGCCACGATTGGGACGATCAAACCGAATAAATCACGCCATGATAAGTTATCAATGACCCACCCAGACAAGGTTGGGCCGATCGCTGGGGCTAAGCCGACAACGATTCCGGCAGTCCCCATGGCAGCACCACGCTTGCTAGCGGGGAAGATCGATAACATGATAGTTTGAAGTAACGGCATCGTGACCCCAACACCGACGGCTTGAATGAGACGTCCGGCAAGTAAAGTCCCGAAGTTAGGTGCGGTCCAGCAAATGATGGTTCCAATTTCGAAAATCCCCATTGCTGACAGGTAGAGCCACTTGGTAGAAATACGTGAACTCAACCAAGCACTAACGGGAATCATAATCCCGTTGACTAACATAAACCCGGTTGTTAACCATTGAACGGTCGACGTTGTAATATCAAAATCTTTCATCAACGTTGGGAAGGCAGTGGTTAAAATCGTTTGATTAAGGACGGTACAAAAGGTACCGACTAACAAAACTGCAATGAGCAAGCCACGATTATACGGCTTCCCATGCGTATCAACAGGAGTTGACAAGTAAATCTCTTCTCTCTAAAAAAGTACGTTGTCTAATATAATCGGATTTATTGCTTTTGTCAACAAACTTGACATTAATATTAAAAACCATATACTGAGTATTGAAAATGTTAGAAAAGAGGTTGACCCGTGGATAATCAAGAAGATGGCGTATTTTTCAAAAAATTCAAAGACCAACTGCGCAAGCACCAGTTTACGATTGGTATCACTGATTTAGCGAAAATGACGGGGGTCTCCCAGACCCAATTACGCTACTGGGAACAGAAAAATTATATTCATAGTTTGCAGACAGGTGAGAAGAACACGACCCACCGCTATTCGTATGGCACGTTAATGCGCGTGCATTTTGTAAAGATGATGTTAGATGAAGGATTCACACTGGCGGCTGCGGTCGAACGGGCCAATGGCTATAGTAATCAGATGGAGATGATGCGCATCTTCATGATGACGGCCTTTCAAGGGATTGAGGAACGCGATGGGCATCACATGGTCAAGCTCGGTTACTTTGATGAGGACCAGACCCAACAATTGTACTGCTATATTTTAGATGGTAAGCCACATTATCGACTGTATCCGGCAAAATCGGAAGGTTAGCGACCTTCAGCTTGTGTAACCGGTTAATTAATGTTAAATTTAAGTTGGCAAGTATCGGTAAGTCATTTGGGCATTTAAGTTTCCCGTTCGTCAACCGATCTTATGGCTGGGTTGACCGTTGTCATGTTGGTCGTGTTTTGAAGTTTAACTTTGCAAAAGGATTTACAACGGAGCGCGAATAAGCGCTGAGAGATGCCTAGCTCGGCTAGGTAGTAATCGTGCATAAAACAACGTGTAATTGAAACTAGTAGTAGTCTTCAATCGCCCGGTGATGATACTTGCCAGAGGTCCCAAGTGCTGCGGGAAAGCTTGGGGCTTTTTTGATACTTAGCCTCGACGAGGGGCCGCAGCGGTGGCAATCTTGCCAGTGAGTTGCTGTGACAGTGTTGGGCGGTCAAAAAATGGACATCAAAAAAGAGGATTGGGGTCAACTCAATCCTCTAGTGTGAGATAAAACTGCGGGTGCCCTATGAATTTGCGATTTGAGCAAATTGGGTGGCGAGCCATTCGTCCCATGGTTGGGCCGGGTTGCCGCTAGTGTAGTATTTCTGGTCGAGACGGTCGATCAGGTTAAGGTAAGCGGTAAACGAAAAGCTGACCGTATCACTCAAACGCTGTGCTTTGGTCATATAGCGACCATAAGTAAGGTGTTCATTGATATCCGTCATGTACGCAGCAACGTCAAAATTTGACATCACTTCAAGGTTGTTAGCGTCAAACAGCGGGACGTAGAATTTAGCAAAATCTTCGACAGCTTTATGTTGTAAAGCGTCATCCAATTGCGTAATTGATAATTGAGCATCATCATTCACGATGCGGTTCCTCCTTAGTTGAACAAGCACGTTTCTAAATTAGTAACCAAATGGGTTATTTTGCGCTACAATTAATTATGTCACGATTAGGCCATTATTTCAAAGCTTTGTCGTTGATTAGGGCTAGAACTGGTGTCTTAATTGTAGTAAGATGGTAGAATTATCTTAAAAGAGATTTGTCATACGATAGATTAATCAAAGCAGTAACTATTTAGTTGAGGTGAAGAATATTCATGACCCCCATGAAGGAAGATTACTTAAAAATTATTTTCGAGCTTGGTGGTACGAAGAAAAAGGTGTCTAACAAGCAGATTGCGTTAAGTTTGGACATCGCGGCTGGTTCCGTAACGGAAATGGTCGGCAAATTAGTGCAGGAAGGCCTCGCCAAACATACCCCGTATGCGGGAATTTCACTGACGAAAAAGGGTATCCGGTATGCGGAGACCTTGGTGCGCAAACATCGAATTTGGGAAGATTTCTTAGTCGATAAGCTCGATTATGACTTACCTGATGTGCATACCGAAGCCGAAGTACTGGAACATGTTACCAGTGAGCGCCTAGTCGATTCTTTGGAAGCCTTTTTAGGGCACCCAACGCACTGCCCACACGGTGGCGCCATTCCCGATAAGGACGGCCACTATCAAGAAGATAGTCATACGAGTTTGGCGGATACGGCGGATGGTGAATCCGTAACCATTGAACGCTTTATCGATAACCATGATTTGTTAGTTTACTTACATGATACGCCACTGAAAATTGGTCAGGACGTGACGGTTTTGAAGCATGATCCGTTTGAAGGCCCTGTGACCGTTTCCATTAAGGCCACCGGTGAAGAGATTCCGGTTAGCTTTAAAGCGGCCCACAACGTGTTTGTTAAATAAGACTTGTGGTCATATTCCGAACAAAATTACTAATTATTAGTTAGTTATTCTGTTTCATTTATCATCACATAAACATTTCGTGGAAAAACTAGTGTTTAACTACCTTTTTTAGAAACAATATGCTACAATTACTCATGTAGCTTGGTTAGGTAATTGTGGTCAGATCGTTTCAATAAACTATCCCCATTTGTACCGAATCATGATTTACATTAATTTATACGTGCAAAATGCACTAGGAGGATTTTTTATTATGGAACACGGAACAGTTAAATGGTTCAACGCCGATAAGGGTTTTGGTTTTATTACTCGCGAAAACGGTAGCGATGTATTCGTACATTTCTCAGCTATCCAAGAAGACGGCTTCAAGAGCCTTGAAGAAGGCCAAGCCGTAACTTTCGACGTTGAAGAAAGCGATCGTGGCCCACAAGCAGTTAACGTTACTAAAGACTAATTAACGCTTAAATGGCTTAAGCCGGTGATGAGATTAAATGCTCATCGCCGGTTTTTTGCGCTCATTTGAGCGTTGCCAGTCATCGCCAGGGCGGTGCGATCAGCGACCAGGATGGCAAACAGATTCGTTGCGAAATAAGCCTTTACTAACGGCGCGACTTTGGCTACAGTTAAGTTACTAAATCTGAAATGTGGTGTGTGGGGGTGTTCAAATGACAACGGATGAAATGATTATTGCGACTTGCCTCAAAGCCGGTAAAATCATGGTCGAAAATGGTTCGGAAATCTCGCGGGTCGATGATACGATGATGCGAATCGCACAAAATGCGGGTGTCGTCGCGGCGAATACGTACGTGACGATTACCGGCGTCATGATGTCGATTCAAGGCCGCAATGCGACGCAGATTGCAGCCGTCAATCAGCGGACGATCGACCTGGAGAAAGTGGCACAAGTTAATCAATTATCGCGGGAATTTGCGGCTACGACGATTGATTTGCCAACGCTGTATCGCCGATTGAATCAGTTAGATGCCGCCTCCCGTTCGTTTCCATTATGGCTGCAGCTCGTTGGGGCCGCGCTAGTCAGTGGGCCACTGATGATCATGTTTCGACAAGAAACCATCAATACGTGGCCGACCGTTTTGATTGGAACGGTCGGTTACTTGGTCTTTTACTTATTAAATCGGTATCTGAAAATCAAATTTTTGAGCGAATTGACGGCCGCACTGCTGATTGGATTAGGCGCAGAATGGGTCTGCCAGCTTGGGTGGGGGACCAACGTCAATGATATTATCATCGGTTCGCTGATGCCATTAGTGCCCGGGGTACCGTTGACCAACGCGGTCCGTGATACCTTGGCCGGCAACTTTGTCAGTGGCCCGGCCCGTGGGGTGGAAGCCATGTTGAGTGCGGCGGCCCTGGGCTTCGGCATTGCCGTGGTCATTACGTTATTTTGATTGCGTGTAGGAGGTCGTAAGTGATGGGAACAATTGGACAATTAGTGCTGGCATACATTGCAGTACTGGGCTTTGGCCTAATTATTAATATTCCACATCAAGCCTTAAATGTTGCTGGTTGGATTGGTACCCTGACATGGGGGAGTTATCTGATCGTGCAGGCATTTGATGGTGGCGTTGTGCTTGGAAGCTTGATTGGTTCCGTTGGCATCGGTGTCTTGAGTAGTTTAGCGGCTCGCTATAAAAAGATGCCAGCCATTATTTTCAACATTCCGAGTCTGGTCTCGTTCGTGCCCGGAAGTCAAGCCTATCAGATGGTCCGTAACTTTGCGTTGGGCAATTACCGTGAAGCCGTTGCCTTTACGCTACAAGTCATCATGATTACGGGTGCCATCGCACTAGGCTTCTTATTAGCGGAATTATTGAACCGGTTAATTGCATTTTGCATTCGCCAGTGGCGCTTACAGCATTTGGAATCATAAGGCTGTCAGTGTATTTGCGGCCGTTATCCGATTCTGCATTCAAGATGATAAAAACGTGCTGGTTGGTGGGTTTACTGCTCGTCAGCCGATGCGCGTCCCATTCCGACTTCCGGGGCCGGCTGACAATTGCTGGAACGTAAGCCGACATCGATTTGAACTCACGCAGAAACCCACTGCGCAATTTCAAATACGAGTCTTATTCTAAGCCGGAAGCAGCCCACTTCCGACTAAGAATAATTTGGCTACTGAGCATTGTCAGCCGGCCCCTCCAGTCGGGAAGCCATTCGAATGGCGGATGAACGACCATCGAATTAGGTACAATTGGCCATCGAATATTAGGAGACTGGTCCTTCATGTAAACTTAAAAACAGCATTGATGATGATTTTATTGATTTATTGAACTTAAAGACTTGTCTGACTTAAATACTTGTACGAAATTCTTAAGATTGATTTCAAAGGCACTATCCTCGAAATTGATCGATAGAATTTCCCTCTCGATTGGTATCCCAGGCCTTGTTATTTTAGGTGAGTAGAGAAAGTTCTGAAATATGCAGTAATACTGCTGACTCCCATGATTAGAACGTGAATATGATAGCTTTTACCAGAAACTAATCTTACAGTTCATTACAAAAATGATTGTTTACTAGGACACAACGACCAGTTCAATTAAAGTTAGGTCCGCACATGTCTGCCTTTCGAATACCAGCCCGGCTGGAAGGTGTTTCTGACAATGCTCAGCGATGAAATTCCACTTAGCAAGCGTTTTGTGCTTGGTTAGTGGAAGACCAGTATTTAAGACGTGGGCTTTCGGCTTAAATCTGTGTCCATCGCGTTCCAGCGTTGTCAGAAACACCTGGAAGCCGGCATAGGAAGACGCCACCACTGCAAGGTTACGCTTACTCGCACTGTTTCCAGCGGGTCTCAGCTGGCCGCTTTTGAACTTAGAAACCAGCACGTTTTTATCATAATTAAAGCCGAATTAACTAACATAATGGGTATCAGCGGTTTGTGGCTTTAAACATCACCACTTCAGACAATAGAAAAGCGCTACCCACATCTCTAAAGAGATGTGAGTAGCGCCTTTTTTAATCAATAATCAGTGTTGATGTGATTAGTTTTGGTTGGCGAACTTTTCACCAGTTTTAGCGGCTTTCAAGTTAAGTGATTTCCGCAGGACGTTGGTGACCCGTTGCTTTTCAGATTGTGAGACAACTTCGAAGGATTGGCCGTCGATCATCTTACCAGTTCCTTGAGCGTGGTCGGAAACGATGTTCTTGGTGGCGCTCCGGTAGTTGGTAACGATGCTGGTCAGGTTACTGAAGGTCAAGTCAGTCCGAGTTTGTTTAGCTAATGAATCGAGGAAGTCTTGTTTCAACAAGTTGGAAGCACTGGTACTTTCACCGAGAATAGCGGTGATCAATTGCCGTTGCCGTTGTTGACGACCGTAGTCACCAAGCGGATCGTCATACCGCATCCGTGAGTAGGCTAAAGCTTTGGCCCCGTTCATGTGTTCCTTTTGACCCTTCGTGAAGGTGTAGCCTTCGTAAGTGAATGTCCGAATTGGGGTGATGTCCACGCCACCGATTTCATTGATGACTTTCTTCATCCCACCCATGTTGATCAGGGCATAGTAGTCAATCGGCACGTTCAACCATTTTTGAATCGTCTTGATAGTGGTCCCAGCACTACCGTATGCGTAAGCAGCGTTCAACTTAGTAGGGAAGTCCTGTTCAAATCCTGAAACAGCAACTTCGGAGTCACGCGGCAAACTCATTAAGGTCGTCGTCTTGGTCTTCGGATTGATGGTTGCTAGGATGATCGTATCGGTCCGACCTTTATAGTTCCGGCCAAGCGCCCCGGTATCCGTACCGAGTAACAGAATCGAAACGGGTTTTTTACCATTCAAAACGGCACTGGTATTACGAGATTTCTTGATCCCACTGCTTTTGAATACGGTGTTAGCCGCATTCTTAGCATTAAAGTAGGTCCGCGCAGCAAACGCGCCGGTTCCGACTAATAGGACGGCAATAATAATTAAAATCGTATTACGAACAGGGTGCTTTTTCTTCGGTCCCTTGCCGTTTCCCTGTGAATTGTTTCCCTGCGATTTGTCACGATGCATTTCTGAGCGACTTGGCATGTCTTCCATGAACTCTTCCTCCAATGGTAATAGTTATTCATAGTTTAGCATTTTTTTCACCGGTCGGATACCGAATCCACATAAGAATTAGGATGCAATCCGATGAATTATCAAATTAATCATAACCTTTTTGTTAACAAAACGTGATGAAATTGCGACTTCTTTCTTTTTTTTTAAGGTTCAGCCGTGGATATTAAGGATTCGTTCAGTCGATTAATAGACTATGGTATAATTTTGGTAATTTATATATTAAATGGGGGTTCTTGTTTTGATGATCGATAAGTCGCGTAGTCGGCCGGTCAAGTTTGTCATTGGGGTAATTCTATTTGCCTATCTGAGCTATTTTATTAGTGACGGCGCGATTGGAATTGATTTATTAGATGTGGCCCTGACGTCGCTTGTTCAAATCAGTAATAGTGGGATCTGGACTGTGTTTTACAAGCTCATTGCTTGGCTGGCGTCACCGGGAATGGATGTGCTGTGGATATTGATTCTGGCCTTCCTGATGTATGGGTTTAAGTACAAGATTCAAGCATTTTGGGCGCTGGCGTACATGGCGGGGGCGATGATTCTGGGGTTTATCGTTAAGCACCTCGTTGGTCGTGACCGGCCCATCAGCCATCTGGCACAAGATACCGGTTATAGTTTTCCGAGTGGCCACGTGCTGGGGACGTTTGTTCTCGTAAGCGTCATTATCATGCTCGTTGTGCCGGAATTACCAAGTTATCGGGCCGCGATGATTGTCAAATGGGGTAGCGTGGTGTGGCTGTTACTGGTCATTTTCTCGCGAATCTATCTCAACGCCCATTACCCGACTGATACGATCGGTGCGGTCTTGCTGGCATGGAGCTGGAGCCAGGTAATACAGTGGTTTTACGTCTTTTGGGCGCCGGGCTTACTCAAGTGGCCGTTATTTTATCGCTCCTATTTATAAGGTATGTTAACGAATTTAATTTTTTGATTTGTTAGTAGTCGCCAATCGAAATCGTTACGTTAATCAACTAAAAAACGTTTGTCCGTTTCAACTGTGAAATCGAGTTGAAATCTGGACAAACGTTTTTTTCAGCTTTGATTGTCGTTAAAATAAAGGTACAACTGACTGCCTGATTAGCGACGATTATCCGCCAACCACTCGAGGGCTAACGTCAACCAGTGGGCGACGTGCGGCTGGTCTGCATCTGGTTTCCAAGCAGTTTGAGCATTTGCGAGTGCCAAACCGTGGGGCCCATGTTTAAAGACGTGCAATTCGTATGGAATTTCGGCAGTGGCTAAGGCTGTCGTGTAGGCCAAGGCATTTGCGGCGGGCACGATTGGATCATCGGCCGTCACCCAAATGAAGGTCGGCTGGTTGTCAGCCGTGACGTGTTGTTCCGCTGCTAGCACGTCTGGAGTAGCCGTCCAAGTTGCAATCGTGGCGTCATCTTTAGGAAAACCGAGTTTCGGACTAATCACAGGATAGCCTAAAATAACGGACTTGGGTTTGAGCATTGCAGACTCAATATCGAGGGCCGTTGCCACCTTGGTCCGCCAATAATCGTTGTAGAGCGCGACGATGTGGCCGCCGACACTAAAGCCGGCCGGTGTGATCTGGTCAGGATCGATGTGCCATTCGTCCGCGTGTGCGCGCAGTAAGGCCATCGCGCGTCCTAAGTCGAGAACGGGAGCCAATTCCAACGGTTGTTGATCACCGAGGAGGGTGTATTCTAAGTAAAAGGCCTGATAGCCGTGACCCGCAAACGCCATCGCGAGACTTTCGGCCTGGGCTGTTGGAATATGCGTGTAAGACCCACCCGGAACAATAATGATTGCTGGTAAGGTCGTTTGGTGCGCGTTAGCATCCGGTTGATGCAAATAACCGGTCAATTGCGCGCTCGATGCGGTTAATTTTTGTGTTATAACTTGCATGCAATCACCTCAATTTGATATGGTTAACATAACTATTATAACGCAAGTCAGGTGGAACAGATATGGGCATGGTTACGGTTACGGCACGAGGCGAAGCACTCACGCTACGACCATTTACGTTAGCGGACACCGCGGATTACTATGAATTGGTTCGTGACCCGCGGATTGCGGCGTCGGCGGGTTTTGCACCGGCGCACAGTCTAACGGAGGCCGAATTTTTGTTAAAGCAACAAGCAAAGCTCCCGCAGATCTTTGCGATTGAACTAGAGGCGACCCAGCACGTCATTGGGAGTGTTGGGTTATATGAACGGATGACCAATACTGGTGAGCCAGCCGCTAAGGAAATGGATTTAGGGTACATGCTAAACGCGCAGTATTGGCAGCGGGGCATCATGACCGCCGCGGTAGCACGCATCTTGAAATACGGATTTGAAACGTTACAGTTGCGGCGCATTACCGCCAGTTGTTTAGCCAATAATCCGGCATCCAAACAAATTCTGTTGCATGCTAATTTTCGCCAGTATGATTCGGTTCGACATCCGGAGTACGCCCCGTTTGGCCCTGGACAGACTGAATTATTTTATGACTGTGTCGCATTAAACGTTTAGGAGATGGGTAGATGCAACTCGCAAAATCATTTGAACAGGCGGCTTGTGTGCTCGTACTACTAGCGACACAGCAGCCGGAGATTCCGTTAACAGCGGACGTGCTTCACGAACGAATCGGCGGTTCTGCGTCGTATATTCGCAAAATCATTCGCAAATTGGTCGTTGCTGGACTAGTTACCTCAACTAGTGGTAACAACGGGGGTGTCCACCTGGCACGACCAGCTGAAGAGATTTCAATTACTGACGTGGTCGCGGCCATCGAGGGGACGCTGCAGACCTTTCCGAACTACGGCTATTTTGACCAAGTTTTCAAGGACGTGGAACCAGTCGCCCATGAAGGGACTAAGGTCGTTAATCAAATCTTTTCGCAAGCTGACCAGTTATGGCTGAACTTTTTGGCCCAACAAAAATTGGCCACGCTCATCAAGGAATTGTTAGCCGTCCAGCAGATACCGGTCCTAGATTGGACCAACTATTCTGATGACAAAATGGCGCAATTAAACGGATTGTTAGCGCGGATGCGAACGAACAAGTGAGCCATCCTACAAACTTAAAAAATTTTGAGAGCGGTTTCCATCGGTAAATCAATGTTGACGCGCTTTTAGTATTTGGATTTGATTTTCGATCAGATATACTTTATTTCACAAGGCGGAAATTGCTGTTATTAAGGCATTAATTATGGTATTCTAACAATGAATTTCACAAGATAGAGGAGATCAACATGGCTGATAAAAAGTACTATGGGGCCGACGCAATCGTCGATAGCCTTGTAAACCACGATGTTAAGTATGTATTTGGGATTCCCGGTGCCAAGATCGACCGGGTGTTTGAACGCTTAGAACATCCCGTTAACCCTAAGAGTCCGCGGTTGATCGTGACGCGCCACGAACAAAACGCTGCTTTTATTGCGGCTGGAATTGGCCGGATCACGGGTAAACCCGGGGTCGTTATGACCACTTCTGGTCCTGGTGCTAGTAATTTAGCAACCGGCTTAGTGACTGCCACCGCTGAAGGGGACCCGGTCCTCGCGATTTCTGGGCAAGTTCAACGGGCCGACTTGTTACGTTTGACTCACCAGAGTATGAATAACGCGGCGCTGTTCAAGCCAATCACTAAGTACAGTGCTGAAGTCCAAGAACCTGAAAACATTTCTGAAGTGTTAGCAAATGCCTATCAGGAAGCCACGGCGGCTAAGCAGGGTGCTAGCTTCGTCAGTGTTCCACAAGACGTGACGGACTCAATCGTTCGGACGCCGGTCATCACACCGATTCAAGCACCAAAATTAGGACCTGCTAGTCCAGTTGAAGCCACGTTACTGGCACAAAAGATCAAAGCAGCCAAGTTACCCGTCTTATTAGTTGGGATGCGTGCTTCCTCACCAGAAGTCACTAAGGCGATTCGCAACCTCGTGACGGCCGCAAACTTACCAGTTGTCGAGACGTTTCAAGCAGCCGGTGTGATTTCACGTGATTTGGAAGCCAACCATTTCTTTGGTCGGGTCGGTTTATTCCGGAACCAACCAGGGGACATGTTATTGAAGAAGTCTGACTTGGTCATTGCGGTGGGTTATGACCCAATCGAATACGAACCACGTAACTGGAATGCAGAAGGTAAGGCCCGCATCGTGGTGATTGACGCCATGCGCGCGGAACTTGATCATAATTTCCAACCAGAGACGGAATTGATTGGAGACATCGCGCAGACTCTGGACTTCTTGTTACCATACATGAAGGGTTATAACATCAGTGATGATGCCCAATCGTATTTGAGTGAATTACAAGAACGCCTGCAAACGCGGGACTTTGTGCCTAATATTGATAAGCAGTCTAAGCTAAATCATCCGCTATCAGTCATCGCAGCTTTGCAACAACGGGTCAGTGATGAAATGACGGTCACCGTTGATGTCGGGAGTCACTACATCTGGATGGCACGGCATTTCCGGAGCTATGAACCACGCCACTTACTGTTCAGTAACGGGATGCAGACTTTGGGTGTCGCACTACCATGGGCGATTGCCGCAGCGCTAGTTCGGCCAAACACCCAGATTGTTTCCGTTTCGGGTGATGGCGGCTTCTTGTTCTCCGCTCAGGAACTTGAGACGGCTGTGCGCTTGAAGCAAAACATCGTGCACTTGATTTGGAACGATGGGACCTACGATATGGTGAAGTTCCAAGAAGAGATGAAGTACGGTGAAGATGCGGCCGTGCACTTTGGCCCAGTCGACTTTGTCAAGTATGCTGAAAGCTTTGGTGCCACCGGTTTACGGGTCAACCAACCTGCTGACCTAGAAAAGGTGCTCGATCAAGCTTTTGCCACGGATGGTCCAGTCGTTGTGGACATTCCAATCGACTACTCTGACAACAAGGCTTTAGGTAAGACGATGTTGCCAGATCAATTTTATTAAAATTAACGATTAAGACCGGTTGTCAAATGAGGACTGGTCGGATATAATGGTTGAGTATATCGAAAGAAGAGGACGCGGTTAACAATAGTAACTGACTAGAAGTGGGTCATCACTAGTGAAGGTCAGTGAACGGGGCAACCGCCGAAATAGATGAATCTATGACCGATTTATCCGTTGGGCCTTGGTTGAATAAATCAAGGACTGTCGCAGCTAGAATAGTTGCGGGGCGCTATCGACGATGAAATCAGCAATTATGTCAATCAATCTGATTAAAGTCTTTTTGCGCACGTTTTCGCGTTGCAAGAAGGCTTTTTATTTTGGTTGTGCTAAACCTGAATCGGTGTGAACACTTTTAGATATAAATCGATTTTTGGAGGTTCTGCAATGGCAGAAGAACAACATCAGGATGTGCACCGGTCCTTAAAGACCCGGCACTTATCCATGATTGCACTAGGTGGTAGTATCGGGACTGGCCTGTTTGTGGCATCCGGTTCTGCAATTTCAACGGCCGGGCCAGGCGGGGCGCTACTGGCGTACGTCGGCATCGGTATCATGGTCTACTTTTTAATGACGAGTCTGGGTGAGATGGCAACGTACTTGCCAGTCTCCGGGTCGTTCTCAACGTATGCAACCAAGTTTGTCGACCCAGCGCTGGGATTTGCGATGGGCTGGAATTATTGGTTCAACTGGGCGATTACGCTGGCAGTCGATATCAGTACGGCAGCAATCGTCATGCAATTCTGGTTGCCGACCGTGCCCGGCTGGGTCTTCAGTCTGATTGCCTTAGTCTTGATTTTTACGATCAACGCTTTGTCGGTGCGGTCGTTTGGCGAGACGGAATACTGGCTTTCACTGATCAAAGTTGTGACGGTCCTGGTCTTCTTGGTCATCGGGGTGTTGACGATCGTCGGCATCATGGGTGGTCACGCGACGGGCCTCAGCAACTTCTCGTATAAAAAGGCGCCATTTGTGGGCGGAATTCCAACGATTCTCAGCGTGTTCGTTGTCGCTGGTTTTTCATTCCAGGGGACGGAATTGATTGGGATTACCGCGGGCGAATCCGCAACGCCGGAGAAGAGTATTCCGAAGGCCATCAAACAAGTTTTTTGGCGGATCTTATTATTCTACATTTTGGCCATCTTTGTGATTGCGGCCATTATTCCTTATACGTCTAAGGACTTGCTGGGTTCATCAGCGAGTGATATTGCGATCAGTCCGTTTACCTTAGTCTTCAAACGAGCCGGGTTGGCAGCGGCTGCCAGTGTCATGAACGCGGTGATTTTGACCTCCGTCCTGTCTGCAGCCAATTCAGGGATGTATGCGTCGACGCGGATGCTATACTCCTTGTCATTACAAGGCTACGCGCCAAAGACGTTCGGTCGGGTCAACCGGCGTGGAATTCCAATCATGGCATTATTAGGAACCACGGTCATTGGCCTCTTGACGTTCCTATCGAGCCTGTTTGGTCAACGAATCTACATCTTCTTGGTGTCTGCAAGTGGATTGACCGGCTTCATCGCCTGGTTAGGAATTGCCATCTCACATTTGCGGTTCCGGCGGGCGTTTGTCAAGCAGGGCCATCAGCTCAGTGAGTTGCGTTACCATGCCAAGTGGTTCCCATTTGGGCCATGGTTCGCCTTTATCCTCTGCTTGGTCGTCATTATTGGACAAGACTTGCATTCCTTTGCGACACTGGACTGGCAAGCCATCGGGGTCACTTACATGAGTATCCCATTATTTATTGTGTTATACGTCTATTACAAGATTCGTTATCATACCAAAATGATTCCGCTGGATAAGGTTGACTTAACCCGCCATCATCATGGTAAAGATTAACTCGTGTTTAGAATGTGCTTAACTCGCAGTTGGAGTTAGGTGCATTTTTTGTCAAACGGGGAGTCGGCTGGCAATCAAATTAGATATGATTATGCGAGGATTGATGAACGATCTAAATGAAAAAATCATTAAAAATTATCAAATATCGACTGGAAAACAAGTTTTAAATCCGTCCTCTATGCTAAGCTAGGACAGAGAAAGGCAGCGAGAGAAATGTGGAAGCGTAATTTAGTAAGAGGTTTAGCATTAGTAACGTTAGTCGGCGTCCTGAGTGGTTGTGGCGCTAACAGCCAGTCGAGTGCGTCAAAATCATCAAGCAGTTCGGCGAAAACGACCAAGACGCAGACCAAACGACAACGATTGATCAGTGAATTGCCGAAGGGCGTCAAGTCGACGGATGCTGATTTGGTTGTCGTCAACAAGTGGAACAAGCGCTCAGAAATGAGTTTCAGTAAGTCGAGTGTCAACGGGATCGATGTCCGGACATCCATCGTCAAGCCGCTGGAAGCTTTCATGGCTGGCGCTAAGAAGGCCGGGTACCCGGCAACCATCGTTTCTGGTTACCGGTCCGTTGCCTATCAAAAAGAGGTTTGGAGTCAATCGATTCAAACCTATGAGAACGAGGGCAAGTCGGCCAAAGAAGCCTTGAAGCTGACGAAAGAATACGTGGCGGTACCACGTGGTAGTGAGCATGAGACCGGCTTAGCCGCTGATATCATGAACACGCATTGGTATAACACGCATGGCAATCAGTTGCTCTCTTCATCAGACAAGAACAAAGGGCAACAATGGTTAATCAAGCACGCCCCAGACTACGGTTTCGTACTACGCTTTACGAAGAGCGGGACCAAGTCAACGGGGATTGATTATGAATCATGGCATTTCCGCTACGTCGGCAAAAAGAGTGCCCAATTCATGACCAAGCACAACCTGACCTTGGAACAATACGTGAGCCTGTTAAAGGCACGTGAAAAGGCGGCTAAGTAATACTTAGCTTAGGAACATGACTGACGCGATATAAACGGGGTTACGCCCCTAAGTCGCGGATGTTCTTGATCAGCAAATTGAGTAGGTATCTCCAATCTGGGGGATGCCTTTTTTAGTGGGCATGAAGTTACGAATTACGCTAGTCATCATCTAGCATGAAATTAAAACGTGATAGCTGTTTGGCTTGTGCTTGTCGGTCGCTACAGCCAGGAAGCCAATCGCATGGTGGCGGAACGGCCGCTTTTGACCTTGAAAACCAGCACGCTTTAATCATGCACTCAAGACAAATTAAGCCAAACTAAGTTTTTTATGGAATTGACTCACCAGATATTGCATTTTAGGACTTGGGTGCGTACAATATGTAGTGTTGCTTTTAAAGATAATCAAAATTTTGACGTGACTAAAAGGAGAGACGCCCCATGCTTGTAATGTCAGGAACAATCGGTGCCGGCAAGACGAGTTTAACGCAATTAGTAGCCCAACATTTCGGCTCCAAAGCGTTTTACGAATCAGTTGATGATAATCCCATTTTGCCGTTATTTTATAAGGACCCTAAGAAGTATGCGTTCTTATTACAAATCTACTTTTTAAATAAACGGTTGGATAGTATCAAATCAGCGTTTGCCAACGACTTGGACGTCTTGGACCGCTCAATCTTCGAAGATTCATTATTGTTCCATTTAAACGGGGATTTGGGACGGGCGACCAACACCGAAGTTGACATTTACGACTCGCTATTGAATAACATGATGCAAGAATTGCCTGAAGCTGAGCATCAGAAGAGCCCAGACTTGTTGATTCACATCAATATTTCGTTCGATACGATGCTCAAGCGAATTCAAAAGCGGGGCCGCTCATATGAACAAATCGACCAAGATCCAGACCTATACCAATACTATCAAACGTTGAACGAACGGTATACGGACTGGTACGCTAACTATGACCACAGCCCTAAGATGCAAATAGATGGCGACCAATTAGATTTCGTTGCGGACCCGAGTGCTCGTCAGGAAGTCATTCGCTTGATTGATGAAAAGGTTAAGAGTCTCGGCTAGTTGCCTTTTGGACATCAATGATTTATAGTAGACAGTGAATAGTAAACACGGCGCGTTTTAAGTAGACGTTCAGAGAACCGGTGGGTGGTGTGAACCGGCAGTCGAAACTCCGGCGCGACAATGTGGGCAGGTAATACTGCACGGCACGGCCGTTATCCGTTTAAGGGTGGGATTAACAAATAATCCTGAACTTGGGTGGTACCGCGAATCGCAGTCTCTTCGTCCCAATATGGGAGGAGAGACTGTTTTTATTTACAACTAATTTCTACAAAGGAGACGTCGTTATGTTAGATGTTAAAATGATTCGGCAAAATGCCGATTTTGTCAAAGAACAACTTGGTCATCGGGGCGTTGCTGCTAGTGATATCGATGACTTGTTAGCTGCGGACGAACAACGCCGTGAATTGATTGCGAAGAGTGAACAACTCAAGTCTACTCGGAACAAGGTCTCAGGTGAGATTTCAGAAAAGAAGCGCAATAAAGAAGATGCCAGTGCTGAAATTGCTGAAATGCAAAAGGTTAGTGCGGATGTTAAAGACTTGGATGAACAACGCCGGACGATCGACGCGCAAGTCCAAGACATGGCAGCTCATTTACCAAACATGCCTCATCCAGACGTGCCGGTCAGCTTGAAGGAAGAAGACGCGGTTGAAATACGTCGGATCGGGACGCCACGGAAGTTCGACTTCACACCAAAAGCCCACTGGGACATCGGTGAAGATTTAGGTATCTTGGACTTCGAACGGGGCGCCAAAGTCTCAGGAAGTCGGTTCTTATACTACATTGGTGATGGGGCCAAACTTGAACGGGCCGTCTACAACTTCTTCTTGGACCAACATGAAGCAGAAGGCTATACCGAAGTCTTACCACCATACATGGTGACGGATGAATCAATGTACGGGACTGGTCAATTCCCTAAGTTTAAGGAAGACGCCTTCCGGATCACAACGCAAGATTTAACGTTGATCCCAACTGCTGAAGTCCCATTGGTAAACTACTACCGCGATGAAGTTATTCCGGCAGAAAAATTACCCGTTTATTTCACAGCGCTATCGCCAGCATTCCGGGAAGAAGCCGGTAGTGCCGGTCGCGATACCAAGGGCTTGATTCGTTTACACCAATTCAATAAGGTTGAAATGGTCAAGTTTACGAAGCCTGAAGATTCATGGGATGAACTTGAAAAGCTGACCAATAATGCTGAATCATTATTGAAGAAGCTTGGCTTACCATACCACGTGATTACGTTAACGACTGGTGATATGAGTTTCACCGCGGCCATGACGCATGATCTAGAAGTATGGTTCCCAGAACAAGACAAGTACCGTGAAATTTCAAGTTGTTCAAACTGTACTGATTTCCAAGCACGGCGCGCACACATCCAGTATCGCGACGATGATGGTAAACTCCAATTCGTCCACACGTTGAATGGGAGTGGCTTAGCAGTCGGTCGGACCGTCGCAGCTATTTTGGAAAACTACCAAAATGAAGACGGAACGGTTACGATTCCAGATGTCTTAGTTCCTTACATGCACGGTAAGACTAAAATCGAAAAGCAAGGTTAAATCGAATTGATGATTTAGTCAAACGCGGATTCGCAGTGATGCGGGTCCGCGTTTTTGCATAATTTATGAGTATAAAATTAACGCGTATCGGCAGTAAAATTGGTGGAAAGCAGGCTTTATGGAAGATAAAGGTTAGTTTTTAATGGAGATTTACAGCCGTATTTCAGCCGTCAAAAGGCGGTTTCAGTGGCTTTTTTGAAATTAAATAGAATTTTTTTGAAAATAGGGTTTGCTATTTTAGGCTACCGTGCTATAATATTTCTTGTCGGAAAAATAGAACTTGTTTATCCATTAAAAAAGTATATTTATCCAATTAATTGAAAAAGTTGTTGACAACTATTCAACAAGATGATAAAGTTAAATAGTTGTCAAGGCATACCAGTAAGAACTGTTAGACCGGCAACGGGCATGGTTAATATCATGCGGGTGTGGCGGAACTGGCAGACGCGCTAGATTTAGGTTCTAGTGTCTTACGACGTGGGGGTTCAAATCCCTTCACCCGCACATGCCGACTTAGCTCAGTTGGCAGAGCATCTCACTAGTAATGAGGAGGTCGGAGGTTCGAATCCTCTAGTCGGCATTTACAATTGAATAGCTTTATTATGCGGAAGTAGTTCAGTGGTAGAACATCACCTTGCCATGGTGGGGGTCGCGGGTTCGAATCCCGTCTTCCGCTTTTAATTTGCCGGGGTGGCGGAATTGGCAGACGCACAGGACTTAAAATCCTGCGGTTAGTGATAACCGTACCGGTTCGATCCCGGTCCTCGGCATTTTAAATAAGCACCCATAGCGCAATTGGATAGAGTGTCTGACTACGAATCAGAAGGTTGTAGGTTCGACTCCTACTGGGTGCATTAGTATCGGGAAATAGCTCAGCTTGGTAGAGCACCTGGTTTGGGACCAGGGGGTCGCAGGTTCGAATCCTGTTTTCCCGATCGTTTAACACAGTCTTAGTGATTACTAAGGCTTTTTATTTAATTTTCTCGGGAAGTAGCTCAGCTTGGTAGAGCACTACGTTCGGGACGTAGGGGTCGCAGGTTCAAATCCTGTTTTCCCGATTACGGTTAAACCAACTAATCCAGTCATTTGACTGGATTTTTTTATGGCCACTTTTGACGTGTGGTGTACTGCTGTGTTGTGACTGGTGCTGAGGTGTGATCGCCCCATCATTTTGAAATGCCTTTTTCGAGTTGGCTCCGCCCAATGAATTGATGAGATTCACCAGTAGTGCGCCTTGCGTTAATTATTTGGCATTAAAGATGATTTAAACGTGCCTGTTGGTCGGTTTACTGTTCGTCTGCCGAGACGCGTTCTATTCCGACCTCCGGGGCCGGCTGACAACGCTGGAACAGGGCGGACATCGATTTGAACTCACGCAGAAACCCACTGCGCAATTTCAAATACGAGTCTTCTTCTAGCCCGGGAAATTCACCCGGACAAGAAGAATTTCGCCCTTGAGCATTGTCAGCCAGCCCCTACAGTCGGGAACCCGCTCGAATGGCAGATGAACGGCCACCTATCTAGGTACAATTGACCACTGAATATTAGGTTTCTGGTCCTTCAGGCAAGCTCTCAAACGGGATCAATGCTGAATTATGGCATCTAGTTACTGAAAAGATTACCTGAATGCGATTCACGAATCTCAATGTCAGCTAGTCTTGCGTTTAGTCGAATAAATTGTCTTCACTTATAATTCAAGACTTTGCTATCCCGGGTGATTAGAGGAAGTTTTGACAATCTCAGTGAAACCGCGTGTTCGAAGTCTTAAATCATGGGTCAGGATGCTTGGTTATTGTTAGAACCAGTCTGACAGTTTATTTCAACATTCCCGTATACTAAGGAACCAACAACTAATCTAACAAAAAAGTTGGGCCCGCCCACGTCCGCCTTTCGAATCATATCCAGGCTGGAAGGTGTTTCTGACAATGCTCAGTGGTGAAATTCCACTTAGCAAGCGTTCTTGGCTTGGTTAGTGGAAGACCAGTATTTAAGACGTGGTTTTTCGGCTTAAATCTGTGTCCACCACGTTCCAGCATTGTCAGAAATGCCTGTAAGCCGGTGTAGGACGCACACGATTCTGCAAATTTACGCCAACTCGTACTTGTTCCCAGCGGGTCTCAGCTGGCAGCTCCTGAATTTAGAGAATAGCATGATTTAATCATGATTCATGACGAACAATCTATATATGAAGTATCTGTTCAAAATGACGTTAAGCGTGGCCGGTCGTAAATAAACAAGTGGCGTATTAGTCGAAATTCAGGCGGACAACCTGTAGTATAGAAACTCAAGCTGTTGGATAAACGACGAGTCCCAGACAAAGTTGACCAAATTCAGACGCCAACACTTGACATATTTTAAATAGGTAGTTGAATGAATATGAAGGCCTAACAAAGTTAACGAATCAGGGTCGAAAATCCGGTCCAATCAATTGAAAGCAAGTGCTTGGCGTGCTATGCTGTAACAACCGTTAAGCACATACTGGGTCGCCAGTTGGGTGAAATTCTTTGCTTTTTTCCATTATCCTCGTATAATAAAAGTCAATATTAGTCAAAGATAATGAAAAGGGTGAAGCACATGCAAAGTCAAAATATCTCGGATATTATTGAAAAGTATTTAAAAAGTATTTTGGCGGACTCGGAGCATGTTGAAATTCGGCGTTCAGAAATTGCCGACCTTTTCAACGTGGTACCCTCACAGATTAATTATGTGATTAAAACGCGGTTTACGATCCAAAATGGTTACTTAGTTGAAAGTAAGCGTGGCGGTGGCGGTTATATTCGCATTGAAAAGGTTAATTTGGTCGATGATGCTGATGTGTTGGACGCCCTCATTCAAGTGATCGGCGATTCCATCACACAACGGGATGCCTACGCAGTTGTTCAGAGTCTGTATGAGGACGACGTTTTAAATCGTAGGGAAGCGCAGTTGATATTAGTGGCAATCGATCACGACACGTTAGGACTGACGGACCGAGACCTTGAAAATAGTCTCCGGGCTCGAATAATTATCGGGATTTTGAACCACTTGCGTTACGAAAGCTAAAGAAAGCGAGGAATCGCAATGGATAACTTATTTACACCTAGTGCCAAAAGTGTGCTAGTACTAGCACAGGAACAGGCCAAATATTTTAAGCATCAGGCAGTCGGTACGGAACATTTGTTATTAGCACTAGCCATCGAAAAGAACGGTATTGCTAATAAAGTCTTGCAACAGTACGCTGTGAGCGAAGATGACATCCGTGAAGAAATTGAACGGTTCACTGGCTACGGGACGTTGAGCAATATTGGCAAAGATACGTATTTGCCATATTCACCAAAGGCTAAGGAGATTTTATCCGTTGCTGGTGATGAGGCCAAACGGCTTGGCGCCAACAAGATTGGGACTGAACACCTCTTGTTAGCGATGCTCTCTGATGAAAGTATCCTCTCCTCGCGTATTTTGATGAATTTGAACTTAGATTTGAGTCAAACACGCAAAGTTGTTTTGCGTAAACTTGGTGTCAGTGATGCGATGAGTAAGCGTAAGGGCAGTGCGGCTAACCGTGGTGGTAAGAAGACGGAAGGCACACCGACCTTGGACTCCTTGGCGCGTGATTTGACACAGCTGGCGAGTGAACAGGAAATGGATCCAGTTGTGGGCCGTTCCAAAGAAGTTAAGCGGGTCATTCAAATCTTGTCACGGCGGACGAAGAACAATCCAGTCTTGATTGGTGAACCCGGCGTTGGTAAGACGGCGATCGCTGAAGGGCTGGCACAAAAGATCGTTGCTGGCGACGTACCGAATGACATGGCTGACAAACGGCTGATGATGCTTGATATGGGCTCACTAGTTGCCGGAACCAAGTATCGTGGTGAATTTGAAGACCGCTTAAAGAAAGTGATCGACGAAATCTACAACGATGGGCATGTCATCTTATTCATCGATGAATTGCATACCTTGATTGGTGCCGGTGGTGCTGAAGGGGCCATTGATGCTTCTAACATTTTGAAGCCAGCATTAGCACGAGGCGAACTCCAAACCATTGGGGCGACGACCTTAAACGAATATCAAAAGTACATTGAATCCGATGCCGCACTTGAACGGCGGTTTGCCACGGTCATGGTCAATGAACCGACTGAAGACGAAGCGGTTGAGATTCTCGATGGCTTGCGGCCACGGTATGAAGAACATCATCATGTGACAATTACTGATGAAGCCGTTAATCAAGCGGTGAAGTTGTCTAGTCGCTACATCAGTGATCGGTTCTTACCAGATAAGGCGATTGATTTGATGGATGAAGCGGCGGCGAAAGTCCGCATCGACCAGATGGATCAACCGACTAAGCTATCCAAGAACCAGGACAAGCTCGCGCAGTTACGTGAAGAAAAGGAAACGGCGATTGAAGCTCAGGACTTCGAACAAGCCGCGGATATTCGCAAGCAGGAAATGCAACTCAAGCAACGTTTGGATCGCATTGAAGCTGATGAAGAAGCACAAATCACTGAAGGCGACACACCGCACTATGACTTACAAGTGACCGGAGAAGATATTGCCCAAGTGGTTGCTGAATGGACGGGTGTCCCACTAACCCAATTGCAAAAATCCGAAAGCGAACGCTTAGTTAACTTGGAAAAGATTTTGCATGAACGGGTCGTCGGTCAACCAGAAGCCGTTTCTGCAGTAGCACGGGCCATTCGCCGGGCGCGGAGTGGATTGAAAGATCCAAGCCGGCCAATTGGTTCCTTCATGTTCCTTGGCCCGACTGGGGTTGGTAAGACCGAATTAGCGAAGGCCTTAGCTGCAGCCATGTTTGGGTCAGAGGACAACATGATTCGGATCGATATGTCTGAATACATGGAACGGTACTCGACCAGTCGTTTGATTGGGTCAGCACCCGGCTATGTCGGCTACGATGAAGGTGGTCAGTTAACTGAAAAGGTACGCCAGAAGCCATACTCAGTCGTGCTGTTTGATGAAGTTGAAAAGGCTCATCCAGACGTATTCAACATTCTGTTGCAAGTCTTGGATGATGGCTACTTGACTGATTCGAAAGGCCGCAAAGTCGACTTCCGAAACACGATTCTCATCATGACGTCGAACTTAGGGGCCACGACCTTGCGGGATGAAAAGTCCGTTGGGTTCGGTGCTACTGATAAGGCTAATGATTACAATGCAGTTGCGGCGACGATTCGTGCTACCTTGAAGCAGACGTTCCGGCCAGAATTCTTGAACCGGATCGATGAGACGATTGTCTTCCATTCATTGAATAAGGAAGAGTTACACGAAATCGTTAAGTTGATGTCACAAGAAATCGTGAACCGGGTTGCGCAACAGGGTATCAAGATCAAAATCACGCCAGCCGCCATTGATGTGGTTGCCAAGGCTGGGTTTGACCCTGAATACGGTGCACGGCCAATTCGCCGGGCATTGCAAACTGAGATTGAAGACCGGTTAAGTGAAGAATTATTAACGGGTGCGATCAAGGTCGATGACCAAGTCACGATTGGTGCCAGCAAAGGTGCCATCACCATTAATATTAAAAATCAACCGAAAACAGACGGTCGTTCGACGGTCTCATCAAAATAGGTGAATGATACAGTGGACGTTTGGAGCCGGGGTTGGCTTCAGGCGTCTTTTTTTGAGCGATGGAACCTGAATTGTTTCACAGCCCGGATTTCCGTAGCGCGTGAGTGTGGCCACTTAAAGCACCAACTGATGAAATTCCTGATGAAGTAGCCATGGCTATCCATGGCCGCTGGATTATCGGACTTCTTCGCGGGTCGGGATTAACGATCACGCCAATCCGAATGCATTCAGCGAGTTTTGCGGCTGGTGGTTCGCTACTGATTGGTGTAAATTATAATAGGAAATAAAAGATGAAAGAAGATGATGACATGACGACGCGAGCCGAACAAATGGCGAAGACGCACCAAGCAATTTTAGATACGGCACGGGAACTGTTCTTGAAGAACGGGTACGCTGCGACGAGTACGCGTGACATCGCCAATGCGATTGGAATCACTCAGCCGGCACTGTATCACCATTTTAAAGATAAGGAAGTTATTTTTCTAGCGGTGATTACAACGGTTGGCGCAGAAATTAAAGCTGGGATTGAGGAAATTCAGGCCCGCACGGATTGGTCACCACTCGAACAATTGACGGAAGTATCACTACTACTGACGCACAAGCATCCCGCCGATGTCTTTACGCTGATTCATTCCAGCTTCAAGGCTCTGAAACGGGACCATATACGCGAACTAGGTGGGATCTTTGCGACCGACTACGTAAAACCGATTCAAGCGGTCTTTGAACAGCCAGCTATGCAACTGCACGCTGGTGTGACCCCGCAGATGGCCGCTAGTTTTTATATCACTAGTTTGAGCCCACTGTTTAATACGTTCCATCGCATCGGTGATCCGCATGCCGATGAGCGGACCCGGGTCCAAACGTTGTTGAAGATGATCTTATATGGGGTTGCAGTTAAACCAGATGCGCAATGAGTGTCACGAGTTTCTGGGTTGACAACCTGGGTAAAAGGCTGTATATTATAACTTGTCTGTAACCGTGAACTCGAGCAATCGCGCAATCTATTGTCTGCGCGGCTCGCTAATATAAATCCAAAAATAGTCAACTTAAGCGACTATTTTTGGTTTTTTTATGCCTAAAATTCGGTCAAAAACGCATTTGTAACACAAATGTAACATTTGACTGAAGGTGGGCCGGGTTCCGGAATAATAAGAAGGGGTGAACAACTTGGCCGGACATTTAGTAAAATACGGTAAACACCGTACCCGTAGAAGTTATGCACGTATCAAGGAAGTTCTTGATTTGCCTAACTTGATCGAAATCCAGACCGATTCCTACCAATGGTTCTTGGATGAAGGTCTCCGGGAAATGTTTGAAGATATTATGCCGATCGACGATTTCGCAGGAAAACTTTCACTTGAATTTGTCGACTATCAATTATTAGAACCAAAGTACACCGTCGAAGAAGCTCGTGAACATGATGCCAACTATTCGGCACCATTGCACGTTACCCTACGTTTGACTAACCACGAAACTGGTGAAATCAAGTCGCAAGACGTATTCTTCGGTGATTTTCCATTAATGACTGAACAAGGGACGTTTATTATCAACGGTGCCGAACGGGTCATTGTTTCACAATTGGTTCGTTCACCCGGCGTTTACTTTAATGAAGAATTAGATAAGAATGGGCGTCCTAGCTACGGCACCACGGTTATTCCTAACCGAGGCGCTTGGTTAGAACTTGAAACTGACGCTAAGAATGTTTCGTACGTGCGGATCGACCGGACACGGAAGATTCCATTGACTGAATTAGTACGGGCTTTAGGTTATGGCTCGGATGATGACATCATTGACATGTTAGGTGAAACTGACAGTTTGATGTTAACGTTGGAAAAGGATGTTCATAAGAACACTGACGACTCACGGGTCGAAGAATCTTTGAAGGACATCTACGAACGGCTACGTCCTGGCGAACCTAAGACCGCTGACAGTTCACGGAGCTTGTTAACGGCGCGGTTCTTTGATCCAAAGCGTTATGATTTCGCACCTGTTGGTCGTTACAAGGTCAACAAGAAGTTAAGCATGAAGACGCGTTTGATGGACCAAACCTTAGCTGAAACGTTGGCTGACCCAGATACTGGTGAAGTTATCGCGCAAAAGGATACGGTCATTGACAAGAACGTCATGGCGAAGTTAGCACCATACTTGGAACGTGACGACTTCAAGACGGTTACTTACACACCATCTGATGAAGCGGTTGTTACTAACCCAATGGTCTTACAAGTGGTTAAAGTTTATTCACAAAACGATCCTGAAAAGGTCGTTAACGTGATTGGTAATGGCAACATTGATTTGAAGTTCAAGCATATTTTGCCTGCTGATATCATTGCTTCTATTAACTACTTCTACAACTTGCAAGAAGGTCTTGGCTCAACTGATGATATTGATCACTTGGGTAACCGGCGGATTCGTTCCGTGGGTGAATTATTACAAAACCAATTCCGGATCGGGTTATCCCGGATGGAACGGGTTGTTCGTGAACGGATGTCAATTCAAGATGCTGCTACGGTAACACCACAACAATTGATCAACATTCGTCCAGTTGTGGCCTCAATCAAGGAATTCTTTGGGTCATCACAATTGTCACAATTCATGGACCAAACCAACCCATTAGGTGAATTAACGCATAAGCGGCGTTTATCGGCCTTAGGACCTGGTGGTTTGACTCGTGATCGTGCCGGTTATGAAGTTCGTGACGTGCACTATACCCACTACGGTCGGATGTGCCCAATCGAAACGCCTGAAGGCCCGAACATTGGGTTGATCAACAGTTTGTCTTCATATGCCAAAGTTAACCGTTACGGCTTCATCGAAACGCCATACCGGCGGGTTGATTGGACGACGCATAAGGTTACTGACAAGATCGACTACCTAGCAGCCGACGAAGAAGACCAATTCGTGATTGCACAAGCCAACTCACCGTTGAACGATGATGGTTCATTCGTTGAAGACACTGTTTTAGCTCGTAACAAGGAAGAAAACTTGGAAACGCCAATCGAAAATGTCGATTACATGGACGTTTCGCCTAAACAAGTGGTTGCCGTCGCAACGGCATGTATTCCTTTCTTGGAAAACGATGACTCGAACCGGGCCTTGATGGGTGCCAACATGCAACGGCAAGCTGTGCCATTGCTTGATCCACACGCCCCATTGATTGGGACTGGGATTGAATACAAAGCCGCCCATGACTCCGGGATCGCGTTGATTTGTCGTCATGAAGGGACCGTTGAATATGTCGATGCACGTGAAGTTCGTGTTCGTCGTGACGATGGTTCATTAGACACTTACAAGTTAATGAAGTTCCGTCGTTCAAACGGTGGTAAGAACTACAACCAACGTCCAATCGTTAAGGTTGGCGACCACGTGGATAACGATGAAGTCTTAGCCGATGGTCCAGCAATGGAAGGCGGGGAACTTGC
This sequence comes from Lactiplantibacillus sp. B652, assembly GCF_023806745.1. Classification (NCBI taxonomy): domain Bacteria; kingdom Bacillati; phylum Bacillota; class Bacilli; order Lactobacillales; family Lactobacillaceae; genus Lactiplantibacillus; species Lactiplantibacillus sp. B652. The sequence goes on along the minus strand of NZ_JAMSKY010000009.1, from coordinate 51,745 downwards.
CCTTGGACAAAACCCATTAGTTGCCTTCATGACTTGGAACGGTTACAACTTCGAAGATGCCATCATCATTAACGAACGGTTGGTCCGTGAAGATGTTTACACGTCGATCCATATTGAAGAATATGAATCAGAAGCGCGTGACACGAAGCTTGGACCTGAAGAAATGACCCGTGAAATTCCTAACGTTGGGGAAGACGCTTTGAAGAACCTCGACGAAGATGGGATTATCCGGATTGGTGCCGAAGTTAAAGACGGCGACATCTTAGTTGGTAAGGTAACGCCAAAAGGGGTTACTGAATTATCAGCTGAAGAACGGCTCCTACATGCCATCTTTGGTGAAAAGGCGCGTGAAGTTCGTGATACGTCATTGCGGGTTCCTCATGGTGGCGGCGGTATCATCCAGGATGTTAAGATCTTTACTCGTGAAAACGGGGATGAATTATCACCTGGTGTTAACATGATGGTTCGGGTCTACATCGCGCAAAAGCGGAAGATCCAAGTTGGTGACAAGATGGCCGGCCGGCATGGGAACAAAGGGACCGTTTCAATCGTGGTTCCTGAAGAAGATATGCCGTACATGCCAGATGGTACCCCAATCGATATCATGTTGAGTCCCATGGGTGTGCCTTCCCGTATGAACATCGGGCAAGTGCTCGAATTGCATTTGGGAATGGCTGCTCGTAAATTAGGGATCCACATGGCAACGCCTGTTTTTGATGGTGCTCAAGATAAAGATATCTGGGACGCTGTTCGTGAAGCCGGTGTTGATTCAGACGCCAAGTCGATCGTTTATGATGGTCGGACTGGTGAACCGTTTGATAAGCGGGTCGCTGTTGGGGTCATGCACTATATGAAGCTTAGTCACATGGTTGACGATAAGATCCATGCTCGTTCAATCGGACCTTACTCTCTGGTTACGCAACAACCACTTGGTGGGAAAGCGCAATTTGGGGGCCAACGGTTTGGTGAAATGGAAGTTTGGGCCTTGGAAGCATATGGTGCTGCTTACACCTTGCAAGAAATCTTGACTTACAAGTCAGATGACGTGGTTGGTCGGGTTAAGACTTACGAAGCCATCGTTAAGGGCGAACCAATTCCTAAGCCAGGCGTACCGGAATCATTCCGTGTGTTGGTCAAGGAATTACAAGCACTTGGTCTGGACATGAAGGTCTTAGATTCTAACGATAAAGAAATCGAGCTACGTGACATGGACGACGATGACGATGATGTCGTTAACGTTGATGCCCTTAGCAAGTTTAAACAACAACAAGATGAGAAGGCCGCTGAAAAGGCGAAAGCTGACGCAGCCGCAAAGCCTTCCGAAACAACCAACGCTCAGCAAGATAATCAATAAAAAGGGAGGTCGGTCCTTTGATCGATGTCAACAAGTTTGAAAGCATGCAGATCGGTCTGGCATCACCAGACAAGATCCGTAGCTGGTCATATGGCGAAGTCAAAAAGCCAGAAACCATTAACTACCGGACATTGAAACCTGAAAAAGACGGTCTGTTTGACGAACGGATTTTCGGTCCTACTAAGGATTGGGAATGTGCTTGTGGTAAATACAAACGGATCCGTTATAAGGGTATTGTCTGTGACCGTTGTGGTGTCGAAGTGACACGTAGTAAAGTCCGTCGTGAACGGATGGGTCATATCGAACTTGCCGCACCAGTGACACACATCTGGTACTTTAAAGGAATTCCTAGCCGGATGGGCTTAGTCTTGGACATGAGTCCCCGTGCACTTGAAGAAATCATTTACTTCGCTTCATACGTCGTTATCGAATCTGGTAACACGCCACTTGAAAAGAAGCAATTGCTTTCTGAACGTGAATACCGTGAGAAGAAGGCGCAATATGGCAACGAATTTGAAGCTGCTATGGGTGCCGAAGCCATCAAACGGTTACTCAATGACGTGGATCTTGAAAAAGAAGCCCGTGATTTGAAGGAAACTTTGAAGGATGCTTCTGGTCAAAAACGGACACGTGCCGTTCGTCGGCTTGATATCATCGAGGCGTTCGTGACATCTGGTAACGAACCTGCTTGGATGGTAATGGATGCAATTCCGGTCATTCCACCGGACTTGCGGCCAATGGTTCAATTGGAAGGTGGCCGTTTCGCCACTTCTGACTTGAACGACTTGTACCGGCGGGTCATCAACCGTAACAACCGGTTGAAGCGCCTGTTGGACTTAAATGCACCTGGGATTATCGTGCAAAACGAAAAGCGGATGTTACAAGAAGCCGTTGATGCGTTGATCGATAACGGTCGTCGTGGCCGTCCAGTTGCTGGTCCTGGTAACCGGCCATTGAAGTCTCTTTCACACATGTTGAAAGGGAAGCAAGGGCGGTTCCGTCAAAACTTACTTGGTAAGCGTGTCGACTACTCTGGTCGTTCGGTTATCGATGTTGGGCCTTTCTTGAAGATGAACCAAATGGGCTTACCACGTCAAATGGCGTTGGAATTGTTCAAGCCGTTCATTATGAAAGAATTGGTTAAACGTGAATTAGCTTCTAACATTAAGAACGCTAAGCGTAAGATCGAACATGCTGACGACGATGTCTGGGGCGTGTTGGAAGACGTTATCAAGGAGCATCCGGTACTGTTGAACCGGGCCCCTACGCTTCACCGTTTAGGGATTCAAGCGTTTGAACCCGTCTTAGTTAGTGGTAAAGCGATGCGGTTACACCCATTAGCTTGTGAAGCCTACAACGCCGATTTTGATGGTGACCAAATGGCCATTCACGTGCCGCTTTCAGACGAAGCTCAAGCTGAAGCACGGCTCTTAATGTTAGCTGCCCACCATATTTTGGCACCTAAGGACGGGAAGCCCGTTGTTACGCCATCACAAGATATGGTTATCGGTAACTACTACTTGACTACTGAAGAAATCGGTCGTGAAGGCGAAGGCATGATTTTCAAAGACTTGAATGAAGCTCAAAAGGCTTACCAATCTGGTTATGTGCACTTACACAGCCGGGTCGGAATTCAAGTTTCATCAATGCCTGACAAGCCATTTACCGACGAACAGAAGCAAGCCGTCTTAGTGACGACAGTTGGGAAAGCCATCTTCAACGATATCTTGCCTGGTAAGTTCCCTTACTTGAACGAACCAACCAACGATAACTTGATTGCTGGTACACCTGACAAGTACTTCTTGAAGCCTGGTGAAGATATTCATCAATTCTTGGATGCACAGGAAATTATTCCACCATTCAAGAAGGGCTTCTTGGCTGACATTATCGCCGAAGTTTACAAGCAATATCATGTGACTGCAACGTCACTCTTGCTTGACCGGATGAAGGACTTAGGTTACAACATTTCAACTAAGTCTGGTTTGACGGTTGGGGTTGCCGACATTACTGGTTTACCAGAAAAGCCAGAAATCGTCGCTGAAGCCCATAAGCAAGTTAATACGATTTCGAAGCAGTTCCGTCGTGGTTTAATTACTGACGACGAACGTTATGAACGGGTCATTGGTGTCTGGAACGACGCTAAGGACCAAATCCAACAAAAACTGATTGAAAGTTTCAACGCGGATAACCCAATCTTCATGATGAGTGATTCCGGTGCGCGTGGTAACATTTCAAACTTTACTCAGTTGGCTGGGATGCGTGGTTTGATGGCTGCCCCTAACGGTAAGATCATGGAATTGCCAATCCTTTCTAACTTCCGTGAAGGTTTGTCTGTCTTGGAAATGTTCATTTCAACCCACGGTGCTCGTAAAGGGATGACCGATACGGCCTTGAAGACTGCCAACTCAGGTTACCTGACTCGGCGTCTGGTTGATGTGGCCCAAGATGTTATCGTTCGTGAAAAGGATTGTGGCACTGACCGTGGTTTGCGGATTCACGCAATCATGGAAGGTAACGAAGTCATCGAACCATTGTATGACCGGATTTTAGGTCGTTACACGATGAAGACGGTCTTCGATCCTGAAACGCATGATGAAATTGTCGGTAACAACGTCTTGATCGATGAAGACTTAGCTCATAAAATCGTTGATGCTGGTGTTACGGAAGTTACGATCCGTTCTGCATTTACTTGCAACACGAAGCACGGGGTTTGTGAACATTGCTACGGCCGTAACATGGCTACTGGTGATGAAGTTGAAGTCGGTGAAGCTGTTGGGACAGTTGCCGCACAGTCTATCGGTGAACCTGGTACTCAATTGACCATGCGGAACTTCCATACCGGTGGTGTTGCCGGGGACGATATTACCCAAGGGTTGCCTCGTGTGCAAGAAATTGTGGAATCACGGAATCCTAAAGGGCGTGCCGAAATCTCAGAAGTTACTGGGACAGTTGAATTGATTGAAGAAAACCCAGCGGAACGGACCAAGGAAGTCACAGTTAAGGGTGAAACCGATACTCGGACTTACACGTTGCCGTTAACTGCACGGATGGCGGTTAGTGAAGGCGACTTTATTCACCGTGGTGCACCGTTGAACATTGGGTCAATTGATCCTAAGCAATTAATTCAAGTGCGTGATGTTTTATCAACTGAAAACTACTTGCTCCGTGAAGTTCAAAAGGTTTACCGGATGCAAGGGGTTGAAATCGGTGATAAGCACGTTGAAATCATGATTCGGCAAATGTTACGTAAAGTTCGGGTCATGGATCCGGGCGATACCGACGTCTTGCCTGGTACGTTGATGGATATTGCAGACTTCAAGGACGAGAACTACAAGACCTTGATTGCCGGTGGTATTCCTGCAACGTCACGGCCAGTTATTCTTGGGATTACCAAGGCCGCTCTTGAAACGAACAGTTTCTTGTCAGCTGCTTCATTCCAGGAAACGACGCGTGTCTTAACTGATGCTGCTATTCGTGGTAAGAACGATCCACTGATCGGTCTGAAAGAAAATGTTATCATCGGTAAGATTATTCCTGCTGGTACTGGTATGCCGGTTTACCGTCATATCAAGCCTAAGGAAGTTGGCAACGTTGCTGATGGGGTTTACTCAATCAGTGATCTTGAAAAACAAATGCAAGAACAGGATGCTAGCAAGTAATTGCTAACTGTTCCCGAAAAGGGCGGCCATGATGGTCGTCCTTTTTGTCTGGGCTAAATTATGGGGCGTGCTGGGTTGTGGTGCCGGTGTCGATTGATGGCTGTAGCTGGATTTGGGATGCGACACTTTTCCGCGTGAGGTCCAATCGCCGTCGAGCACGCTTCAGTGTTATCAGCTGACCGGTCGCTGAAATCGGACAAGAACCTGCAGTGACTGTCGAGCCATAAGTGATTTGGTGTCACTAATTGTGTGAGGCGTTTTGACTAATTGGTAGGCATTTCAACCGACACACATACCGCGGTAATCACCAGACGGGTTTCAGATTTAAGTTGGACCGACCAGCTGTGTCACCAGAATAAAGCCCCAGCTGATAAACGGAACGAACGGCAGGCGTCGCTTAGATGAGCCAAGAATAAAAAAGACAAGGGCAGCAGTTGAGGCTAAGGCCAAACTGGTGAGAATCGCGTTCGCCGTGGCTAAGCAACCTAACATCAATAAGACATCAACGTCTCCCAATCCAAATGTCGGCGTCAAGCGGGCGAGCAGGTAGAGTGTGACGATCAGCACGAGCAAAATATAAAAGCCGATGTCGAGGTTGGGGCGTTGCTGCCAGAGACCAAGCGCTGCTGGTGTAATGAGCGTCAACGGATAGACGTCGTAGTTCAGGTAATCAGTCAGACTATTGAAAATTAAGACTAGGTAGCCGATAATAAGGGGCAGTGCAGTCGTGAGTGGGCCGGTGCTCGTCGCAACCAAGACGCCACACAACCCTTCAACTAGACTAGATTGTAGTGGAATCGGCTGCTGGCAGTCATGACAACGTCCGCGTTGCAAGAGAACGCCTAGTAGTGGGATGAGTTGCCAAGCACGCAACTGGTGTCGACAATTAGGGCAAATCGAACGTTGCGTCCCCCAGACGGGTTGATTACTGGATAGTCGTTCGGCGGTGCAGACGATAAAAGACCCTAAGCACAGACCGAGTATGAAATGGAACAGGGTTAACATGATAAAACCACCTTTCATATGAGTAGTTACGTAAAACGCTCGCAAACTATTTTTCTGCAACATTTATTGACAACTTCGGGATGTCATGATAGTCTAGTAAAGGTGCTTTTTGCAGACAGATTCCTGTATCAGGAATACAGACATGCTGACTGGTCGGCTAAGCGCACAATAACCATGATTCGGGTTTTTCTTTTTACTCAAAAAAGAACCACCTGGATGTGTGGACTTAAAAATACAGATTTTTGGAAGGAGGACACTTTAGAACATGCCAACAATTAACCAATTAATTCGTAAAGGCCGTAAGTCTAAAGTATCAAAATCAAATTCCCCAGCATTAAACTTTGGGTATAACAGTTACAAGAAGGTTGCAACTAAGAACCCAGCACCACAAAAGCGTGGGGTTGCTACTCGTGTCGGTACCATGACTCCTAAGAAACCTAACTCGGCTTTACGGAAGTATGCCCGTGTACGTTTATCAAACTTAATCGAAGTTACAGCTTACATTCCTGGTATTGGTCATAACCTCCAAGAACATAGTGTTGTTTTAATTCGTGGTGGTCGTGTTAAGGATTTACCTGGTGTTCGTTACCATGTTATCCGTGGTGCCTTGGATACTGCCGGTGTCGAAGATCGTCGCCAAAGCCGTTCCAAGTACGGTACCAAGAAGCCAAAGAAATAATAAGGAGGTAAGTTAAATGCCAAGAAAAGGTGCACCTGCAAAACGCGAAGTTTTAGCAGATCCAATGTATAACTCTAAATTAGTAACGCGTTTAATTAACCACTTAATGTTAGATGGTAAGCGCGGTACTGCATCAACTATTTTGTATGATGCTTTTGATCAAATCAAAGAACAAACTGGTAACGATCCTTTGGAAGTCTTCGAAGAAGCGATGAAGAACGTTATGCCAGTACTTGAAGTTAAGGCCCGCCGTGTTGGTGGTTCTAACTACCAAGTTCCAATCGAAGTTCGCCCAGATCGTAAGACGACTCTTGGCCTTCGTTGGATCGTTCAATATGCTCGCTCACGTGGCGAACATACCATGTCCGACCGGTTAGCTCGTGAAATCATGGATGCTGCTAACAATACTGGTGCTTCTGTTAAGAAGCGTGAAGATACGCATCGGATGGCTGAAGCCAACCGGGCCTTCGCTCACTATCGTTGGTAATATATCCGTGAAATGGTTAAAGGTCGCCTTTAACTAATCACAAAAAAGGTGGCTATTATATGTGCGCATATAGTAGTCATTTTTTGAAATAAGCTTTATACTGTTAATTCCATTTAAATTGAGAGGAGTAACACATTTTCTAATGGCTAATACACGAGAATTCTCACTCGATAAGACCCGTAATATTGGTATTATGGCCCATATCGATGCTGGTAAGACCACGACTACTGAACGTATCTTGTACTACACTGGTAAGATTCACAAAATTGGTGAAACCCATGATGGTGCTTCACAAATGGACTGGATGGCCCAAGAACAAGAACGTGGGATTACCATTACTTCAGCTGCCACGACTGCGCAGTGGAAGAACCACCGGATCAACATCATCGATACCCCAGGACACGTTGACTTCACTGTTGAAGTTGAACGTTCACTTCGGGTTTTAGATGGTGCCATCGCTGTTTTGGATGCCCAATCTGGTGTTGAACCTCAAACTGAAACGGTTTGGCGTCAAGCATCAACGTATAACGTTCCCCGGATCGTTTTCGTTAACAAGATGGACAAAATTGGTGCGGACTTCAAGTACTCTGTAAGCACGATTCATGACCGCTTACAAGCTAACGCCCACGCCATACAATTACCAATCGGTGCCGAAGACAATTTCGAAGGGGTCATTGACTTAATCGAAATGAAGGCTGACCTTTATGATGAAGATCAACTTGGTACTGAATGGGATACAGTTGACGTTCCTGATGAATACAAAGAAGAAGCCCAAGCTGCTCGTGATGACTTAATCGAAGCCTTAGCTGACATCGATGACGGCATCATGGAAAAGTACCTTGGCGGTGAAGAAATCAGCAAAGAAGAAATCAAAGCTGCTATCCGTAAGGGTACGTTAGCACTTGAATTCTTCCCAGTATTAGCTGGTTCAGCCTTCAAGAACAAGGGTGTTCAAATGTTAATGGATGCCGTTGTGGACTACTTACCATCACCACTTGATGTTAAGCCATACAAGGCCACTGATCCTGAAACTGATGAAGAAGTTGACTTGATCGCCGGTGATGACAAGCCATTCGCTGCCTTAGCATTTAAGGTTGCCACTGACCCATTCGTTGGTCGTTTGACTTTCATCCGGGTATACCAAGGTACTTTGGAATCTGGTTCATACGTCTTGAATGCCACTAAGGACAAGCGTGAACGTGTTGGTCGTTTACTTCAAATGCATTCTAACCAACGGAAAGAAATCCCAGAAGTCTTCTCTGGTGATATCGCCGCTGCGATTGGTTTGAAGAACACCACGACTGGTGACTCATTGACTTCTGTTGACCATCCATACCACTTGGAATCAATGGAATTCCCTGACCCAGTTATCCAGGTTGCCGTTGAACCTAAGACTAAGGCTGACCAAGATAAGATGAACGTTGCCTTACAAAAGCTTTCTGAAGAAGATCCTACTTTCAAGGCTGAAACTAACCCTGAAACTGGTGAAACTTTGATCGCCGGGATGGGTGAATTGCATTTGGATATCATCGTTGACCGGATGCGGCGTGAATTTAACGTTGAAGCCACTGTTGGTGCGCCTCAAGTTTCATACCGTGAAACCTTCACCAAGAGCACTCAAGTTCAAGGTAAGTTCGTTCACCAATCTGGTGGTAAAGGTCAATATGGTGATGTTTGGATCGAATTCACTCCTAACGAAGAAGGTAAAGGCTTCGAATTCGAAGACGCCATCGTCGGTGGGGTTGTTCCTCGTGAATACATTCCTTCAGTTGAACAAGGTTTGAAGGAAGCTATGGCTAACGGTGTGTTAGCTGGTTATCCTTTAGTTGACGTTAAGGCTAAGCTCTATGATGGTTCTTACCATGATGTCGATTCTAGTGAAGCTGCCTTCAAGATTGCCGCTTCATTAGCATTGCGGAATGCCGTTAAGTCAGCTGGTCCTGTTATCCTTGAACCTATCATGAAGGTTGATATCGTTGCCCCAGAAGATTACTTAGGTGATGTTATGGGTCACGTTACTGCTCGTCGTGGTAACATCGAAGGTATGGAAGAACGTGGGAATGCCCAAGAAGTTCATGCTTACGTTCCTTTGGCTGAAATGTTTGGTTATGCAACCACACTTCGTTCAGCGACTCAAGGTCGTGGGACATTCACGATGACCTTTGATCATTACGAAAAGGTTCCAAAGTCAGTTCAAGAAGATATTATCAAGAAGAATGGCGGCACTCCTGCCAACTAAGCTTGATTAATCATATGAAGAACGTTCAGCTTCGGCTGGGCGTTCTTTTTTTGCACTTTTTTGATGTGTGGGGTGTCGTTTGGTTGAAACGAGTGACTTGTGTGCCTTAATCGAACTTGTGAGCGTGCTGAGGGCAGGTTGAGGAGAATATAGGGAAAGAGAGCGCCAGATGCGACTGACAGCTCAAAACGGGCGCTGTGAGGTCTCACTAAGCCGGTTTTAAACATCAGTGGATGTCATATTATAGTAGAACACGTTGTGCTAGTTATTATTTAGCATGAAAGATGATTAAAGCATGCCGTTTTTAAGTTCAAAAGTGCCAGCTGAGACCCGCTGGAAATAGTGCAAGTTCGCGTAAGCTGTCAGGTGTGGCGTCGTCCTAGGCATTCCGGCCATTGCCCAGAATACCTTCCAGCCGGATCTGTGTTCGAAAGGCGGACATGTGCAGACCCAAACTTTTATTGCATGAGACGTTGGTTCTAAGCACACGTTCACTTTGACGTTCGACTGTCAGACTATTTTCTCACAATTGCTAAACTTCCTTACACATGCTTTAATGCTTCGGACACACGCTTCACTGGACCTTTCAGAATTTTCTCCAGTCCCCTGAGATAGCAAAGTACTGAGTCTAAACGAAGGAAATCTAATCAACTAATGTACAGACTGGTTGCAATTAAAGCTAATGAATAATATTCAAGTAATCTTTCAAATACTCAAATGCGATCAGTCATCATCAATATCGCTCAAAAGTTTGTTCAAAGGACCTGTCTCCTAATATTCAGTGGTCAAATTGTACCAAGATAGGTGGTCGTTCATCCGCCATTCGAGCGGCTTCCCGACTGGAAGGGGCGGCTGACAATGCTCAGTAGCCAAATTATTCTTAGTCGGAAGCGAACTTCTTCCGGCTTAGAATAAGACTCGTATTTGAAATTGCGCAGTGATTTTCTGCGTGGGTTCAAATCGACGTCGGCTTACGTTCCAGCAATTGTCAGCCGGCCCTGGAAGTCGGACTAAGACGCACACCGGCTGACGAATAGGAACCCAAACAAGTGGCATGCTTTGATCATGACGCAGACTGCATTAACTAGCACAATGCGTGTCCCAAAAGACTCGGGTATTACTGACGAGTCTTTAACGTTGCCACCTGCACCATGTAAGTTGCGGCTAGTAGGGGCAATTAAGGCATGAGTAATGTCTCATTGGACAAGTTGCTTCTATAGATAATACTGTGTCGTGAGATTGTGGCGGCTCGGCACAAAAGTGAGTGGATAAGAACTAAGATGGTCAGCTCGTTTAGCTGAGAGCGTGTTTAGTATTTAATATGGAGGGCGTTAATTTGGATCGGGGCCTTCAGAAAATTAGTGAACATCGTTAGTAACCAAAAAAATAAGCACAAACGCTATTAATTGCCAGCAATTTATGTTACATTAATTGAGCTGGTTCAAAAAAGGTAACACGGTTTACAGCGATGGTTATAAAAAAAGTGCGAAAACACTTGCTATTACAGAGCTTTTCATTTATTATAGATTGTGCTTGGTATTTAGAAGGGGATTACTATACCCCCCATCATCAAGTAGTCGTAGTTAGCTTTGATGTGAAAGGTTGCGACACGCCCGGCCACATTGTCATGGGACGTGGCGGTAATTTTCACGGAGCTAGTCTTATTTTCAAAATAGACGAAGGAGGTCACAACAATGGCAAAGCAAAAAATTCGTATTCGCTTAAAGGCATACGAACACCGCATTCTTGATCAGTCAGCTGACAAGATTGTCGAAACGGCAAAGAGAACTGGTGCTACTATTTCAGGTCCAATTCCATTGCCTACTGAACGGACTATTTATACCGTTCTACGTTCACCACATAAGTTTAAGGACTCACGTGAACAATTCGAAATGCGGACTCACAAGCGGTTAATCGATATCGTTAACCCAACGCCTAAGACGGTCGACTCATTAATGAAGTTAGACTTGCCTAGCGGTGTAGATATTGAAATCAAGCTTTAATTTACAAAACTAAAATCAATTAATTGGAGGTGTACTCATGACCACTAAAGGAATCTTAGGGAAAAAGGTAGGAATGACGCAAGTCTTCACTGAAAGCGGCGAATTAGTTCCCGTTACAGTTGTTGAAGTTCAACCTAACGTTGTGTTGCAAGTTAAGACTGTTGAAAACGACGGTTACGAAGCAATCCAATTAGGTGTTGACGACAAACGCGAAGTCTTGACGAACAAACCTGCTCAAGGTCATGCAGCAAAAGCAAAAACGACTCCTAAGCGCTTCATTCGTGAAATTCGTAATGTTGAGCTTGGAGATTACACAGTAGGTGACGAAGTCAAAGCGGATATTTTCGCAGCTGGCGACGCCGTAGACGTTACGGGTATCACTAAAGGTCATGGTTACCAAGGTAATATCCATAAGGATGGCCAAAGTCGTGGACCTATGGCTCACGGTTCTCGTTACCATCGTCGTCCTGGTTCAATGGGTGCTATTATCAACCGTGTCTTCAAAGGTAAGAAATTACCAGGCCGGATGGGTAATCGCCAACGGACGATGCAAAACTTACAAATTGTTCGTGCCGACGTTGAAAACAACGTTTTATTAATTAAAGGGAATGTCCCTGGCGCTAACAAGTCATTTGTTACAGTTAAAACATCAGTTAAGAGTAAATAAGGAAGGAGGACATAATACATGACTAGCGTAGCATTATTTAAACAAGACGGTACGCAAAATGGTGACGTTACTTTGAACGACGCTGTGTTTGGTATTGAACCAAACGAAAACGTGGTTTTTGATGCCATCTTGATGCAACGTGCATCAATGCGTCAAGGAACTCACGCAGTTAAGAACCGTAGTGCTCGTCGCGGTGGTGGTCGTAAACCATGGCGTCAAAAGGGTACTGGTCGTGCGCGTCAAGGTTCAATCCGTTCACCACAATGGCGTAAAGGTGGGATTGTCTTCGGACCAACCCCTCGTTCATACAGTTACAGATTACCTAAGAAGGTTATGCGCTTAGCTTTGAAGTCTGTCCTTTCACAAAAGGTCTTAGACAACAGCTTAGTTGCAGTTGATAGCTTAGCTTTCGACGCACCAAAGACTAAGGAATTTGTAAATGTGTTAAACAACCTCAACGTCGATACCAAGACTCTTGTTTTGGTTGAAGAGGACAATGAAAAGGCTGCTTTGGCAGGTCGTAACTTACCAAATGTTAAGATCCTAAAAGCCAAAGGTGTTAACGTCTTAGATGTCGCTAATAGTGACAAATTAGTCGTTACCCAAAAAGCCCTCGATCAATTAGAGGAGGCGCTCGCATAATGGAAGCACGCGATGTAATTTTACGCCCTGTCGTTACTGAAGCATCAATGGCTGACTTGGACGACAAGCGCTATACATTCGATGTCAACGTACAGGCGACAAAAACGCAAGTTAAAAAAGCAATCGAAGAAATCTTCGATGTCAAAGTCGTTAAAGTTAACGTTATGAACGTTAAAGGGAAGCTTAAGCGTCAAGGTCGTTACGCCGGCTACACTAAGAAGCGTCGTAAGGCGATTGTTACCTTAAGTTCTGATTCTAACGAAATTAAGTTGTTCAACGACGATCAACAATAAATCTAATTTAGGAGGTAACTCTAGTGGGTATTAAGAAGTATAAACCAACCACTAACGGCCGTCGTAATATGACTGCTTCTGATTTCTCAGAAATCACTAAGACGAAGCCAGAAAAGTCATTATTAGACTCACAAAGTCACACTGCCGGTCGTAACAGTTATGGTCACATTACTGTTCGTCATCGTGGCGGCGGTCATAAGCAACAATACCGTTTGGTTGACTTTAAGCGGATTAAGGACGAAGTTCCAGCAACCGTTAAGGCAATCGAATATGATCCTAACCGGACAGCAAACATCGCATTATTAGTTTACGCTGACGGTGTTAAATCATATATCTTAGCACCAAAAGGTTTGGAAGTTGGTATGCAAGTACAATCAGGTGCCGAAGCCGACATCAAGGTTGGTAACGCATTACCATTAACTAACATCCCTGTTGGTACTGTTATTCACAACATCGAATTGAAGCCTGGTAAGGGTGGCCAATTGGCTCGCTCAGCCGGTACTTCAGCTCAATTACTTGGTAAGGAAGGCAAGTACGCAATCGTTCGTTTGTCTTCTGGTGAAGTTCGTTTAGTTCTTTTAACTAGCCGTGCCACTGTTGGTACTGTTGGTAATGAACAACATGAATTGATCAACTCAGGTAAAGCCGGTCGTTCACGTTGGCAAGGCAAACGCCCAACGGTTCGTGGTTCTGTAATGAACCCTAACGATCACCCTCATGGTGGTGGTGAAGGTAAAGCGCCAATCGGTCATCCATCACCAATGTCTCCATGGGGTAAGAAGACCCTTGGTAAGAAGACTCGGAACAAGAAGGCTCGTTCAAACAAGCTTATCGTTCGTGGTCGTCGTCCAGGCAAGCATTAATAAAATTTGAATTTACTGTAGTTATCGAGAGGAGGTCACACGATGGGTCGTAGTTTAAAGAAGGGACCTTTCGCAGATGCGCATTTATTAAAGAAAATCGATGCACAATCTGATTCTGACAAGAAATCTGTCATCAAGACGTGGTCACGTCGTTCAACAATTTTCCCAAGTTTCATTGGGTACACAATCGCTGTTTATGATGGTCGCAAGCATGTCCCAGTTTACATCCAAGATGACATGGTTGGTCATAAGTTAGGTGAATTTGTACCAACACGGACGTTCCATGGTCATGGAACTGACGATAAGAAAACGAAGTAATAGTTAGGAGGATATAAAGAATGGCTGAACAAGTAACATCTGCACGTGCAACTGCAAAAACTGTTCGTATTGCCGCTCGTAAGGTCCGCCTAGTTGTCGATCTTATCAGAGGTAAAAGTGTTGCCGAAGCTTTAGCAATCCTGAAGTTCACTCCACGGGGTGCTTCTCCAGTAGTAGAAAAGGTTTTGCTTTCTGCTGTTGCTAACGCTGAAAATAACTTTGACTTAGATCGTGAAGATTTGGTTGTAAGCGAAGCTTTTGTTAACGAAGGACCAACCTTAAAACGGTTCCGTCCACGGGCAAAGGGTTCTGCTTCACCAATCAACAAGCGGACTAGCCACATTACGATCACAGTTACTGAAAAATAGGAGGGATAACGCGTGGGTCAAAAAGTAAATCCAACCGGATTACGTGTAGGAATCATTCGCGACTGGGAAGCAAAATGGTATGCTGAAAAAGACTTTGCTGCCTACTTGAACGAAGATTTACGCATCCGTAAGTATATCGAACAACGACTTGCCGACGCTTCCGTCTCCACCGTTGAAATCGAACGCGCGGCTAACCGCGTCAACATTTCAATCCATACCGCAAAACCAGGGATGGTTATTGGTAAGGGTGGTTCTGAAGTTGAAGCACTTCGTAAGGAATTAAACAATTTAACTGGTAAGCGAGTACACATCAACATCATCGAAATCAAGAAGCCTGATTTGGATGCCAAATTAGTTGGTGAAAGTATTGCGCGTCAATTGGAAGGCCGGGTTGCTTTCCGTCGTGCTATGCGTGGCGCAATGCAACGTACAATGCGTTCCGGTGCCAAGGGTATTAAGACACAAGTTGCTGGCCGTTTAAACGGTGCCGACATGTCTCGTGTTGAAGCATACTCAGATGGTACTGTTCCATTGCATACGTTACGTGCCGATATCGACTATTCATGGGTCGAAGCACGGACCACATACGGTAAGTTAGGTGTTAAGACCTGGATCTACCGTGGCGAAATCTTGCCAGAAAAGAAATCTGCTAAAGGAGGAAACTAAACATGCTGGTACCTAAACGGGTTAAGTATCGTCGTGTTCACCGTGGTAAAATGCGCGGTGAAGCTAAAGGCGGTAAAACAGTTGCTTTTGGTGATTACGGTTTACAAACCCTTGAATCACACTGGATCAGCAACCGGCAGATTGAAGCTGCCCGTGTTGCTATGAACCGTTACATGAAGCGTGGCGGTAAAGTATGGATTAAGATTTTCCCTCACAAGTCCTACACTGAAAAAGGTGTTGGTGTCCGGATGGGTAATGGGAAAGGTACTCCTGCAGGTTGGGTAGCACCAGTTAAACGTAACAAGGTTATGTTTGAAGTTGCCGGTGTCCCTGAAGAAGTTGCACGCGAAGCTTTACGCTTGGCTGGAACTAAGTTACCTGTTAAAACTAAGATTGTTAAGCGCGAGGAAGTAGGTGGCGAATCAGATGAAGGCTAAGGAAATTAAGGCATTGTCCACTACTGAAATGCTCGAAAAAGAAAAGTCTTACAAAGACGAACTTTTCAACTTGCGTTTTCAATTGGCCACTGGTCAGCTTGAAAACACCGCTCGTTTAAAACAAGTTCGTAAGAACATTGCGCGTATTAAAACTGCGTTGCGTGAACAAGAGTTAAACAAGTAGAGTATAAAGGAGGCAATCACGAATGAGTGAAGATACTCGTAACAGCCGTAAGGTGATCCAAGGACGCGTTGTTTCTGACAAGATGGACAAGACCATCGTTGTTATTGTCGAAACTTACAAGAACCATCCAGTTTACGGCAAACGTGTTCGTTATTCAAAGAAATTCAAGGCTCATGATGAAAAGAATGAAGCCAAAATTGGCGATATCGTCAAGATCATGGAAACTCGTCCTCTATCAGCTACTAAGCGTTTCCGCTTAATTGAAGTTGTTCAAAAAGCTGTTATTATCTAGATTATTAGCTGAATAAAATTACATGAAGGGAGGACACTTACTGTGATCCAACAAGAAAGTCGTTTAAAAGTTGCTGACAACTCCGGTGCCCGTGAAATCCTTACTATTAAGGTATTAGGTGGCTCTGGTCGGAAAACTGCTAACATCGGTGATATCATTGTTGCTACGGTCAAACAAGCAACACCCGGTGGTGTTGTCAAAGCTCATGATGTCGTTAAAGCCGTAATCGTCCGGACTAAGTCTGGTGTTCACCGTGCTGACGGTTCATACATCAAGTTTGATGAAAATGCTGCAGTTATTATTCGTGATGACAAGACGCCACAAGGTACTCGTATCTTTGGCCCTGTCGCTCGTGAATTACGTGATAAAGACTTCATGCGTATCGTTTCATTAGCGCCAGAAGTACTCTAGTCACACACCGTAAATAAGGAGGTGCGCAACCTAATGTTGATTAAAACTGGTGATAAAGTTCGAGTAATCAGCGGTAAGGATCGTGGTCAAGAAGGTACTGTTAAAAAGGTTATCTCTGCCAAGAACCGGATCGTTGTTGAAGGTGTTAACAAGATCAAGAAACACCAAAAACCAACGAACGTTAACCCACAAGGCGGTATCGTGGACATCGAAGCACCAATCGATGCTTCAAACGTTATGTTCCTTGACCCATCAACCAACGAACCTACACGTTTAGGTGTTCGTCGTGAAGATGGCAAGCGTGTCCGTTACGCTAAAAAGTCTGGTAAAGACTTAGAAAACTAAGACTGACTGAAAGGAGGAAGCAAGTTTCATGGAAAACCGTTTAAAAGCTCAATATGAAAAAGAAATCGTCCCAGCATTAGTTGACAAGTTCAACTACACTTCAGTAATGCAAGTGCCAAAGCTGGCTAAAATCGTTTTGAACATGGGTGTTGGTGATGCAGTTACCAACGCTAAAAACTTAGACGAAGCAGTTGAAGAATTAACTTTGATCTCCGGTCAAAAGCCATTGGTTACCCGGGCAAAGAAATCTATCGCTGGTTTCCGTCTTCGTGAAGGTATGGCAATCGGTGCCAAGGTTGACTTACGTGGTGAACGTATGTATGACTTCTTGGACAAGTTGATCAATGTTTCATTACCACGTGTTCGTGACTTCCATGGTGTAAGTACTCGTTCATTCGATGGTCGCGGTAACTACACATTGGGTGTCCGTGAACAATTGATCTTCCCAGAAATCAACTATGATAATGTTAACCGTGTTCGCGGTTTAGACATTGTAATCGTTACGACAGCTGATAGTGATGAAGAATCACGTGAGTTGTTAACTCAATTTGGCATGCCATTTGCTAAATAACCGAAGGGGGTTAATCGAAGTTGGCTAAAAAATCACAAATTGCTAAACAAAAGCGCGGTGCTAAGTTTAACGTACAAAACTACACCCGTTGTGAACGTTGTGGTCGTCCACATTCAGTTTACCGTAAATTCCACTTGTGCCGTATCTGCTTACGCGACCTGGCCCACAAAGGTCAAATCCCTGGTATGAAAAAGGCCAGCTGGTAAAAATAAACCCAAGTTAAAGGAGGTTAAACTTTCATGATGACTGATCCAATCGCAGATTTCTTGACTCGTATCCGTAACGCTAACATGGTACGCCACGATTCATTAGAAGTTCCTGCATCAAAAATCAAACGGAACATTGCTGAAATTTTAAAGAATGAAGGTTTTGTTCGCGACGTTGAATATATCGATGATGACAAACAGGGCATCATCCGCGTCTTCTTGAAGTATGGTAAGGACAACGAACGTGTAATCAGTGGCTTGAAGCGTATTTCAAAGCCAGGTTTACGTTCATACGTCAAGGCTGATGCTGTTCCTAAGGTTTTAAACGGTTTAGGGATTGCTATCATCTCAACTTCAGAAGGTGTTATTACTGATAAAGAAGCTCGCGCCAAGAAGCTTGGTGGCGAAGTATTAGCTTACGTTTGGTAATCATTAATTAAGACGGGAGGTGCAAGTAAGTGAGTCGTATTGGTTATAAAGTAATTGAACTACCTGCTGGGGTAGAAGTATCACAAGCTGGTGAAGTCGTTACGGTTAAGGGTCCTAAGGGTACTTTGACGCGCAACATTGCCAGTGATATTACGATGACGGTTGAAGGCAACGAAGTTAAATTCACTCGTCCATCAGATGACTACAAGATGAAGGCATTACACGGTACTACCCGTGCTAATGTGAACAACATGGTTGAAGGAGTTACTAAAGGCTTTACTAAGAACCTTCAATTGGTCGGTGTTGGTTACCGTGCCCAATTGCAAGGCAAGAAGTTAGTATTAAGCGTTGGTTACTCACATCCTGTTGAATTCGAAACGCCAGAAAACTTGACAATTGAAGTTCCTGACAACACGCACATCAATATCTCTGGTATTGGTAAGCAAGCTGTTGGTGACTTTGCTGCCGAAGTTCGGGCCGTTCGTTCACCTGAACCTTACAAAGGTAAAGGGATTCGTTACGTCGATGAATATGTTCGTCGTAAGGAAGGTAAGACTGGTAAATAATGCAGCTTAAAGCTGTCCATACTAATATATAGAGGTGACTATTGTGATTTCCAAACCAGATAAAAACAAAACACGTCAACGTCGTCACGCACGTGTTCGCGGTAAGATTTCTGGTACTGCTGAGCGCCCACGCTTAAATGTTTATCGTTCAAACAAAAACATCTACGCTCAAGTTATTGATGATGTAGAGGGTGTAACGCTCGCAAGTGCCTCAACTTTAGATAGCGAAGTTAAGGGTAACAACAAAACTGAACAAGCTGCGTCTGTCGGTGAAGTTGTTGCTAAACGGGCTGCTGAAAAGAAAATTACTGATGTAGTTTTCGACCGTGGCGGTTACTTATATCATGGTCGGGTTCAAGCTTTGGCTGAAGCCGCTCGTGAAAACGGACTTAAATTCTAACAAAGGAGGAATAATACCATATGACTTTCATTGATCCATCAAAATTAGATCTTGACGATAATGTTGTTGCCATTAACCGGATTACCAAAGTTGTTAAGGGTGGTCGTCGCTTACGTTTTGCTGCATTAGTAATCGTTGGGGACCACAAAGGACACGTTGGTTTCGGTACTGGTAAGGCTCAAGAAGTTCCAGAAGCAATTCGGAAAGCTTCCGAAGCTGCTAAAAAGAACTTGATCACTGTACCAATGGTTGGTACCACCATTCCTCATGAAGCACTTGGTGTTTACGGTGGTGGCCGCATCATGCTTAAGCCAGCCGTTGAAGGTTCTGGTGTTGCCGCTGGTGGCGCCGTTCGTGCCGTCATGGAATTAGCCGGTGTGGATGATGTTACTAGTAAACGATTAGGCTCAAACACGCCAGTTAACGTTGTTCGTGCAACGTTCGAAGGCTTGAAGAGCTTAAAGACTGCTGAACAAGTCGCTGCTTTACGTGGCGTTTCAGCCGAACATTTAGCTGAATAGGGAGGACAAACAACATGGCTCAATTAAAGATCACTTTAGTACGCAGTGCTGCTCATCGTCTTCCTAAGCAACGTAAAATCGTTAAGGAATTAGGTTTAGGCCGGATCAACAGTTCCGTTATTAAACCTGATGACGCGGCTACTCGCGGTCAAATCTTCCACATCGCACACTTAGTCGATGTCGAAATCATCAAGTAATTCAAATTTTCAAAGAGGAGGTGCCTACTAAATGAAGTTACATGAATTAACACCTAGTGAAGGTTCACGTTTTTCACGTCGTCGGATTGGTCGTGGTGACTCAAGTGGCCAAGGTAAGACTTCTGGTCGTGGCCAAAAAGGTCAAAAGGCGCGTGGTAAGGTTCGTGTAGGTTTCGAAGGTGGCCAAATGCCATTGTACCGTCGGATTCCTAAACGTGGATTTACTAACATTAACCGTAAAGAATATGCGGTTGTTAATCTTGACGGCCTCAACCGTTTTGATGATGGTGCCGAAGTTACACCAGAATCATTAAAGGAAGCTGGCTTAGTTAAGAAGAGTTCTGCTGTTAAAGTTCTTGGTAATGGTAAACTCAACAAAAAGTTAACAGTTAAGGCAAGCAAGTTCTCTGCAACGGCGGTTGCAGCCATTGAAGCTGCTGGCGGTAAAACTGAGGTGATCTAATTTGCTGACTACCATGAAGAACGCTCTCAAAGTAAAGGATATTCGGAATAAACTTCTATTCACATTGGGCGTTTTGATTGTATTTCGTCTTGGCTCTTATATCACAGTTCCCGGAGTCAATGCCCAGGCGCTTCAGTCGGTGGCATCTTCGGGGCTGATAAGTATGTTGAATACATTCAGTGGTGGCGGTTTAACAAATTATTCCATCCTTGCTATGGGGGTATCCCCTTACATTACTGCACAAATCATCGTTCAATTGTTACAAATGGACATTGTTCCGAAGTTTGTTGAATGGGGCAAACAAGGTGAAGTTGGTCGGCGTAAGCTTAATCAAGCGACGCGTTGGTTAACGATCGTCTTGGCCTTTGTTCAATCGATTGGGATCACAGCTGGGTTTAACTCATTGAGTCAACTTAAGCTGGTTGATAATCCAAGCATTTCAACTTACCTGACCATTGGGGTTATCCTCACTGGTGGGGCAATGTTGACCACTTGGATGGGTGATATGATTACGGATCGTGGGATTGGTAATGGGGTTTCCATTATCATCTTCGCCGGGATCATCGCCCGTATGCCAACTTCGATTTATCAAATTTATCAAGAACAGTTCGTTAACGTTTCACAGAGCGACTGGTGGAAGAGTGGGTTGTTTGTTGTCGGTTTAGCGCTGCTTGTGTTGATTATCGTTATGTTTGTAACGTGGGTCGAACAAGCGAACGACCGAATTCCAATTCAATATACTCGACGTGCAGCTGGTGCACCTGACAGTAGTTACCTACCATTAAAGGTGAACGTTGCCGGGGTTATTCCTGTCATTTTCGCGAGTTCCTTCATTGCAACGCCCCAAACGATTTTACTTGGTTTCCAATCCAGTCATGGTGACGAAACTTGGTATACCGTTTTGAGTAATATCTTCAATATGCAGTCAACGACTGGTGCGATACTTTATACCGTTCTAATCGTGCTCTTCACGTTCTTCTATGCGTTTGTTCAGGTCAATCCTGAAAAGCTCTCTAAGAACTTACAAAAGCAAGGCAGCTATATTCCTGGTGTTTGGCCAGGTAAAGATACTCAAAACTGGGTTTCAAAATTGTTAATGCGGTTAAGTACGGTCGGTTCCCTTTACCTTGGGTTGATTTCATTGATTCCATTATTAGCTTCTGATATTTGGGGTCTGGATGAATCCATTGGTTTAGGTGGGACGAGTTTACTGATCGTTGTCGGGGTTGCCCTTGAAACAATTCGTCAAATTAAAGGATTAATGATGAAACGAGACTATGTCGGTTTCATTCGTTAATCAGCGAATGTGTTGGGGAGACTCAGCACATTTGTGCATTCTGGAGGGAAAAACATGTCAACAATGAACCTGATTTTAATGGGACTACCTGGTGCCGGTAAAGGGACCCAAGCTCAGAAAATTCTTGAAGATTTTGATATTCCACATATCTCAACTGGAGATATTTTCCGGGCAGCCATTAAGAACGAAACAAAGATGGGCTTGGAAGCCAAAAAGTATATTGATGCTGGTAACCTGGTTCCAGACGAAGTCACTAACGGCATCGTCTCAGACCGGTTGGCCGAAGCGGATACGAAAAATGGTTTCCTATTAGATGGTTACCCACGTAACATCGATCAAGCTCATGCTTTAAAAGAAATCGGCGAGAAGCTCAACAAACCTTTAGATGGGGTCATCAACATTCATGTTGAACCCGATGTGTTAGTTGAACGGCTTTCCGGACGGTTTATCTGCCGGACTTGTGGCGCAACTTATCATAAGTTGTACAACAAGCCTAAGGTAGAAGGAACCTGTGACGTCTGTGGTGGTCATGATTTCTATCAACGGGATGATGACAAGCCTGCAACCGTTAAGAATCGTTTGGATGTCAACGTTAAGTTGAACACGCCATTGATCGATTATTACGGTCAAGAGAAGTTACTCTACAATGTCGACGGTGATCGCGACATTGATGATGTCTACAAAGATATCAAGCACATTCTTGATAACCTCTAAAACCAGGGTTCCTAAGCTTCGGCGTTTGCTTTTCAAAGGCCGTTGTGATAAACTTATTCAGGTTTAGCCGTTGACTGATTTAATATTTTCTTAATGTTATGATTAGACAATGACTGGTTCATAAAAGGACCAAATACGTGGCAGCACGGAATCTGAGAATAAGGAGGGACAGTATTTGGCAAAGGAAGACGTCATCGAAATTCAAGGCACCATTAAAGAAACATTGCCTAATGCGATGTTTAAGGTTGAACTTGAAAACGGCGCTGAAATCTTGGCACACGTTTCAGGTAAAATTCGGATGCATTACATTCGGATCTTGCCTGGTGACAAGGTTACAGTTGAAATGTCACCTTATGATTTAACTAAGGGCCGGATTACCTACCGTTTCAAGTAGGCTCGGTCTACGTACCTTATAGGAGGTAAAAATTCATGAAAGTAAGACCATCTGTAAAGCCAATGTGCGAACACTGCAAAGTTATTCGTCGTAAAGGCCGCGTGATGATTATCTGCTCTGCTAACCCAAAGCATAAGCAACGCCAAGGTAAATAATTTAATTAAGTTGGAGGTGAAATATTAATGGCTCGTATTGAAGGAATTGACTTACCACGTGACAAGCGTATTGTCATTGGTTTGACTTACATCTACGGTATCGGTAACACTTCTGCACAGAAGATCCTTGCTGAAGCCGGTGTTTCAGAAGACGTTCGTGTACGTGACTTAACTCCTGACCAGGAAGATAAGATCCGTGCCGTTGTCGATGGTTACAAAACTGAAGGTGACTTACGCCGTGAAGTAAGTATGAACATCAAGTTATTGCAAGAAATCGGTTCATACCGTGGTATGCGTCATCGTCGTGGTTTACCAGTTCGTGGTCAACACACGAAGAACAACGCTCGTACTCGTAAGGGTAAAAAGGTCAGCATCGCTGGACGTAAAAAATAATAATAAAGGAGGTTTTCGAATTTTATGGCAACTAGAAAGACAACCCGTCGTCGTCGGGTAAAGAAGAACATTGAATCTGGTGTGGCTCACATCCATTCAACGTTCAACAATACACTTGTTATGATCACTGACATGCAAGGGAACGCCGTTGCATGGTCATCAGCTGGTTCATTAGGTTTCAAGGGTAGCCGTAAGTCAACACCTTTTGCTGCTCAAATGGCCGCAGAAGCTGCTGCTAAGGCATCAATGGAACATGGCATGAAGACTGTTGAAGTCGCTGTTAAGGGCCCTGGTTCAGGTCGTGAAGCCGCTATCCGTGCTTTACAAGCTACTGGTTTGGAAGTTAGCGCCATTCGCGATGTTACGCCAGTGCCTCACAATGGTTCTCGTCCTCCAAAGCGTCGTCGTGTTTAATCTGTGACGTTCATTTTGAGGGCAAACTTCATTTTGTACACACAACTACTAAACACCACGCGTTTTGAAAGGGGTAAAAGATAAGAATGATTGAATTTGAAAAACCTAACATTCATAAAATTGATGAAAACGACAACTATGGTAAGTTTGTTGTAGAACCGCTTGAACGCGGTTATGGTACAACTTTAGGGAATTCACTTCGTCGGATTCTTCTTTCTTCTTTACCTGGCGCTGCTGTTACTAGTATTCAAATTGATGGTGTTCTTCATGAATTTTCAACGGTAGAAGGCGTAACGGAAGACGTTACGGCAATTATCTTGAATGTTAAGAAGATTGCACTTAAGTTAGAATCAGACGAAACCAAGACGTTGGAAATCGACGTTAAGGGACCTGCAAACGTGACTGCCGGTGATATCATTGGCGATGCTGATGTAGAAGTCTTAAATCCTGACTTGCCAATTTGTACTGTAGCAGACGGGGCACACTTCCATATGCGTATGACCGCAAATACTGGTCGTGGTTATGTTTCCGCTGAGGATAACAAACATCGTGAAGATGACATGCCAATTGGCGTTTTAGCTGTTGATTCATTGTATTCTCCAATCGAACGTGTCAACTACCAAGTTGAAACGACTCGGGTTGGTCAACGTGATGATTTCGATAAGTTAACCTTAGACGTTTGGACAAATGGTTCAATCACTCCAAGTGAAGCCATTAGTCTATCAGCCAAAATCCTGACTGATCACCTTTCAATCTTCGTAAATCTCACTGATGAAGCTAAAAACACTGATGTGATGGTCGAGAAGGAAGAAACGCATAAGGAAAAGATGTTAGAAATGACGATTGAAGAGTTAGATCTCTCCGTCCGTTCATACAATTGCTTGAAGCGTGCTGGTATCAACACGGTCCAAGAATTAACTAACAAAACTGAAGCTGATATGATGAAGGTTCGCAACCTTGGACGCAAGTCACTCGAGGAAGTTAAAGCAAAATTAGCTGACCTTGGGTTATCATTACGCAAAGAAGACTAATACAAGGGAGGATATCCGTTCATGAGTTACCGTAAATTACAACGTACAAGTTCACAACGTCGTGCATTATTACGTGATTTGACCACGTCATTGATCGTTAACGGCAAGATCGAAACGACCGAAGCCCGTGCCAAGGAAGTTCGTTCAACTGCTGACAAGATGATTTCATTGGCTAAGAAGGGTGATTTAAGCGCCCGTCGTAAGGCCGCTACGTTCATGCGTGACGTCGTTGCCGATGTTAAAGAAGATGGCGACAACGTGGCTGTACAAACTGCATTGCAAAAGCTATTTAGTGACTTAGGTCCTCAATACGCTGACCGCAATGGTGGTTACACTCGAATTTACAAGACTATGCCTCGTCGTGGCGACGGTGCACAAATGGTTGTCTTGGAACTCGTTGACTAGTTAAAATTGTTTTACGGATCACTGGGACTGATGATTGACGGACGCTATGATGGTGGTTGCTTGCAGAATAGCAACTAAGTCTAGTTCGGAAGTTGTTTATGGTTAGACATAGATGGCATATCGCAGTTCTAAGTGATTTTTTTTGGTGCTAGTTACAAGGCCGTTGATCTGGATGCTTTCCGGGTCAACGGCCTTTTTTGATCCGACGAAAAAATCGCCTTCTCCAGTCTCGAATGAGACCCTGAGAAGGCGATTTTGAGATTTGCACAGATGAAGATGTGAAGAGCCAGTCTTTGTCAATGTGATTCAGTGGTGACATGAGACCGCCTATAAATCGAGGATACATTGACGGTGCTGCTACCAACGTGTCACGCTTAGTTAGCCCTGGGACGTAACGCTATGTTACTAGCATTGCAAGTCGAAGTGCTGAAGCTGAAGTTGAATTGGCCCTCAGATCAGTGCCAGCGCTGAATGCTTACGACAGCCGTATTGGGGGCTAATTATGGCGATTCAGCAGTTGCCGCGTTAAGTTGATCAGGTCAGTTCTGGCTGGCTGATCAGGGAGTTTTTCTAGTAGGGTGAGGGCCTCCTGCGTGTACTTAGTCGCTAATTCCTGTGCACGTTTTACGCCACCAGCATCAATGACCAGTTGCTGGACTCGTTGGCGTTGAGCAGGCGTGATTGTCCCTTGTAAGCTCATTAACGGCAATAAATCGGCCTTGGCGTCTGTCTGGAGGGCATAGATCAAAGGCGATGTATACACGCCCTCAGCGACGTCTTCGAGAATTGGCTTACCCGTCTCAGCTGGACTTTCTTGGTAATCCAAAATGTCATCTAAGATCTGAAAGGCCATCCCGATTGCAAGTCCTGCTTGGCGGGCCCGCTGTGCGAACCGCTGACTTTGACCAGATTCATAGGCGCCTAAGAAACAGCTCAATGCGAACAGTTCCGCCGTCTTACCTTGAATCTGTTGCAGGTATTCCGCCATAGTAATGTCAACGTGATAGTGGCGATCCTTTTGTTGGACCTCGCCCATCAGAATCTTTTCCATGTTTTCCGAGTTAAGCTGAATACTCTTAAAGCTACTCGAGTAGTGCGCTAGGATTTTAAAGACGACCACGAACAGGTAATCACCCGCGTACACGGCCGTATCCTTACCGAACTGTTTTTGAATCGTGACATGGTGTCGCCGCAGCGCTGCATCATCCACAATGTCATCATGGATCAGTGTGGCGGTATGCAATGTCTCTAGTGAGGCGGCGAGTGCAACCATGCGTTGACGGTCGGTCGTCTTGAATTGTGAGAATAGGAGACAGTAAGCTGGCCTGAGAAGCTTACCACCCCCATGAATCATTGCCAAAATGGCGTCATTGATGGCTTTATCCGGGATGTTGATGTTCGTCGTCATCAGTTGCATGACGTCTTGCAATTCAGGCTGCAGCGCCGGATAATCACGCCAAATTGGATGTAATTGCGTTGTCGATGGCATAAAATGTTACTCCTTTTTTTGACCTGAGAGGTGTTCTCGATTGAATCTGAGATAACGAAGCGTCGTCACGTGCGTGAACAAGTAATTGGCTGCGATACCCAGTGCGATACCAGCTGCCAAGCCGATAATCGATAGTATCGGCAAGTATAGCATCACCGTCCAAGTCTGCGCGATGAGACTTGCGACGAGCAGTTGGCCCACGTTATGCATGACGCCCCCGGTCGCTGAAATACCGATGATGCTTACGCGTCGTGGCCCCAGTTGTTTCACGGCTAGCATCGCAAACAAGCTGAGAAACGCGCCGCCAAAGCTATACAGAAAGGTCGACAGGGTGCCGCCAATCAGGGCCGTTAAAATCAGCCGTAACCAAGTCAGGGTGATGACATCTCGTAACGAAAGCGTGTAGATGGCGACGATCGTAATGAGGTTAGCCAGTCCCAGTTTGGCACCCGGCGCGAAGGCAAACGGGAAGGGAATCATCCGTTCCAGAATCCCAATAATGACCCCCTGGGCGACGAGCAGTGCAATATAAATATTGCGATGAGTTTTATTCGATTGTTCAAATGAATTATGCATGCTTTACTCCGTAACTAGCCCGTTGCCACCTGATTTGACGTGACCATTGCTGGACTTGATCTCGATCAAGAGTTTGTGTGGCAAACAAACGATCGTCTGGCCAGGTTTATGAATCCATCCCCGGCGCACACAAACTTGATCAGAACAGTTGGCCTTCGTGATGGCGACCCGCTTGGGGGCAAAAGTGATGGTGTTGTAATGACCATGACTGTCACGATACGTGAAGGTCGTCGTCCGTTTCAGCTTCGTAATATTGACGCGCTTGAGGACCGTACCATCGTGTGAAACGACGGCGGTATATGTCGCTTGCTGCTTGGTCCTTTTTTGCTTTTTGGCGACTAAGGTTGCGCGGTCGGCCTGCTGTTTTTGCTGATATGAAAAAATCGCTAGTGGGGTGAACGATAGGATAATCAACGCAACAATAATAATGATATCAAACGGTTTGATCATATCCCCGTAGCGCTTGAACGTTCGAATCATTGCCCGTAATTTACGCATCGTCAACCCTCCAATCAGTCACGTAAAAAATGGTTCAAGGGAAAATAATCACCCTCGAACCATCGGGAAAGGATTTAATTAATTATAACGCATCTAGCGGGTTTTAACACCGTCGTAATGGGAACGAACATTGCCGTACCACCAGTGCCCGAGGTGCTTTTGCATCCACGGAACGACCCAGTAGTCCAAACCAAATGTCCGACCAGACCCGTTCATCAAAGCGAGTGCGACGAAGACCATCCAGATGTTGACCCAGTAGAACATGCCAGATAAGCAGAAGACAACGACTAAGCCGATGGTGACTGCATTGGCAAACCAAGTAAATAGTCCGAAGAAGATGCAAAGGGCGATGACGATTTCGACACAGGTCATAAACTTCTGGAAGAAGAGCGCCATTTGCATGTTTGGTACGAAGAACTTGGTGATTGATTCGAACCAGTGTGGCATTTTATCAAAGACCATCAGTGGTTCCTTACCATACATATAGGAAAGACTGAAGACACCCTTAGCCGCTGTGGCAGTCGATGAAGCCGCTTCTGAGGCCCCACTGGTTGCAGCCGCCTTAGTTGCTTCGGAAGCGCCACTAGTTGCGGCGGCTTGTAGCCAGGCAAACGGTAAACGTAACTTGTCCGTGAACCACGATTCAGAACCCTGGACTTTTGTCCAGCAATCCCACAACCACATTGCGCCGTAGAAGAACCGTAATGGCACACTCCAGAGGACGTTACCAGCACGTGAGACCCAGCCACGGAAGACGTTCCGGTTGTTGCGTGTCCGGAAGAATTCGTGCATGAAGTACTGGAATAGGTAGTAGCCAGAGAAAATCTGAACATAATACAACCAGTTGATCGCGTGCTTCAATAGAACGGCAATAAAGCCTGAAACGTTCCACTTGCCGAGGACTTGAGCCACGGCGTACTTAGAACCAATCGAGTCAACGGATGCTTGATAAGCGCCTTTGAATGGCTTGATCGTTACATCGGTCTTGTCGACGTTCTTGATGATACCTTCGACCGCTTTAGCCGCAGTTTCTTCAGCCCCTTGAACGATTTGTGGGACTGGGCGTGGTTGGCCAGGTTCTTGGTAACTCGTCGAATCACCAGCTAAGAAGATGTTATCGCTGTCCTTAGCTTGCATGAATTCGTTGGCGACCAGCCGACCACCCCGTGGATTGGTTTCGATACCGAACTTCTTGACAATACTGTTGGCCCGCACACCGGCTGTCCAGATCAACGTATAAGTCTGAATCGGATCTTTGCCCTTTAAGTTGACGTGGTCTTCGAAGACTTCCGTAATCATGGAGTTGGTCATGATATCCACACCATGCTTCTTCATGTAGGTTTCAGCCTTACCAGCTTGCGTCCGATTGAGCATGTTGATGATGGTTGGGGCGGCTTCCACTAATTGTAAGGTGATCTCTCTCGGGTCGAGCTTGTTGTCCCGTGCTAAGACGTCCCGATATTCAATCAGTTCACCAATTAGTTCGGACCCCGTGAATCCAGAACCACAGACGGTGAACGTCAACATCGCTTTGCGTTTTGCAGGGTCGAGTTCTGCCGCGCCCCGCCGAATAATTGCTGATAAATGTGACCGCAAAGCCATCGCTTGTTCGAAGGACCACAATTCAAAGCCGTGTTCCTTAACCCCTGGCGTACCGAAATCATTGGATTCACCACCAAGACTAATGAGCAGTTGGTCATATTGATAACTCCCATGCTCAGTTGTGACCGTTTGGGCATCCTTATCAATGCCGGTAACCGTATCCGTAACTAAACGGACATTTTTGCGTCGTGCGAACAACCGTTGCAAATCATATTGAATATGCTCAGGTTCCACCCGTTCCGTGGCAACTTCATGTAATTCAGTCATATACGTGAAGTATGAATGTCGGTCAATTAACGTAATCTCAACGTCCGGATTTTTCTTAAAATGCTTGGACAGTTTTTTGGTTGCGTAAACGCCAGCAAACCCCGCACCGACAACGACAATATTTTTCTTTGCCATTGCGTAACAACTCCCTTGAATAAATAGTGTAAAAAGATAATTCCACTAACAATTATAACGATAATGTAAGCGGTTGTCTATGGATTATGGGATAGAATGAATAATAAATCACATTATATGGAACCCAGAAAAAGTGGTATGATAGTTATGACCTAAAACGTTACCAAATGCGTCAATACTGGGACTAAATATCATTTATTTAATGAAATAGGATTGACTATTTGCAGGTAAAACGTTAAGATTAATGTGAATTTTCATACAAAAAAGGTTAGGAGTGGGATATCATGAAAATCAAATCAGTTATTACGGGTGCCTTGGTTGTGGCAATCTCCGCATTAGCTTTAGCAGGTTGTGGTAGCAGCTCTTCTAGTTCAAGCTCAAGTTCATCGAAGAAATCTTCTTCAAGTTCTTCAGCTAAGACAACGAAGGTTGCTAAATTAACCGCCGGCAGCAAAATGAAAGCGGGTACTTACGCGCTCGAAGAACAAAACTATTCACATGGCTACCGCACTAAGATGAGCATCACCGTCAACAATAAGGGGAAAATCACAAAGTCCAGTTATGACCAAGTGAACAAGAACGGCAAGTCCAAGGTTGACGATACTTCATATAACAAGCAAATGAAGAAGATCGCCGGTACCAACCCTAAGACTTACATGCCTAAGTTGAACAAGACGTTGACCGGCTCCGCTGCAACTGGTAACGTTGGTTCCATCGACGTTGTTACGGGTGCTACGGAATCTTCCAAGACGTTCCAAAACTACACGCAACAACTCGTTCAAGCTGCGCAAGCGGGTAACAAGTCTACCATCAAGATCGACAATGGCGCTAAGATGAAGGATGGCACTTACAAGCTGAACGAAAAGAACTACTCACATGGTTATAAAGTTACCTTTGCCATCACGGTCAAGGACAACAAGATTACTAAGTCTGAATATAACCAAGTTAATAAGAACGGCAAGTCCAAAGTTGACGATGCTGCTTACAACAAGCAGATGAAGAAGGTTGCTAAGACCAATCCTAAGACTTATCAACCAGCTTTGAACAAGTCCTTGGTCAAGAGCAGTGATCCAACTAAGGTTGACGTTGTGACGGGTGCGACTGAATCATCCAGCACCTTCATTCTTTATGCGGAACAATTACAAAATGCCGCACAAAAGGGTGACACTAACACGATCACGGTTGACAACATGATTTTCTCTGAATAAGCAAGTTAACGATTAAATTTTTGAGGCCTGAGGCGCATGCTGAGGGCCTTTTGTTTTACTTAAGCGAAATCAGACGACATAGCTGGTGAAGGCAGAACTCGTTTTGGCCTTAAAAAGGGTCGCAGCGACTGTATCAGCATCACCGGATGGCGTCAATTTTGGTATAAATGTTAGGACAATTTTTGGTATAATGACGATTGAAATTATAAACTAGGGGAAGTATTGGGCATGAAGCTAAAAAAATGGATTCAAATTGGGTTAATTGCGGTACTGATTTTACCGCTGTCTGCTTGTGGAATCACTTCCAGTAAACAAAAAAACGCTAGCAGTCGGCCGAAGCCAACCAAGGTGATCAAGACACCGATCGAAGATACCCAGTTCATGATGGGGACCGTGGTGACGCTACGGATTTATAATAAAGGGAAAGACAAGGTTTTGGACGGTGCTTTTAAGTTGCTGAAATCTGAAGCTAAAAAGATTACGGTCAATCAAAAAGGGTCCGAAATCGACAAAATCAACGCGGCTGCTGGTAAGCACCCGGTCACCGTTAGCAAGGACATCTATCCGATGATCAAAGCAGCCTATTACTACAGTGAAAATTCGGATGAATCCTTTGATTTAGCCATTGGACCAATCACGTCGCTCTGGCACATCGGTTTTTCCGATGCGAAGGTGCCGACGAAACAAGAAATTGCGACCAACGTCAAACTGGTCGACTATCGCCAAGTTAAATTGAACGATAAAAAACGGACGGTTTACCTGAAGAAAAAGGGGATGCAGCTTGACTTGGGCGGCATTGCGAAAGGCTACATGACTGATCAAGTGAAGACTTACTTGCTGGACCACGGCGTTTCTACGGCTATTATTGACCTTGGGGGTAATATTTATGTCTTAGGTGACAGTCCAAAGGGCACTAAGTCTGGCAATTGGACGGTCGGCATTCAAGACCCGAAAGCATCACGGGGCACGGCGATTGGCTCGTTACCGGCTAAGAATATGTCGATCGTGACTTCCGGTATTTACGAGCGTTACCTGAAAAAGAATGGTAAAGTTTACAGCCATTTGATGGATCCGCAAACCGGTGCGCCTTATCAGAATAACTTGATGGGTGTCTCGATCATTTCGAAAAAGTCAGTTGATGGCGATGCGCTGTCGACGGCCACGTTTGATAAAGGCTTGCGCAGCGGCATGAAGTACATCAATAGTAAAGCAGACCAAGGAATCGGCGCTATTTTTATTACCAAGGACAAGAAGGTGTACGTTTCTGATAATCTGAAGAAGAAATTCACGCTATTTGGCGATGACGGCTATAAATTTGGTCCGACGAGTGATTTAAAGTAGGTCTGTGTGAGGTTTGCTTAAACCAACGCGCGTGAGATATGGTATGATAATAACCATGAATTTTAAGGAAATGAGGGACAATGGTGAATCCGATTATTGACGTTCAACATTTAGATTATCGCTACCCGCAACAGGCAGCGGACCAGTTAACGTTACATGATATTTCATTTACAGTCATGCCGGGTGAGTGGGTCGCCATTGTCGGCCATAACGGTTCAGGTAAGTCGACACTGGCTAAGAACCTGAACGGCTTACTCGCACCAGCAGCGGGTACGATTAAAATCGACGGGCAAGTGTTATCTGAAGACACCGTCTGGGATATTCGTAAAGAAATCGGGATGGTCTTCCAAAACCCGGATAACCAGTTCGTGGGGGCGACGGTGGAAGACGATGTTGCCTTTAGCTTGGAAAATCAAGGGATTCCACGCCCAGAGATGCTGACCCGTGTCAAAACGGCGCTGACTCAAGTCAATATGCAAGACTTCGCGACCCGGGAACCGGCCCGGCTGTCTGGTGGTCAAAAACAACGGGTGGCACTGGCTGGGATGATTGCGGCGCGACCACAGATTTTGATTCTGGACGAAGCCACTTCGATGTTGGATCCCCGCGGACGGCAAGAAGTTCTGGCAACGATTCGCGAGATGAAGGCCAATTCGGAATTGACCGTGCTATCGATCACACATGATATTGACGAGGCGGCAAGTGCCAACCGCGTGCTGGTTATCAATGACGGCCAATTGAAGGAAGAAGGCACGCCCGCTGAAATCTTCCAACACGGTGAAGCATTGATCAAAATGGGACTCGATATGCCGTACGCGGAACGGCTAAAAGCGGCATTGAAACGTCAAGGCTTACAAGTGCCCACCAATTATTTAACAGAGAAAGGAATGGCGGACTGGTTATGGCAATTACGTTCAAACAAGTAGATTTTACTTACCAACCGGGTACGCCGTTCGAAACTAAGGCGCTAAGTGACATCAACGTGACGATTCCCACCGGTTCGTATACGGCACTGATTGGGCATACCGGTAGCGGCAAGTCGACCTTGCTGCAACATTTGAATGCCTTACTGAAACCCACTAGTGGGACCGTGACGATTGGTGAACGAGTGATTACACCAACTACCAGCAACAAGGATTTGAAGCGACTTCGGCAACACGTGGGCATCGTTTTTCAATTTCCAGAAAGTCAGCTGTTTGAAGAGACGGTTGAAAAAGACATTGCCTTTGGCCCCCAGAACTTTGGCGTCAGTGAGGCAGATGCCTTGAAAACCGCCGCTGAAATGCTGGATTTGGTTGGCTTAGATGAATCACTATTGTCGCGGTCACCTTTTGACCTGTCAGGTGGCCAAATGCGACGGGTCGCGATTGCTGGTGTTTTAGCGATGCAGCCCCAGGTGCTGGTGTTGGATGAACCGACTGCCGGTTTGGACCCCCAAGGACGCTTGGATATGATGGAAATGTTTGCCAAACTGCGCCATGAGCGGAATTTGACGGTCGTATTGGTCACCCATCAGATGGACGACGTTGCCAATTACGCGGATAACGTCATCGTGATGGACCAGGGAAAAATCGTGAAGACCGGCACGCCACGGGATATTTTTAAAGACCCCGAATGGCTGACGGCTCATCAATTAGGATTACCGAAGACGACTGCCTTTGCTCGGACTTTGCAAGCACAAGGCTGGCAGTTTGATACGCTGCCACTGACGGAGGATGAATTTGCGCACGATTTGATGCAACAATTACCACCGGCCGCCTTAGCGAAGGGGGTGGCGACCCATGATGAATAAATTGATTTTTGGGCGCTACATTCCCGGCGAGTCAGTGGTCCACCACATGGACCCGCGCGCCAAGTTGTTACTGAGTTTTTACTTTATCGGGATCATTTTTATCGCCAATAATTGGCTGACGTACGCGGTGTTGTTTGCCTTTACGCTGTTTGCGATTTATTTGTCAGGTGTCAAATGGTCGTTTTTCATCAATGGGGTTAAACCATTGATTTGGCTGATTTTGTTCACGGTGATTTTGCAGATCCTATTCAGTGCCAGTGGTGGCCACGTTTATTTCAAATGGGGCATTATCACCATTAGCCAGTTTGGACTCGTCAATGGGGTCTACATCTTCTTCCGGTTCGTGCTGATCATTTTCATGTCCACGCTCTTGACGCTAACGACGCCACCGCTGGAATTGTCGGATGCCATCGAGTATCTGCTGATGCCATTGCGGGCAGTCCGGTTTCCGGTCTATGAAGTGGCACTGATGCTCTCAATTGCGCTACGCTTCGTGCCGACATTGATGGACGAAACTGAGAAAATCATGAATGCCCAACGTGCGCGTGGTGTCGACTTCGGTGAAGGCAATATTTTTCAACAAATGCGTGCCGTCGTGCCACTATTGATTCCACTATTTGTCAGCTCATTCAACCGGGCTGAAGATTTAGCTACGGCCATGGAAGCCCGTGGTTATCAGGGTGGCGAAGGCCGCAGCAAGTATCGAATTCTCAAGTGGCATGCTCGTGACACTTGGGCGACCGTGAGCTTTGCGGTATTAACGGTCGTATTGGTCTTTTTACAAGCCTAAAACAAGTCAATTCAACGTGGGCGTCAGACGATGGCGGCCCACGTTTTTAAATGATGGAGGGATACTGTGACGACGCGTTATAAAGTTGTTTTAGCGTATGACGGAACTAATTTTGCAGGATTTCAACGCCAACCACACCAACGGACGGTCGAACAAGTTCTGACGAAGGCGGTCAATAAAATGGCGAAGGACCCGGCCGAACCGATTGTGATCTATGGTGCTGGGCGGACGGATGCCGGCGTACACGCCTTTGGCCAAACGCTACATTTTGACTTGCCATATGAAATCAAGCCAGAGGGGGTCCGACGGGGATTAAACAGTATGCTGCCCACGGACATGATTATCAAGGCCGTGTCAATCGTGGCGCCGGACTTTCATGCGCGCTACGATACCGTTGGCAAGCGCTACTGGTATCGGGCCTACCAGAATGAATTTGTCGACCCGTTTAAACGCCACTATACGGGACACTTCAAATTTCATGCCGACATTGAGCGGATTCAACAGGCGATTGGCGATCTAGAAGGACGCCATGATTTTTCGACCTTCGTGGCATCTGGGTCGCAAGCGCATGATCACGTACGGGAGATTTATTCTGCCAAAGCGTGGGCGCTACCGGATGAAGATGAGATTCAATTCGAATTTTGTGGCAGCGGCTTTTTATATAACCAGGTGCGTATCATGGTGGCCGTCCTGATGGAAATCGGGCAAGGCCGCCGCGCAGTCGACTGTATTCCGGCCTTGCTGGCGACTAAGGACCGTGAACAAGCCCGCGGAACGGCACCAGCGGCTGGACTTTATATGAAAAAAGTGTATTATGAACAAAATGAATTACAAGCAGATTTGATTAAGTATTGACTTCTATGGCTAAGTTAGGTAAACTAATCGTTGGTATTGTTTGCCCCACGATAAGCCCCGGAAATCTTATTGAGTGTCAAACAAACACAGAAAATGGAGGAACACAACGTGCGTACAACATATATGGCTAAACCAGGTGAAATTGATCGTAAATGGTATGTAGTTGATGCAACCGATGTACCTTTGGGTCGTCTTTCAACTGTCGTCGCATCAATCTTGCGTGGTAAGAACAAACCTACCTTTACCCCTAACGTGGATACTGGTGATAACGTTATCGTTATTAATGCAAGCAAGGTCGCTTTAACTGGGAAGAAAGCAGAACGGAAGATTTATTATCATCATACTGCTTATGCTGGTGGTTTAAAGGAACGGACTGCCGGTGACTTCTTAGCAAAGGAACCTACTAAATTGATTGAAACTTCAGTTAAGGGTATGCTTCCTCACAACTCTTTAGGCCACAAGATGGGCTTGAAGTTGCATGTTTATGCTGGTGCAGAACATACGCAACAAGCGCAAAAGCCTGAAGTTTTGGACATCACTAACTTAATCTAAGGAGGAAACTACATTGGCTCAAGTACAATATCGCGGCACAGGCCGTCGTAAAGATTCAGTAGCCCGCGTACGCTTAGTACCAGGTACTGGTAAAATTGTTATGAATGACAAATCTGTTGAAGATTACATTCCATTTGCAGATATTCGCAAGGAATTGTTACAACCATTCGAAGTAACTGAAACAACTGATCAATATGATGTTTTAGTTAACGTTAATGGTGGTGGCTTCCATGGTCAAGCCGGCGCAACTCGTCATGGGATCGCTCGTGCTTTGCTCGAAGTTGACCCAGATTTCCGTACTCCTTTGAAGCGCGCGGGTCTCTTAACTCGTGATGCTCGTATGAAGGAACGTAAGAAGCCAGGTTTGAAGAAAGCCCGGAAAGCTTCACAATTCTCAAAACGTTAATATTATCCAAAAACGTTGGTATAACAACATTTTCTGGCTATATGAGAAAGCACCTGTCTGCGGACGGGTGCTTTTTTTGGCGAAAATATCAAATAATGGCAGGATATAGTGTAACAAGGCAAGCGCTTGATGGCTAGGAACGTGATGTGGTAAGTCTTTTGAATCTTGATACTAATCTTTAATTTTCTTGGTTAGATTGAGAAGTGTTTCAAGTACTGTGGTATAGTCAAGTTCCTTTGCATAGTCGTATTGTCGGCGGTATTGTTGCCATGAAGTGCATAGACTTTCAGAATTAGATAGGGCATTAATTTCAGAAACGCGATTCTCAACGGTTTTCGTTGGAATGTGGTCAAATGCAGCACTCTTGAAAAATTCTTTTGTTAGAAGTGTTTGCTGGATATCCTGTTGATAGAGTATCGATAATGAGTAAACGTCGAATAAATCTTTAGCTCGAGTGTTTAGCATACCATGATTTAGAAACGCAGATAATTTATCCGCTAATATTTTTTCGACTGGAATGGCATAAATTTTAAATGATTCATCACTATTTAAAATACTTTTATGGTTAAACGTGATTGGAATTGTTTCGTAGTGGTTACCTTTGGAAATATCTAATTTGACGTTGATTTTGCTTTTACCCATTTTGGCTAATAAAGTAACCCGAATTCCAGGATAATCATCATCAAGTTGTTTTTGCACGATTGACTTAATGCTAAAGCCGATATAATCATCGGATTTTTCAAAAACTTCATTGAGGATGGTTTTTAATCGATTTGGTTGTAAAGTTGGCCCAATATAGATTGCATCTAAATCCTGAGTCATCCTGTTTTCAATTCCAACTAAACTTTGAATTTCAAATCCACCTTTAAGCACAAAGTAATGGCCATAATCAGATTCAGAAATCTGCTTTAAAAAATGTTCTAGAAAAAATAGTTTCTGAAAATGTTGAATATTATAGCCTAGTTCACGAGCACGTTTGCTGATTTGTGGTAAAATTTTATCCACTTCTGTCATTGTTGATAAACCTCCATTACTTTTAGTAACGTACTGTTAGGATATAAGTTGTTTTTGAGCTCAGTTAATGCTCTGATTTGTGCTGCAGCAGGTGAACTGGCCAAATATCTTTGTAGGGCATCATTTTTGATGTAGGGTTGGAGTTGCTTTGATTCCCAAACATCGAGTAATGTTCGCTCTTTAGAATAGACATTAACCGTACCGCCATTTTCGGTTTGGCGGGTTGTGATGTCAAGTAAATAACGATTCTTTGAAAGGTAGCGCGCATTGAGATGGTATTTGGTGATAGCTGACGAGCTTGGGTGATAGCCTTGTGGAAAAGTCACATCATAATGCAGCGGCATTTCATCAGTTAAATCATAAATAATCAAGGCACTAACTAATGACAAGATACCACGAGAGAATTTTTGACTGATTAAGCTAAATTCATCAAGTAGATAGCCGGGAAAAACATAAATACCACGGTCAACCTTTTCGATAGCCCCATCGGTTGATAACTTCCGAATTTGATCTTTTGATAGTCCGTATTCTCGCGCAGTTTTAAAAGTAAATGTTGGAAAATCACGTTCAAGTCTCCTTAAATCATCCATGATTGTGAAAGCCTCCCTATATACTATGTTTCATGATGTTTATAGTATATAGGGTGGGAGGGAGACATGCAACTTTTAATGTGTTTTCTGAGGATGGACCTAATTATTTATCAAAAAAACATAGTGTCTGCAGTTAGTGCGATGCTCCACATCATCATGTTTAAAACTGCGCGATCAATAGTTATTTGCTAACAATCAAGTCGTATTCGCAAAAGCTTGCATACCTGTACGTAAAATTGTCTAATTAAAGTTAGAGAAAGGGTGAATGTCATGCGTGCGGTTCCATACAACCAGTTTCAACGGAATCTCAGTACTTACATGAAACAAGTTAATCATGATTCTGATCCGCTGCTGGTAACGACGAAACAGCCTGAGAATGCAATAGTGGTTATCGGAAAACGCGATTACGATGCCATGCAAGAAACGATGTATCTGTTATCGAGTGAAAAAACGCGCGCTGAGATTAATCGTGGCGCCGCACAGTTCAATGATCATAGTGGTGGATAGTATAATCTCGTCCTTGAAATATCATTATTAATCATTCTGACCAATGAACAGACATGGTCGCAGGGCCCAATGCACCAGTACCGCTGGAAAGTGGCAGTATAAAATTTCTACGGCCGTTCTGTCAATGAGTGACGACGATAAGCGATTATTGAGGATATAGGACTGTTGAAATGAATTAAGAACGTTAATTTTGGAGGAGGGACAGACCGATGGGCGATGAATCACTAAGCTATGCCAAACAACACAAACTAGAATTTTGGGAGATGCTCGTTAAAGATAGTCCTGTCAATCAGCGGCAACAAGCGATTTTTATGGCGGGTACACCTGGAGTGGGGAAGACGGAAGTCGCTGAAGAATTTGTGAAACTTGGCACCGGACTAGTGCGATTGGATGCGGATTGGTTCAGACAATATTTTCCTGGGTATACTGGTCAGAACGCTGCCGATTTTCAGCGCGGATCAGCCTGGTTAGTGGACTGGTGTTTCACACGCCTGATTAAAAAACACTATTCATTTATCCTTGATGGGACGTTTGCTTTCTCGCGTGCCACCATGAATATTCAGCGCGCGTTAGATCATGATTATGACACGACCATCTATTTTGTCAATCAAGATCCAGTGGTTGCCTGGGATTTCACTAAAGCTCGCGCGATTAAAGCCGGCCAGGTTGTCCCTAAAGAGCGGTTCATCAATGCTTATGACAAGTCTCAAACCAATGTCGCGGAAGCCAAGCGTTTGTTTGGCGACAACATTGAATTATCTTTAATCCTGAAAAATTATCAAGATAATATTGAGGATATCATGGAAGATGTTGAAAATATTGACCTGATTCTGCCCACTTTGTTTAGTAAAACTGAATTGGAGGCCCGTTTAAATGATTGAAAAAAAAGAAGTCGATGCCATTATGGCAAAATATAATCATGATTTTGCGTTATTTTCCCAACAAGCGACGCGTCAGGAATATAAAACGGTACTTCATTACGTGGCCCAACAGGCTAACAAGAAGCAACGTCAAGTCGCCGGACTAGAATAGCAATTATGGCTGAATGGTTTACAAGCAACGTTATGTTGTCCTGAAATTTATGCCCTGCAAAATTCCAAACGAGTGCGCCGGCAGCAGCATCATTTGAAATCACCCGTCGCTCAGTCGCCTAACTGCACGGCATTGCACTTGCATCCGAACTAAAAAATCACGTTCACCCACCAACACAACTGTTGGATCGAGCCGAACGTGATTTTTAATTTATTGACGTTTAGTTTTTCCAAATGAGAAGACGGCGACACAACCCAGGCCAGTGTGACTCGTAATGGTCGGTCCGATGTTGGCGAGAATGATTTCGGCGTTCGGAAGTTTGGCTAGGATCTGGTCACGAACTGTTTGTGCCGCATCATCGGCATCGCTAGTTGCGACAATAATGCGCGGGTCGTCCTGATTACGACAATCAGCCAGCGTGTTTTTCACGAGGGCTGATAATGAACGACGCCGTGAACGCACTTTTTGAACTGGGCGCAAATGGCCTTGGGGATCGACATCCATCACCGGCTTGATTTGTAGTAATGAACCAACTGTGGCCGATGTCCGGGACACGCGCCCACCGTGATACAGGTAGTTGAGATCATCGACCGTGAACCACTGATGATAGTATAGACGGTTGGCCGTCAGCCAGGCTGCGAGTTCGTCAATTGGCATCCCAGCGTTGCGTTTATCGATGGCGTCGAGGAGCATCAACCCCTCACCGCAGCAAGCCGCTAAGGAGTCGACCAGATAGATTTCCGCGTCCGGGTAGTCTTGCAGGAGCATTGTTTTGGCTTGCTCAGCGTTGTTAAACGTCCCGCTCAAGCCGGATGAAAAGCCGAGGTACAGGATTGGCGTTCCAGCTTGGACGTACGGTTTGAAGAATTCGACAAACTGGCCGATATTGATTTGGGCGGTCGAGGGCATGACGCCGTTACCGATCTGTTGATAGAACTGGTCTAAATTAAAATGGTGTCCCAGATCATCCACGTATTCCTGGTTATTAATGGTGACGTTCATGGACACAAAGTGCACGTCATTGTCCTGAAGCAGTTGATATGGTAAATCAACGGTTGAATCTGTTAATAACTGATACATATGCGTTCTCCCTTAAATAGTCTTACCGTTACATTGTACGCTTATTTACGGTGGCGTGTGGGATTTATCATGAAAATGAATCGGTTATTTCTGAAAGTCTCACAGGTGTTGTGCACGAACTGTTGTGGCAAACGAAAAGTGGCAATGCTTGCCGAAACAGGCTATGCGACGGCTGAAGCTAGTCGAGGAGTCGCGACAAACTGATCGTCAAAACGCGGTCGATGGCGTCGGGTTGTTGCTGGCGATATGCTGCGGCCCCGGTTTCATACAGCAAGTGCAACCGATGACCGTGAACGGTGATTTGTTCCAGCTGCGGTGGTAACCGATACGTGGCTATGACGGTCGGGGCTGGCACTGCTGAAGCGGCGGCCATTTTGAGTATGACTAATTTTGATGCGTGCTGACCGTATGATTGTGAGCATAAGGCGTACTGACGATAAAACGTGATGCCTTGGAGGTTGGCAGGTAAATTGCTTTGCCAGTCGCTGACAGCACGTTGCAATCGGTGTGTGTGCGTTGGATTTGAATTTGCGGTTGGTACTGCGGCAATCGGGTGACCAGCCGTGTTTAATGGAAAACGGGCCATCAGGGTGGGGTGGCCAGATTTGAATTGCCCAACGTACAGCGCCTGGTGATGATACGTCAGCATCGAAGCGTTCGATAAGTTCGGCAGTAGCCAGCGTTGTTGGTAATGTACGGCCCGCATCGTCACTGGATTAAAGCGGTGGACGGTGGCTAATGGCAGACTGGCGATAAGACCGTGATTACGACGATGACTGCATAGCCAGATCCGGCGGTGACGCGGGTCGTACGCGATACCACCAACGTGTGGTTTACCGCGTAATAGGACCGTGTTTTCCAAGCGGTTGGTGCGACGATTTTGAACGTAAATCACTGATTGCGTTTGACCAGTGGCATCGTACGCGGTGATGAGGCGATAGCGACCGGCGAGTGTCATGCCTTGTGGAATCATATTGGGTGATGTGACTAACGCACCGTTGTGCAGGTTACGCGACAGGGTAGTTTGCAACCCCGGCTGAACGGTGGCGGTAGCCGGGGACAGCGGTGAGTCGGATGAAATGAGTCGTGCTAAGTCCGGATAGTGCTGAATCGTTTGATTCAAGGTCGTGGGTGAAAAAACGGCGGTCGTTGACGTGGTGCGACTCGGATTAAACGGGGTCGGTAGAACAGACCGGACCCGGCTAGCGTCAGCGGACG
Source organism: Lactiplantibacillus sp. B652 (assembly GCF_023806745.1). NCBI lineage: Bacteria > Bacillati > Bacillota > Bacilli > Lactobacillales > Lactobacillaceae > Lactiplantibacillus > Lactiplantibacillus sp. B652. Next base: position 9,725 of record NZ_JAMSKY010000009.1, on the reverse strand, counting down.
TGACTGCTAGCGTGATGATTGCAACTAGTGTCAACCAGCCTAAACCCCAATAGTATTTCTTTCGCATAACCTCGCCCCCCAAGCGTTGTTTAGTCATACTATAGCATGGGACCCCGGAGAGATTGTTCACGAGCAGAAGGTTAGTTAAATAACAAAATGAGTGATGAGGAAAAATCAAAAAGTTGTTAAAATGAAACTGGCTCACATTTTAATTTAATTATATTTACATATTCTCTTGAAATTCTTAATTAACAACCGGATAATAGTCGGTATAAAAACGACCGGCAACTCATCTGGTATGCGGCCTTAATTATGGAGGATGACATCATATGCGAATTAGTGCGGAAGCAGAACGACAATTTTTGGAAGCGGTGTTTAAAGCGCAACAGTTTAGTGCTAAGGATGGGGCGTTACTAGCTGACACCTTAGTGGACGCGGACTTACGGGGGATTTCCTCACATGGGATTCAACGCCTGGCTTGGTATACGCGGATGATTCAGGACCACACGTTGGAACCGGCACACCAACCGAAGATTTTAAACGAAACCCCGACGAGTCTACTGATTGACGCCAATCAGAGCATGGGACAGATTGCCTCCGCTTTTGCGATGAACAAATTGATTGAAAAAACGAAGAAGCTGGGCGTCTCCTTAGCCGTCATTCGCAATTCAAACCATTTTGGTACCGCGGGATATTACTCGCGGATGGCTTGCAAAGCTGGCTTGATCGGGATTTCGAAGACCAATACACGTCCATTAGTGGTACCGACGAACGCGACAGAAGCCTTTTTAGGCTCAAACGCCCTAGCATTTACTTTCCCGGCCGACCCACATCCGTTCGTTTTCGATGGGGCTACGGCGGTCGTGTCTAGTGGGAAGATTCAAGTGCTCGCTAAAAAGGGCGCACAAATTCCCGGTGATTGGGCGGTTGATGAGCACCGCAACGTCTTACACGACGCTCAGACGGTCGAGGATAATTTAGCCAAGATTGCCTTTTCGGAAGACCGTCCTGGTGGGGGTGTCCTGACACTGGGTGGCCCAGATGAAGTCAACTCCAACTACAAGGGCTTTGGTAATTCGTTGATCATTGAGTTACTGACCGGAATCCTGGCGCAGGGGTCGTTATCAGCGGACACCAATACGGGTAAACATGATTTCAGCCAGTTCTTCATGACGATCGACCCGGCACTGTTTGGTGACCCCGATGTGTTAAAGGCCAATGTGACGACTATGTTTGACCGGATTCGCCACTTGAAACACTTGCCAGGAACGAAAATCATGATTCCAGGTGACCGCGAATACCGGCATTATGATGAAAACCTGGTTCAAGGAGTCAGCATCGATCCCCAGACATTGACGGAAATGCAGCAAGTTGGAGCGCAATTTGGCGTGGCGGTTCCTGCTGAATTGAAGGCGTCCTTGAACGACTAAATTAGTGTAACTGTGACAATGATTGTGACTAAAATTCAGGTCACATCAACTGACGATAGTGTGGTCGGTATCGAATGATGATGCTGGCGACGCTATTTTTGGTTACCGTGGGTGGCTATCAGTGATTGGGGAGGAGTTCGTCGTGCTGATTGTGATTGTGTTGTACGGGAATGAGGAGGTACGATTTGAGCAGTCGTTCGGACAAGTCATTCAATTAAGATGAACGACGGAAGCTGGCGATTTGTTTGGTGGAATGGCCCGGTATGATACTGACTTGTGGGGGTAAACTGGCCGCTTTGACGTTGACGAGTAGGTATATTTAGACGAGTTCGCCCGTGAACATCGATAAACGCCGTCCTAAAATTTATTTTTGAAAAAATTCTGGAAGTTAATTTCAAAAATCATCTCATGAGCAGTGTCTTAAAGAATGTTGATTTGTCAGCGCTGGTTAGCGATAGTGATTGATCAGATTGCTGATTAAATTGGTTGTGATAGCCGTCATTTTTGACGATTAATAGAAAAAGTTTGCAAAAATCATTTGACAATTCTATCGGTTAGCCGTATATTTGAAATCATCAAATACACATTAGAAATTAAGGAGATTTTAATCATGACGATTACGAGCAATGCACAATTGAATTCGTATTATTATTACTGGTTTACTTAGTGCCTCGGCATCCACTGCGAGGCACGCCCTCGCAACGGATGTGACCAGTAAATTTTGACATGATTAAAATTTATGGAAAGTCATATCAGTGTTGTGAACAACCACTGTGTGACTTTCCGGCTTCTTAGCCGCGGTGTCGATTGGGATACCCGGGGACGAGGCAAAAGGCTCACAGTTGGTGAAAACTGTGAGCCTTTTTTTCGACCTAATATGTTACCTAATATGTTACCTAATATGTGATCCAATATGTGACCGACATTCGACTGAACACGCAAAAGGAGCGAATTATATGCAAAAATTTGATGAAATTGATGATTTGGCCGTGGCCAACTTACGGGTATTGAGTGCAGAAATGATTGAACGTGCGGGTTCTGGGCATCCGGGACTACCACTGGGTGCAGCGCCAATGTTATGGGCGTTGTGGAGCAGGCACTTACGCATTGATCCGCAACAGCCACAATGGTCTAACCGTGACCGCTTCGTCTTATCGGCTGGGCATGGTTCAGCGATTCTCTACAGCTTGTTACATATGAGCGGTTTTCAGGTGACAATGGCAGACCTGCAGCACTTCCGCCAGTTTGGCAGTCATACACCGGGGCATCCGGAATTAGGGGTGGTTGATGGCGTGGAGGCGACGACCGGACCACTCGGACAAGGCTTAGGCATGGCAGTCGGGATGGCACTGGCAGAACGGCACTTAGCTGCCCAATTCGCGAACGCGCCACAATTGGTTGACCATTACACCTACGCGTTGGTCGGGGACGGCGATTTGATGGAAGGTGTCTCACACGAAGCCGCCAGCTTTGCCGGTAATCAGCAGTTGAGCAAGCTAATCGTGTTGTACGACGATAACAGCGTCTCACTAGATGGACCGACCAGTCGCTCATTTCGCACTGATGTCAACCAACGCTTCGATAGTTACGGCTGGGCCACGCAAACGGTCACGGATGGGAACGATTTGAGGGCCATTAACGCGGCCATCGAACGGGCCAAGCAGGAGACCCGCCCGAGTCTAATTGCCGTTAAAACAACGATTGGCTACGGCGCACCCCAAGCTGGCACCAACGCCGTTCATGGGAATCCATTAGGCGCCGCCGGTTTGGCAAGTTTGCGCGCAACGCTGAATTGGGATGCCGCCCCGTTCACCGTCTTACCAGCGATTGCCAAACGCGCGCACGAGTTGATCCAACGGCGCGGTCAAGCTGCTCATGTCCAGTGGCAAGCACAACGAGATCAGTTACCCGTTGCGACTCAGCGCCAGTTTGACCAACAGCTGCATAATGGATTGCCAGTCGACTTGGCAACTAGCCTGCCAACCTTTGACGAAGGGGCGCAAGCATCACGCATGACCAGTCATACGGTGATTCAACAATTAGCTGACCGGTTACCGGGCTTGCTCGGTGGCGCAGCGGACCTGGCGAGTTCAAACAAAACGACCATTGAAACGGACCAACTAGCCACGCCAGCGAGTCCTGAACAACGCAACTTGGCTTTTGGGGTTCGCGAGTTTGGAATGGGGACGATTCTGAACGGACTGGCACTTCATGGCGGCTTACGCGTCTTTGGTGGAACTTTCCTCGTCTTCTCCGATTACACCCGTGCGGCAATTCGACTGGCAGCGATGATGAAGTTACCCGTCACTTACGTCTTCACCCATGATTCGATCGCGGTCGGTGAAGATGGACCGACCCATCAACCGATCGAACAAGTGATGAGCTTGCGGTTGATACCGAATGTGACGGTGATTCGACCCGCTGATCCAAATGAAACCGTCGCTGCATGGTGGCAGGCAATCAATGCGACGAATCATCCCACTGTGTTAGTTTTGACCCGCCAAAACTTAGCGGTGTTACCGCATTCCAAGTCGTTGGCGATGACCGGGGTCGCCCGCGGCGGTTACGTGTTGTCACCACAACGCGGCAAGCAACCGATGGGCATTTTGATTGCGAGTGGATCCGAAGTTGATTTAGCGTTGCAAGCGCAAGCCAAATTGGCGGCGCAAGGCACAGACGTCAGCGTCGTTTCCATGCCATCAATGGAGAATTTCGCACGGCAATCAGCCACGTATCAAGCGCAAGTCTTGCCACCACAAGTTCGGCGGCGCGTCGCTATCGAGATGGGGGCGACCCTCGGTTGGGAACGCTACGTCGGACTGGATGGCGCGGTCATCGGCATCGACCATTTTGGCGCGAGTGGCGCGGCTGAGCAAGTCTTGGCCGCCAACGGGTTTACCGCTGAGGACATCGTGCAGACCTACCAGCGTTTGCCTATTGATACGACACAACAGTTACGCGTTATTTAGAAAGGAAGTCGTCATATGATTGATGGAGAAACGGCGTTATTTGGATTTATCGCGCACCCCGCACGGCACAGTCGCTCACCGCGGATGCATAATTTAAGCTTTGATCACTGGGGGCTAAACGCCCGCTACTTAGCGTTTGACGTTGCCCCCGACCAGCTAGCAGGCACGATTGCCGGAATTCGCAGCATGGGCATCGCCGGGGTCAACTTATCGATGCCCTTCAAGCAAACTGTCGTCCCACTGCTGGATGAGTTGACCCCGCGTGCACAACGCATTCAAGCAGTTAATACGATCAAGAACGTTCATGGCAAGTTGATTGGTGATAGCACGGATGGCGCAGGCGTTTTTCAAGATTTACAACACCAAGGTCTGCATTTGACAGGCAAACGGGTGATGGTGCTCGGCGCGGGCGGGGCTGGTAAGGCGATTATCGCTGCCGCACTGGATTATGGTGTCGCGAGCGTGACGGTCTTCAAGCGCAACAATGAGCGCTTTTCCGCGGTCAAACGCTGGCTCGAACAGCTAAGCCAGACGACCAGCGTTGAGTTGAAATTAGTTGCTTATGAAGACCATCAGCAGATGCAACAAGTGGCGCAGTCCAGTGACTTGATTATTAATGCGACGAATATTGGGATGACAACAACTGGCATCCCGTTACCACTTGAGACAATTCGTCAGTTAAAACCGCAACAAACGGTTTATGACGTGATTTACCAACCACTGGAAACGACTTTTCTACGACTGGCTCGTCAACAGGGCTGTCACAATCATAATGGGCTCGGTATGTTGATCTGGCAGGGTGCCCTGGCCTTTGAGTTCTGGACGGGGAAGCCGATGCCAGTCGCAGCAGTCCGACAAGATATGTTAGCAAGTATTCAAGCCAGCCAGCCACTTGCGGCACGGGCCTAACGCATCAAAATTTGAGACCTAAAATTTGAGAATTGATATTGGAGGAATTATCATGATTATTATTTTAAAACCAGCAACTGCCCAGGCCATGCAGGCCAAATTAGTGAGCCAATTTGGCGCCGACCACGAGATCTTCACACATAACGAGCGCATCGCGATTCAAGGTATCACGGCCAATCAACTGCCAGCGGATGTTAAAGCTGCCAGTACCGAAATTTTGACGGATGTACCCGCTGCTGTGCAAAGTAGCCGTTTATTTCATCCCGAAGATACGATTATTAAAACACCCCATAGTGTGATTGGCGGTGACCAGTTCGTCATGATGGCCGGCCCTTGTTCGGTTGAGAGTGCTGAACACGTTGATCAGATGGCCGCTGTGGCCAAGCAGGGTGGCGCGACGATCGTCCGGGGTGGCGCCTTCAAACCGCGGACCTCACCATACAGTTTCCAAGGACTCGGTGAGACCGGGCTGCAATACTTACGAGCGGCTGCCGATAAGCACGGCCTCGATATGATTACGGAAGTCATGGATGATGAACACGTTGCCATGGTTGCGAAATACACGGATATCTTCCAGATCGGTGCCCGCAATATGCAAAACTTCTCGTTACTCAAAGCGGTGGGGCAAACCCAGATTCCAGTTGCATTAAAACGCGGCATGTCGGCGACCATCGATGACGTTCTCAACGCAGCTGAATACATTGCCGCGGGTGGTAATCATCAAATCATGATTTTAGAACGGGGCATCCGGACGTTTGATAATAAGTACACCCGCAACACGTTTGATTTAGGGGCCGTACCGGTCTTGCAATCGCTGACGCACTACCCCGTTATCGTCGACCCTAGTCACGCGGTCGGTACTTGGGAGCTGGTGACGCCAATGGCCATGGCCGGGGTTGCGGCGGGGGCTAGTGGAATGATCGTCGAAATCCACGACCAACCGACTAAGGCCTTGTCGGACGGTCCTCAGGCACTCAAGCCCGCGACTTACTTGAAGATGGCGCGCCAAGCCTTCCAGTTGCACGACTTGATGCGGACTTGGGCGTAGGCACGCTTATGAAAACAATTAACGTTACCACTAAAACCAAATCTTATGCCATCAAAATTGGAACCGGCGCCCTATCACAGCTCGGCGACCTGGTCAAAACAGTCTGGCAACCCGGTCAAGTGGCCGTTGTCACGGATACGAACGTGCATCCGCATTACGCCCAACCAGTGGTCACGGCACTGAAGGCGGCCGGGTTTCAGGTGCACGTGCTGACGGTGCCGGCTGGCGAGCAGAGTAAAAGTTGGGCACAAGTTGAACGACTGATCGACCAGCTGAGCCGCGCCCATTTTACGCGCAGCGATGGGGTACTGGCACTCGGCGGCGGTGTCGTGGGTGACCTAGCCGGATTTGTCGCGGCGACCTATATGCGGGGCATCGGCCTGATCCAAGTGCCGACCTCCTTGTTAGCACAGGTCGACAGTTCGGTCGGTGGCAAGACCGCAATCGACCTGCCAACGGGTAAAAATTTAGTTGGTAGTTTCTATCAGCCAGACCTCGTTGTCATTGATCCTGACACGCTAAAAACACTGCCAGCGCGGATGTTGGCGGAGGGATACGGGGAAATCGTCAAGTGTGCTGCATTGGTCGGTGGCGATTTCTGGTCATTATTACAACCCATTACTGATGTCACCGCAATTTTACCAGCGGCACCAGCGTTGATTGCGGCCAGCGTGGCGTTTAAAGCCCAAATCGTGATGGCAGATGAACACGAGCAAGGTCAGCGCCAGCTCTTGAACTTTGGTCACACGATTGGTCACGCCCTCGAGCTACTAGCACGCGGCTGTTTGATGCATGGCGAAGCGGTGGCAATTGGCCTCGTTCAAGTCAGTCGATTGTTCGCCATGCACGGATTAGCACCTGCTGAGTTGGCAGAAACGATTGCTGCCCGGTTGAGCGCGGTCGGCTTACCGACCAAGTTGCCAGCCATTGCATCCGCTGAGGTGGTGGCAGTGATGCACCATGATAAAAAAATTCATCACGACGCGTTAACCTGGGTCTACTTGGATGCAATCGGTAAGCCCAAATTAGCACCGGTACCTGTCGCAGAACTTCCCGCCTGGGTGGCGCCCTTGTGGCAGTTACCGACAGAGGTGGCGGGGCCGACTGACAACTGACGTCAAGATGACTGATAGGTGCGTGATTGAGTCGTACAGAAAATTGAACGTTCAGGTTTCTGTACGAAGCGTGCACTCACGCTAACACTTAAAGATGATGTTGGTAGATGCCATGAGCCCGGATTGAATCAAGCCTAATACGAAATAATAAAGCGCACCAGGTGTCCTACGCGCAAGCACAAAAAACTCGGTTCAGCATTGCTGACCGAGTTTTTGTATTGGCTGGCCCATGTTTTGCCAGCACTAATTTGAGCACAGCATGACAATTTACCAGTATCCCAGCACGTGCATCCAGAGGGTTCCGCCGACACCCCAAACGAGTAAGTAAAAGCCGCCCAGGATGAAATTCAAGCGCCACCAAGTTGCTTGAGTGACGTAGCCCGGGCCAAACATGATGGATGCGGGACCGTTGGCATAGTGGGTCGTTGAACTGAAAATCGCACCATCAAAGCCGAGTAACAGGGCCGCTAACATTGGCGGTGCGCCAGCTGAGATCGCAACACCTAAGAATGCAGCGTACATGGCTGAGACGTGGGCAGTTGCGCCGGCAAACAGGTAATGGGTGTAGAAGTAGACCAGCATTAACGCTGCCATGACCCACATCCAGTTGACGCCGTGCAATGCTTGTCCAATAGCGGCCGATAACCACGGGATAAAGCCGAGATGGTTGAGCTGTCCGGCCATGAAAATCAAAATTGAGAACCAGACCAGGGTGTTCCAAGCACCAGTTTCGTGCAGCAAGTCACTAACGCTGAGGACCCCGGTAATTAAGAGGAGGGAGACGGCGATAAACGCCACCAGAGTCGCATCTAGGCCAATCAAACTGGCGAGGATCCAGAGGATGAGCGCCAAGCCGAAAATCAACGCCATAAATTTTTCTGGTAACCGCATCGGTCCCATTTTAGTTAATTCTTGATGGGCCCAGGATTGGGCGTTCGGCGTATCTTTGATTTCAGGTGGATAAAGTTTGTAAATGATGGCAGGAACACAAATCAGACTGATGAGACCGGGCAGCAGGGCGGCCAGTAGCCAGCCAGTCCAAGTAATATTAACGTGCAGAGCCGCCGCTAAAGCAACTGCGACTAGGTTTGGCGCCATGGCTGTCATGAATAGGCCACTGGTTGCGATGTTGCCATGAAAGGCGGTCATCATGAGAAACGCGCCGATTTTGCGCTGGGTCCCTTGTTGCGGGTCGGAACCGTACGCTTTGGCTAGTGATTCGATAATCGGAAAGACGATGCCGCCAGCACGCGCAGTGTTACTCGGTGTCGCGGGACTCGTGACTAAGTCCACACCAATTAGGGCGTAGGCTAGTCCGAGTGTTCGTTTGCCGAAGCATTTGACGAACACTAACGCGACTCGCCGACCCAGACCCGTTTTGACAAAACCGCAAGATAAAAAGTAGGCCATCGCGATCATCCAGACCGTACTATCACCAAATCCTGCAATCGCGGTATCAATCGGCGTGACGCCCAATAGCACACAACAGGTCAGGCCGATGATTGCGACCCCAGCGATGGGTATCGGTTGGGTAATACATCCGATGATGGTACTGACAAAGATTGCCAACATTTGCCATTCGAGCAAACTCAAATCACTTGGACGCAGCGGGGCAGCCAGCCAAAGTATCAGGCCACAACTGAGCGGCCAAATGAGTTTTCGATAGTTGACTGGATTCAAATGTGACATACGTAAAACCGCCTTTCAATTAACTTCAGCTGAGGTACGCTAGTCTGAACTGGCTCGGTCAGGCTGTGGGGTATCAATCACAACTGGCATACTTACCAGTCGTTTGGTCATCTCTGAATGTTCAACTAGCCAATCGGTCCTCAGAGTAGACATGTCAGTGTAAACCGAGTTCTAGCTTGGCAGCTCGTGACATCTTAGCGACTGACCATGCAGGTTCCCAGACAAGATTAATGAGCACCTGGTCAACATCATTCAACGCGCCTAGTGCTGCCTTGATGTGGTCGTCCAGATAGCCCGTCAATGGGCAGCCCATAATGGTGAGCGTCATCGTGACGGTACACAGTTGAAGGTCGGCGTCATAAGCAACGTCGTAAATTAACCCCAGGTCGACGATGTTAACGCCGAGTTCGGGGTCGATGACGGTTCGTAAGGCGGTTAACGCCGCTTCCTTAGAACTTGTTTAAAATCTAATATATTTGGTATGATAGTTCAAAAAAGGTGATTAGTCATGAACTACCCAAGCAATATTTCCCGCCAACAATTTGAACTCATTCGTCCCGACTTA
>NZ_JAMSKY010000099.1:0-287 GCF_023806745.1 Lactiplantibacillus sp. B652 | reverse complement strand
AGTAAGTGGCATCTAAGAAGATGGCTGCATATTGTGAAGCCAGTCGACGTTGCTGGAAAGCTTGAACCTGTTCATTGACGGCTTTAGTCATGTTGGAAACCGTGGCTTGGGAGTAGTGAGCACCGTACATTTTTTCAATGAGTTCGGCAATTTCAGCAGTGGTAATTCCCTTGGTATACAACTGAATGACCGTTGTTTCTAAATTATCACTGTGCCGACCGTAGGCTGGCAAGGTATGATTTTCAAACCGGCCATTGCGATCTCGAGGAATGGTTAAGTTAAGTTGG
>NZ_JAMSKY010000098.1:0-289 GCF_023806745.1 Lactiplantibacillus sp. B652 | reverse complement strand
CGTCAGGTGAAATTGTCAATAGCCAGATGCAGACGTCGCGCCAGAATCTAAACTGAGCGAGCCGTTTAAATGCCACGATCGAGGTGGTACCGTGTTTGTATCACTAAAATCGTCCGACAACTCGTGCTTAACCAGTGTTGCAAGTGAACAAGTCGTTAGCTGATTTCGCCATTTTTTGATGAGGACGGGGGAACTTGTGTTTGTTATAATGGAAGCAGTATTGATTGAGAAAGGATGAACGAAGCGTGGCGCGTAGACAAGCGACAACGAAAAAGCGCCGAACCTCGAC
>NZ_JAMSKY010000097.1:0-293 GCF_023806745.1 Lactiplantibacillus sp. B652 | reverse complement strand
AACACGTACGTCGAAGTCGATAAAGTCAACCAGCATATGTACGTCTACGTTGACGGCAAGCTCAAAGTTTCGACCTACGTTGTCACTGGGAAACCAGGCAAGCACGCCACAACGACTGGTGTCTGGTATATTTGGAACAAGGAAAAGAACGCGACGTTGAAGGGTGACAATGATGAGGGCTCAAGCTATTCACAGCCCGTCTCCTACTGGATGCCATTTGATGACACTGGTGAAGGCATTCATGATTCATCCTGGCAAACCCATTACGGTGGCACTTGGTATAAGAAGCACGG
>NZ_JAMSKY010000096.1:0-294 GCF_023806745.1 Lactiplantibacillus sp. B652 | reverse complement strand
CCTGAAGTTGCCATCAAGCGTGAAGAAGGGTGTCGTTATCATGAAGACCAACTCAGGCTCACCGGCTAAGACGGCTGGTTTGACCAAGTACGACGTGATTACGGAACTCGGGGGTAAGAAGGTCACGAACCTGGCCACATTACGGAGTGCGTTATACGCACATTCCGTCAACGATTCGGTAACGGTCAAGTATTATCATGACGGTAAGCTGAAGACGACGTCGATGAAGCTAACTGAAACTACCAAAACGTTAAATAAACAAAGTAACTAGTAAATGAGATTTTCATAAACGTC
>NZ_JAMSKY010000095.1:0-295 GCF_023806745.1 Lactiplantibacillus sp. B652 | reverse complement strand
ATGATTAAAATTCTCCTACTATATTATAGTTAAGCCGTTAAATCTCCGCAGAATGGGTCAACAGGGCTTTTGCCGACGAATGGTTCTTGACCACTGATTTTGCGTAATAACGCATCAATATTTGATTGATTTCACGTATAAGCATTGATAAATGTCGAGACTCGTGGCAAATCAAACAAGTGGTATGGATTGGCCGTAGAGATGAAGACTGTTGGAATACTTTTCAAATACCAAGGAGCATCGGCAGCCATTAAATTGACCCAATTCAACCGGGTCGTCGTTTGGTTGCTGGCAG
>NZ_JAMSKY010000094.1:0-295 GCF_023806745.1 Lactiplantibacillus sp. B652 | reverse complement strand
CGAAAAGATTTATTAGATTAATAAGTAAAGCAAACCCCTGAGTTGGAGTAAATCCAAACTCAGGGGTTTTACTGGTCTAACTGTTTTTCAGACCATTCTCTGTAAACTGCATCTGGTCACTAGGGTATACCTTGATGGCCGTTTTTATTTCTGTGCTATACTAGGAATCACAAGTGTTCATTAGAACTGTCCAAAGGGAGAATTGGAAATGGCTAAAATCGGTTATGCGCGTGTGAGTTCCAAGGAGCAACATTTAGATCGACAGTTAGCGGCTTTAAAAGACGTTGATAAATTA
>NZ_JAMSKY010000093.1:0-296 GCF_023806745.1 Lactiplantibacillus sp. B652 | reverse complement strand
TCTTTACTTCCATCACGCGACCACCCTTTATGGTCATGTCCCCCCAAGGTACCACTGAGGAGAAACCGGAAGACACTAACGACAATACGATTAAAACAAAAGGGCCGGTATCCACCACCCCTTTTGAACAATGCTAAATTAATCTGACCTACCGAATGACTAGTACCGAAATCGGTGCGTGCTTTGCCATGTAGGCCGCTTGCGACCAGAAATACTTGCGGACACCGTGCTTGGCAACCGAACCAATCACTAACAAGTCCGGCTTCAAGGCTGGAATCACCGTTTTCACGATGGTC
>NZ_JAMSKY010000092.1:0-296 GCF_023806745.1 Lactiplantibacillus sp. B652 | reverse complement strand
AAGCTCGAAGCGACACTGGCGAATAGTTGTACAACGATGACGATTGCCAGCTTGCTCAGTAATTGTCCCGAGGTCCCGTGATTGAAGGCATCGATAAATACCTTCAACATCAACGTGATGCCCAGGCTACAAATCGTCGCCACAAACGACAGCAGGATACCGACGAGAAATAGGCCTTTCTTCGGGTGCGCGTGCGTCATGATCAGCCGCAGTAGGTCGCGCGTGCCATACTTGGCAGGCTTTTGCTTAGCCGATTACGTGATAGGCGTTTCCATTAGTTGTAACTCCCCTCATTG
>NZ_JAMSKY010000091.1:0-298 GCF_023806745.1 Lactiplantibacillus sp. B652 | reverse complement strand
ATTGGAAGATAACCAATCTCATCAATGATTAGAATTTGAAAACGGGCATACCGGCGTAGCACTTCTTCGCTCCGGCCTTGAACTTGTGCTGTTTGAAGCTTGTTGATGAGGTCGCTCCATCGAATAAACTGCGTTGAAATTCCTTGTTTACACCCTTCAATTCCAATGGCGGTGGCTAGGTGAGTTTTACCGACACCGGAGGTGCCGATAAACAAAACGTCTTGATTCTCTTGGGTGAATCTTAGTGATCCCAAGTCCTCAATTATCCCTTGGTTAATTCCCGGTTGATAACTAAAGT
>NZ_JAMSKY010000090.1:0-299 GCF_023806745.1 Lactiplantibacillus sp. B652 | reverse complement strand
CAAGTAGTAGCAGTGCAGCAAAGGCTGAAACGACTAGTGCAAGTAGTAGCAGTGCAGCAAAGGCCGAAACGACTAGTGCAAGTAGTAGCAGTGCAGCAAAGGCCGAAACGACTAGTGCAAGTAGTAGCAGTGCAGCAAAGGCCGAAACGACTAGTGCAAGTAGTAGCAGTGCAGCAAAGGCTGAAACGACTAGTGCAAGTAGTAGCAGTGCAGCAAAGGCCGAAACGACTAGTGCAAGTAGTAGCAGTGCAGCAAAGGCCGAAACGACTAGTGCAAGTAGTAGCAGTGCAGCAAAGGCC
>NZ_JAMSKY010000008.1:0-191306 GCF_023806745.1 Lactiplantibacillus sp. B652 | reverse complement strand
GAAGAACTTTCGTAGGATTGCAACGCGTTATGATAAGCTCGCTCATGTTTATCTGGCTACGGTCTACATTGCCTCAATTTGCATCTTACTTAAGTAGTTTTCAGACGGACCCTAGTTGAAAAGGCTATCTCTAGTTCGCTGTGTCAGTTTGATGTTTGGAAATTTAGCCATGATACGGATTATTTAACGGCAGTCACGGAAATGATTGATACACGTACGTCGGAACAATACCTTGATAAGGAATTCAAGGAGCGGTGGTTAGATCGTGAACATCGCGGGATTAGTGTTTTTGAAAAGGGAATTGCGATTCCACATGTTGTCAATAACGGTGGTCGGCACGAAATATTGTTACAAATCGGTGTCTATGACCAGCCTGTTAGGTACCAGGATCGAACAGTTCAACTGATTTTTTTGATTGGTACACCGGATAATCTTGATCAAGGATTAAGCCAAGTACTCACTCAAATATATGATCTGGTGTTCTTAATTAGTAACAACGGTAATATTTATAATCGATTGATTGATTACGATGTCACTGCTAACTTATCACAGATTGCGGAGGGGATATAAATGGGGATGATGTTATATCTAGGGATCATGTTAGTAGCTGCATTTTTATTGCAAGGCCTATTTGGTTTTATTCAAATTAAAAATTTTACGGAAAACTATCGGAAGATGCGCCAACGGGGGCGTGTTTTAATTGGCAAGAATCCAAAGCGCTTTCAAGCTGGAACGATACTGCTTTTGGCGATTGATAGAGAGGGGAACATTCAGGAAGCTCGAGTAATGAAAGGGATAACGATTTTTGTGAAATTTAAGCCGTTATCGAGAGTTGTTGGACGAAATATTGTTGATATTGCAACGGATTACGAATTTATGATCGGTGTGGATTGTTTGACACGTGGCTGCATTTTAAATGCTTATCGGAACTTTGTTAATTTCAAAACCAATCAACTTTCGTATGAAGATCTCAATACAAGTATCGATATATTTGCAATGCCTATGTTTGCACGGATTAAGAGTGGATGGTATTGGTTGATAGGCACAGTACGAAAAAGAACTGATATGGGGAGGAAAGGGCTATGAAGATAATTACAGATTTTGCTTCTGGATTTATGGGACTATTTCAGACGGGTGGTAAGACGCTTATCAGCTGGATGAGTTCGATTGTACCGGTTGTACTATTATTGCTTGTTCTGATGAACACAATTATTGCTTTTTTAGGTGAGGATCGAATGAACAAATTAGCGATGGCCTCAGCTAAAAATCCAGTAACAAGGTATATGATATTACCTTTCTTAGCAGCATTTATGCTAGGGAATCCGATGGCGTTTACGATGGGGCGTTTTCTACCAGAATTCTATAAGCCGAGTTTTTATGCTTCTCAGGCACAATTCTGTCATACGAGTAATGGCGTTTTTCCGCATATCAACCCTGGAGAGTTATTTATTTGGCTAGGAATTGCACAAGGCGTGCAGAAATTGGGGCTTAATACGATGGACTTAGCAATTCGCTATCTTCTAGTTGGGCTAGTAATGAATTTTATTGGTGGTTGGATCACTGATTTTACAACTGCCTATGTTTGCCGAACTAGTGGTGTAAAACTTTCAAAACAAGTTGATGTTAGTTTGGCATCGGACAATATTTAGGAGGATTCGGGCTATGACTTGGAAGAGTATTCGCATTGAACATGGATCCGGTGGCTGGGGTGGCCCGCTAATTATTACGCCAACTTCAGAGCGACACAAATTCGTGTATGTAACAGGGGGAAACAAGCCAGAAATTGTTGATAAGATAGCTGATATGTCTGGAATGGAAGCTATAGACGGCTTTAAGACGGCCATTCCGGATAATGAAATTGCGTTAGCTATTATCGATTGTGGTGGAACTTTGCGCTGTGGAATTTATCCAAAAAAGGGTATTTTGACTGTCAATATTCTACCGACTGGGAAGAGCGGTCCACTAGCAAAATATATTGTTCCAGAACTGTACGTTTCTGCAGTGGGTGTTAAACAGATTACCTTAGATCAGGAAGCTAAGGGAGAAATTGCGGTTGAAGAGACTGCGATCGATGATAATACACCTGAGGAGGAGACGAGTGGCAAATTTGATAGTGATAAAACATTAACCCAGCAAATTAGCAAGCCAAGTTTGATTGCCAAAATCGGAATTGGAGCTGGAAAGGTTGTTGCAACGTTTAACCAGGCAGCTAAGGACTCTGTACAGACAGTGATTAATACGATAATTCCATTTATGGCGTTTGTTGCATTATTAATAGGGATTATTCAAGGGTCAGGTGTTGGAAAGCTATTTGCAAAATTGATGACTCCTTTGGCTGGGAATGTCTGGGGCCTGTTGATTGTCGGCTTCATTTGTTCTTTACCATTTTTATCACCGTTATTAGGACCAGGGGCAGTAATTGGTCAAATTATTGGTACATTGATTGGAGTGGAAATCGGTAAGGGAAATATCGCACCCCAATATGCGTTACCGGCACTATTCGCTATTAATACGCAAAATGCCTGTGATTTCATTCCGGTCGGCCTGGGTTTAGAAGAGGCGGAAGCTAAAACAGTTGAGGTGGGTGTTCCGTCCGTATTGTATTCACGATTCTTAAATGGTGTTCCACGAGTATTTGTTGCTTGGGTTGCAAGTTTTGGATTGTACTCAAAATAAGGATGAGGTGATTTATATTATGAAAATTAATGAGGCAATCATGTATCAAACTTCCGTTAAAGAGATTGGACAAGACGCACTGGACTTTTCAGAAATTAAAATGGCAATTTTCTTTGGTGACTCGGCCCCAGATGCACTACGATCGTCATGCTATCTAATCGACGTGTATCCGGTAAATGGATTGATTGAGCCAGGAATGAGCTTGGTGATTGATGATGAAGACTACCGAATTACTGCAGTGGGGCATGAGGTGCAACGCAATCTGGTTAACTTGGGGCATATGGCAGTTAGTTTTACTGGTAAGCAACAAGCGGAATTGGCAGGAACATTGTATGTAACTGATACGGAAGTACCTGAGATGAAGACAGGTAGTACTATTATGATTAAAGCATAGCGCGTATTGAAGGAGCGTAGTGACCATGGAACTTTTATTGGATACTGTGAATTTAAATCTTGTCAGAAAGTATATGGGAGTTATCTCGCTAGCCGGTGTAACCTCAAATCCGTCCATTGTAAAAAAAGAAAGTCCTATCAATTTTTATGAGCATATGCGGGAGCTTCGGCAAATAATAGGAAAAGAACGGACCTTCCATGTACAAGTAGTTGGAGAAACGACCGAAGCAATGATTGATGATGCTCATATGATATTGGAAAAGATTGATGATCAAGTTTATATCAAAATTCCGACGAATATGCAGGGATTAGCCGCGATTAAACGATTGGAATCAGAGGGCATTCACGTAACAGCAACCGCTATTTACAGTGAATTCCAAGGCTACTTGGCGATTGCAGCAGGTGCGGACTACTTGGCACCGTATTACAATCGGATGGTAAATATGAATGTTGATTCAGATTTGGTTATCAAGCATTTAGCGGCCCAGATTCAACGTGATCAAAGCAATACGAAGATACTAGCAGCTAGTTTTCACACTGTTCAACAAATTAATTCTTCATTTATTATGGGAGCACAGGCAGTGACAATGGGGCCTGAACTATTAGAAACAGCATTAAGTAGCCCCGCAATTAGCGCAGCAGTTGCAGGGTTTAAAACAGACTGGGAACAACTTTATGAGGCGAATACGTTAGATGTTTAATGATCTGACAGCGCAGTGATCATACGCATGAATAGAACAACGCTTATTTTCCTAAAATGGGATAGCAAAAATAACTTGAGGATTTCCAGCAGCATTGCGCTGGAAATCCTCAAGTTGTTTTTTGCAACTAAATTTGATGATGATGAACCGGCACGGATACTTGCAGTTACTTATTTTCGAAATTGATTGGGTGTCTTTCCAAAGTAGTCTTTAAATTGCTTGGTAAAGTAAGAAGGGCTTGAGAAGCCAACTAGCTCAGAAATCTTATTAATTGGTAGATTGGCATGAAATATAATCAGAGATTTAGCCATACGTAATCGGAAGTCAGTTAAGTATTTCAGAGGTGTCTCTCCTGTCTGATCCCGGAATAATCTAATCGTATGCGAGATGGAGTATCCAGTTAGGTTGCTAAATGATTCATTACTAATATTCTCCTGATAATGACTGCTAATATAGCTCACGATGAGATTTGTAACAGAACTATCAGTAAATATTAAGCGATTCTGATAAGCATTTTGACGTAATAGCATTAAGAAAGTATAGATGGCATTGGATTGCATTAACGTATCTTCAAAGCTAGTTTTTTTAAAAGTATTAAAATTGCGTCGAATAAAAGTCCCTAAACTTGTATCTAGATGATTATAAAGTTGATAGTCATTTAGATTTAAAAACTCGACTAGTTCGGATGCAGCTGTACCTTCAAATGTAATAAAAGATGTTTGCCATTCGCTTTTATTAGAATCCGGGAAAAACGAATGTGGAATGTTTGGGCGCATTAAAAATCCTTGCCCAGAATTCAATTTAATTCTCTGATTGCCGATACGAATAATTCCCATGCCCGAATCTGTCTGTAGCCAATGGAAATAATCAAATCCGTTTGGGCGATATATTTTGTGTTGATCCCAGTTAATTCCAATATCGAAAAATTTTAAGGGGAGATTGTCACTATTACTGTTGAAAATAATGCTCATAGCAATTCAGCTCCTTTTAATGAAGATATTTTTTAAAATGATCAAATATTGATATTTTTCTAGTTAAATCATTGCATAAATCAAAGCGCTTACATTCTAAAATGAACTTAATCAAAAACATAATTCATAGATGTAATTAATGCTTTGGTTCTCACTCGATATCAAATGACTGGAGGCGGTAATGTTGACCATCTATCTTGTAAATGAACACGATGAAATCCAGCTGAATTACTCTGACTTGTCAGAAGATTTAGCTCACAAAACTTCATCATCAACAAAATCAGTGATCAAGTTTATATCAACTGCGGAAACTGACCTAACTACTTTCGATTTCGGTAAGGATGACATTGTTTGCCTAGGATTTGGCCATCATTTTGACTTGAACTATGTACAACACACAATGCCACAATTAGTGAAAATATTGAAAGCACGGAACACACAAATAGTTTTAGTAACTGAATTACGTTATTTTCATGAGAATGAAACGTATTTTGATAAATCTGCAGATGAACTTGCTATTCACCAACTAGCTTACGATCAGCGTTTGAAGGTACTTGATTTATATAGCTATCTTAATGCTTGGTATCAGCAGTTGTCAGCTTCGAAGCGATCGGAAAAGTTAGAACGAGTCAAGAACGCTAGTGATCTGTATCAGATTAAAAAATCTATTCTAAAACAATTATTATCATGCTATTTGACTAGTTGGTTTTCTAGAAAATTTTTTGTCCGAACAAAGATCAAAATTCGTGGCTATGGTGCGTCGCTTTATCCGGAAGTGTGGGACAAATTGACTAATCAAACTGATATAGCAGAGATGCATAAAATCGGCATGAACACTGTTCGCATTGGTGAATTCTTCTGGGATAAATTGGAACCCCAAGAAGATCATTATAACATGGAATATTTGGTTAATTTATTGTCCCAGCTAAAAGAACATGGGTTGCAAGTAATACTTGGTATCCCATCTCCAACACCGCCGCGTTGGTTTACACTACATTATCCAGAATCCAGGATCGTAAATTTACGAGGTGAGACAGAGGAACATGGGTCTAGGCAACATGTATGTACGAACAACCTAAATTACCGAAGAAAAGCATATCAATTAGCTCGAAAAATTGCCAGGGTTGCCAATGATTTTGACAATATAATTGCGATTCAAATAGATAATGAATTTAAATGTCATGTCGATCAATGTTTTTGTGAATCCTGTCAACGGTTATGGCCACAATGGCTCAAAGAGAAATACCAAACGATTGAGCGATTAAATACGGTTTGGGGCACTAATTTGTGGAGTGAAAGATATCCTGATTTCCAGTCAGTTGTGATGCCAACAAAAACGCCGTTTACACATAATTCTGGACTAGTTAATGCTTTCCGAACGTTTACAGCAGATACTTTGAATGATTTTGCCGCTGGCCTGGCACAGACCTTGATTGCAGAAACTAACATTCCGATTACACATAATACGTCACTGAATTTCAACTTGATGAATTACGAATTGTTTAATCAATTGGATCTAGTAGGCTTTGACACTTATCCGATGTATGACCAGTACTGGAATTTTCCAATTAATCTGGACTTGTGGCGAAATCTAAAAGATACAGATGAAGTGCTTTTATTAGAAACTGGTGCTTCACATGTCGGGTATATCGGAAATTATGTGACACCACATCCTAAAGGCTTCTTGCAAACTGAGGTATTTTTGGGGCTTGCTGCTGGATTAAAGTCATTCCTGTTTTGGCCATACCGTGCTCAGCCAGCTGGAGTCGAACAGACACATGGTGCAATTGTGACTCAGACAGGAACGCCAGATCTAGGATATGACGATGTATTAGCAGGTCAAAAACTCGTTCAGAAGTTTAAACAGAAATTAGACAATACTGTCGTAAAGAAATCAAAGATTGCATTGGTGTACTCAGATAATGCAAAGCGTGAAATGCATGTGGAAACCGGTGGAATCTATGAGTATCGTAATACAATTACACAATTCTATAAAGCCCTTGTGAGCCGAGGCGTATCTGTAGAACTTATCCCAGATAATGTGGACTTTCAGAATTTTAATTGTGTGCTTATTCCCTATATTCGCGATGTTAATTCTCAGTTGTTAGCAAGAATGAAGTCTTTTATCAGTGCTGGTGGCCAATTAGTTGTTGGACCGCTGACTGGAGATAGAACGGTCGAGATGACATGGATTCGTGGGCATAATGGATTAGGCGAGCTCGGACAGTGGCTTGGAATTAAAAATGTTGTTCAGTATTTGTCAGAAGAAAAAAGGACGCGGGCTAAGGTGAAGGTTGACCAGTCAATTGATGAGTTTGGTGGCTTGGTCACGATGTTTAATACAGATAATACGATGAAGCATGTTGAAACAATTCACACGGTTGCAGCAGATCGATCGATTATTTACCAACGAGGCAATTTAACCTATTTGGGGGGCATGCCAAAAGATAGTCTCAATAGTCCACTGTGGGACAAGTTGGTAGATGAAATTATTAAGCCATGTGATGAGGACTGCACGTATATTGAAATTAATTGGGGAATTTTTAAATATCGTCGTGAAAGTGAAGATGAAATCCAATTTTACTTGGCAAATATGTCAGTGGATCGAGTTGAATATGAGCTACATCAAGCTGGTTATGGTGAAGATGATGATGTGATTAATCCTGGAAAACATAGCTTAAATGGATTTGAATGTAAGCTCATTAGGATTAAGAAAGTGAGGTAAACAGCATGTCAGAAGTACAAGTTAATGCGGATAGTTTGGCAGTTAAGGCCAACGGCGGGAAGCCAATCCCAAAGTTTGGAATGCGCGATAAGATTGGTTATGCGTTTGGCGATGTTGGTACGACTTTTGTTATGGGAGTTTTGGCTTCCTTTGAATCTATTTACTTTACAAATGTGCTTGGAATTTCCCCGGCTATTTCTGGGACCATTATTTCGTTAACAACACTGGTTGGTGCGTTCACGGATGTTACAGTTGGTCGAATGTCTGATGTTCGTAAGCTGGGTAAGAAAGGTCGCTTTCATCCGTGGATTAGGGTGATGCGTTGGCCCTTAGTATTGTCGTTATTGATTATGTTTTTCCCAGTTGTTCGCAGTTTTTCAATGCCTGCTAAAATTGCATATATTGGTTTTGCAAGTATTTTCTATGCTGCTTCATTATCCGGATTTAATATTCCCTATGGATCATTAGCAGCAGCCATTAGTAGTGATCCTGATGACAGAACCTCGTTGTCAATCTATCGAACAGTGGGTTCAACAATTGGTGCAGGGGGGACAGGGTTTATTATCCCGTATATTGTCTATACAACCGCTAAAGACGGCTCTCAAATATTATCAGGAGATCGATTATTTCTTTGTTCAATAGGGTGTGTTGTTATAGCGATGATTTGTTACACCATAATGTATACGCTTACGACGGAAAGAGTGCTAGTTGAACATAAGGATCGCGTCAAGGCAAGTACATTAGTGGCGTCTTTATTCAAAGATAAAGCACTTATTTCATTCTTAGTTGCTGAATTGGTGATTGTTTGTTCAACAAGTTTTACGAGTTTTCTAACGACGTATCTTTTTACAGTTTATTACCATAGCAAGGAAGCACTTTCGATCGCGCTATTGTTTAATTATGCAGAAGCCATCCTCTTGTCACCATTTGCAAAGTTCTTATCTAAAAGATTTGGCAAGAAGGAAGTCGTATCTATCTCGTTATTTGCGGCTTCAGCAATTTATCTCGTTATATATTTGGTTAAGGTATCAAGTCCATGGATCTATTTAGTCCTAAGCTTTTTCACGGCTCTTTGTTTCTCGATGTTTAATATCATGGTGTGGGCATTTATGACTGACATCATTGATTATCATCAGTTTAGTACCGGCCTCCGTGAAGATGGCACCATTTTTAGTGTCAATATGTTCGGCCGTAAAATGGCACAGACAGCTATGGGTATATTATCTGGGTTATCCTTAACTTATATTGGTTACCAAGCGTCCTCCACGGGTAGTACGATGCAGTCGCAATCTGTTCTGGATGGTTTATATACATTAGCCACAATGGTTCCATGTGTGTTGATGCTAGTGGGGGCACTTATTTTAACTTTTTGGTTCCCATTAAGCAAAAAGAAGTTATCAGAAGTTGCAGCAAAATTAAAAGTGCTAAATAAGAGTGAAAGTTAATCGGTATAGTTTAATCTTGAAACGCTAGGAGGGATACCTGTGTTAGTGTCTAAAAACCAGATGGCTATTCCAAAATTTAGTTGGAAAGATAAGATTGGCTATATGTTTGGTGATGTCGGAAATTGCTTTCTACTTGGGTTAATGAATGCGTTTTTAATGATTTATTACACTAATATTTTGGGATTGTCTGCTGGCTTAGTTGGCTCGCTATTTTTTGTCAGCACAATGGTTGATGCATTTGCTGATATACTAGTTGGCCGAATTGCTGATATCACCAATGTAAAAAAGGATGGTCGATTTCGACCATGGATTCGTGTTATGAAGTGGCCGACATGTCTGACATTCTTGCTACTATTTTTGCCGGTTGCTAAGCAATTTTCAGATACCCTTAAGACTATCTATGTTATTGTCACGTATATCATCTTTGGATTGGTATTTGCATGTATCAATATTCCATATGGATCGTTGTCATCAACAATGAGTGCCGATTCGCAGGACAAGGCCTCGCTGTCTGTATATCGGAGTGTCGGATCTGCGGTTGGCGCTGGCGGCACGGGCTTTGCGTTACCATTGATTGTATATACGGAAAATGCAGCTGGACATAAAATATTGTCTGAACAGCGTCTATTTTGGTGTGCGTTAGCATGTGCAATTTTAGCTTTAATTGCCTATAATATCCTATACTATTTCACTTATGAGCGAATTGTTAGTAATCCACGACAAAAGATTAAGTTAAATGACTCTCTCAGAGCAATGGCAAAGGACCGAAGCTTACTTTCCTTGATTGTAGCTGATATTATTGTAACGACATGTACCAGTTTGAGCGGGATTACGACAACTTACTTATTCAATGATTATTTTAATAATAATCATGCATTGTCGATTGCATTGCTGTTTACTTACGGAACAACCATTGTTTTGGCTCCATTCGCTAAATGGATCACGGTTAAACTTGGTAAGAAAGAGATGTGTGCAAGTTCACTGTTTATTGCTTCCATCCTATACTTGATCCTATATTTTCTGCATATTCATAATCCTTGGATATATTTGATGCTTCTTTTTATAGCGACCCTGGGTACAGCGATATTCAGTTTAATGATCTGGGCGTTTATTAATGATGTAAATGATAATCATCAAGTTATGACAGGGATTCGTGAAGATGGGACAATTTATGGCATTAATTTTTTTGGCCGTAAAATTGCACAAGCAGTTGCCAATGGTATTGGTGGCGCGTTGTTATCACTCATTGGTTATCGATCTTCGACGGTAGGCGGACGGATTCAAACGACAGATGTCATGAATCATATTTATTTACTAGCCAATTTAATACCAGCGTTTCTATTGTTTCTTGCGGCAATCGTTTTAGCGTTCTGGTATCCCTTGAATAAGGGACGTGTTTTAGATGTCACAAAACATTTGAAGCGGCTTAAATCTAATTAGTGCTATTGACTGAACGCTACCTTGAGTTAGACAAGATACTGCCTGTTAACGTGGGTAGATGAAAAAGTGCTTAAATATAATCTTAGATGATAATAAAGCAATCTTCAAAGTTATAAACAAATAACTCTGAAGATTGCTTTAAATTATAAATAGTGAACTTGGTACGACATAGTTGGGTTAACTATGTGTGATTGAAAACTCACTATTCGTTGATTAAAAGTTGAAGGATTTGATGCTATCAATGGTTAGGTTGGCGAACCACTGACGATCAATATGGAACAATACTTCAGCGTTTGGTTTACGGTTGGTGATGTGATAATAGTCAATAACAGTTTCACCAGTAGTCAGTTCGCCTTTAGTTTCTACTTCGACATTGCAACGTTTGCTGGTGAATTTTGACGGATCGATTAACCAAGCCACTGTACACGGGTCATATAGGGGAAGCCCTTTAAACCCCCATCGTTGACGACCGAATGAGATGCCGTAGAAATCCATAAGGCCGCTAATGGTTTGAGCAACTGAATTATCGATTTTGTGGATTTGATCGATCTCGTCAGAAAGTAACTGGGCCTCGAATGCGACATTTAGGGGTGCTAACACAATTGGTATTCCGGAATCTAAGACGATCTTTGCAGCTTCAGGGTCAACCTGAATATTGAATTCTGTTGTTGGTCCCCAATTTCCAAGCCCCATACCGCCTCCTAAAATAACAATTTGCTTGATGCGCGAGCGTAACTCGGGATGTACAGATAAAAATAGTGCGATGTTGGTGCATGGGCCGGTTACCACTAAAGTTACTTTGTGCGGATGCTCAGTGAGAATTTTGGCAATGAGTTCAATGGCTGGAATTCCTTGTGAAAAGAAATCGGGAGCGGGCAAGTCTGCTCCATCCAGTCCTGTAACACCATGCATACTAACGCCCGAAATTAGAGAGCGCATCAGCGGCTTTGTATTTCCAGAAGCGACTGGAATATCTTGTCGCTTCATTAAAGTTAAAAGTGACATGGCATTGCGCAGTGTTTGACTATGCCGTTGATTTCCTGCTGAGGTGGTTACGGCCAATAAGTTAATGTCTTTAGACGTAACGGCAATCATCAATGCAACAGCATCATCATGTCCTGGATCACAATCTAAAATAATATCTTCCAAAATTATCAACTCCAATTTATTTTGTTAAAGAAAAGCTGAAAATATCTCTGGATTTAGGCGAAATTAAAAGAGTAGTCAGTTCACCATAATCATAAAAGATAATTCTCAGCTTCTCTCACTAATAATTATAATATAATAAGCGCTTTACACTAAATGTTAGCTATTGAAAAAATAATGGCATATCGGTTTATTATTGTATCGCAATTAATTAAATATACTGTATAGTCCGTACAACGAGAACTAAAAAGCATCTAAGCCAGTTGAATCAGAAAATAATCTGACCTAAAGTGACTTAGATGCATTAAAACGTGTTGGGTATATCACAAAGTAACAATTACTTTGCCATCTGGATTACCATGTTCAACACCCGACTGTCCTTTACGGATACCCGCTAATGTAAACGATTCCAGACGATCAATTGGAACATGCAACTGATTATTCCGGATCATCAACGAAATAGTAGTGAAGGCGTCACTATCGCGATACTCACGTCGAGGAATAACCTGTCTATAAATCACATTTGGCTTTAGTGTACGGTTCTTGGGTAAAGTTGTCAGGGAGACATATGTTCCAGTCGGTTTAATGATTTGTATTCCAGCGGTTGAAGCACCAAGGTTAGTAGCGTCAACGAGAACATCTGCCATGTTTTTGAATTTAGAGCTAACACGTTCAGTATCATATGCACCAAATTCAGAAGCGCCCAGATTTAGAACCGTTTCTCGAGCACATTCCGCGTCCGTACCAATAACGTATAGACCCAGTGCGTGTGCCATTTGAACTAGCATTGACCCAACACCACCAGATGAGCCTAAAATGACAATTGTTTGGCCTTGCTTGACATGGGCAATATGAACAAGTGTGTTATATGCAGTAATTCCAGACAAAGGAAGGCCTGCAGCTTCATAAGGATTATAATTGCTGGGACGGTAACCGAGATGATCAACTGAAACTTTAAAATACTCGGCATATGTTCCGATCCCTGGTCGTGCTAAAATGTCGTCACCAATATTGTATTCATGAACACCCGATCCTAATTGAACAATGCGGCCAACACCGTCACTTCCCAAAATTATTGGGAAAAGTAAGGTTACACTGTTTCGAAATTGACCATTTCTAACGGCAATATCAAATGCATTGATGGCAAATGCGGTTGTCTTAACCAAGACTTCGTCGGGATTGAGTTTTGGAATTGGGATACTTAGTTCTTCCATGACATTTGCATTGCCATATTGATTAAACCCAAATGCTCTCACAGTTCCCCTTCCTTACTTAGCCTTGCTGAGATTGAAGATCTAATAGTGCGTGATAGGCAAGTTCGTGGTCTTCTTCATCGGTTAGTCCAGAGACAATCAAGCTGCCGACTGTTCCAGTATTTTTAATTCCAATTGGGAAACCACCGCCAACAATGGCATAATCGCTACGGTTTAGGCCGTTGTTAGCATAAAATGCTTCAGGATCGTCTGCATAAATTGCTTTTTCAAGCAAAGAACTGTGATCGAATTTATCAACAATATTTTCTTTTTTGTGAATCCAGAGATTGTTTTCGTTTGTTGTATGAATCCCTGCGTGAAAGAAGACGACGCGCTTATTGATTTTGATTAGAATACAAACCTTATCAAAGTCTGCTTGTCCAACCTTTTTCAAACTTGAGACTAGTTGGTCAACATCACTTAAATTAAAATGTTCGAGTGAGGCGTTATTTTCTTGTTTTATAATTTTGGCTTGATCCAGCATCAAATAACCTCTTTCTATCTTGAATATTTGTGACTAGTCTAAAGAATAGGTAGTATCAACCTTTTGTGGTACGCCGGTTTCCAATGACTTCTTAGCCGCAATAGCAGCTCGTTGAGCCATAATGACGTCACGGCCCTGTGCAACTAGTGGTTCATCATCTAAAATTGCACGAACAAATGCATGCATTTCAGCTAAATAGGCTTCGTGATAACGTTCCTTGAAAATTGGTAGTGGTTTTGCTAATTCCTCACGTTTATTAGTATACAGCTCTACAGTACTGTTGCTGACGTTTTCAGCCTTCAACATTCCTTCTGATCCAAAAACCTCGACACGTTGATCATAGCCATATACTGCTCGCCGACTATTATCGATTAAGCCATAAGTACCGTTTTCAAATTGAAGAACCAAAGCAAGGGTATCAATATCGTCAATATCCTTTAATGTTGGGTCGATAAGGGTACCGCCTTTTGCGTAGACTTCGGTAATATTACTATTCATCATATAACGAGCCATATCAAAATCATGCATTGTGAAATCAAATAACAAGCCACCGATTCGTTGAATTAAATCGTGAGGTAAAAGATCTGGATCTCGAGATGTGATTTTAACAACTTGTGGGGTACCGATTTTTCCGTTACGAACATTTTCATAAATATTACGGAATTGAGGATCCATTCGCCGATTGAAACCGATTTGAAGTTTTACACCAGCTTTTTTCACTTCCCGCAACACATTTAAACTGGCTTCTTCTTCAAGATTCATACTTAACGGCTTTTCGCAGAAGATATTCTTACCAGCTTTAGCAGCAGCGGTGACAATTTCTTCATGGGTATTAGTAGATGTGAAGATGAAAACGGTGTCAATTCTAGGGTTGTTTAAGATATCGTGATAATCACGAGTCTGGTTGGTGATTCCGAGATCAGTTAGATGACTCGAAACGTTTTCAATAAAGACATCAGCAACTTGCTCGATCTCAATTTCTGGGATTGTCATCAAATTCTTTAGATGCATTTGCCCTGCGCGACCCAAGCCAATAATACCTGCATGTACTTTTTTCATAAATAAAGACCACCTTTAATATTTTTAAATAGTTAATACACAAATTAATTATTTATCTTCCGGATTAATTCCTGATGTATCACCATATTTGAACTCCATTTGGATCAGTTCCAGTGATTTCCCACGAGTTTCCGGTGCATATTTGTATGCAAAGATAAATGACAGAATATTGAAAAACACGAAGATTAGGAATGTCCATGTCATTCCAACGGCACTCAATAGTATTGGGAAGAAATACCCAACGAGAAAGTTTGCAAACCATAAGAAGAATGTTGAGACTCCCATCCCCAGTCCTCGCAAATTTTGCGGGAATATTTCAGACAGCAGTAACCACACTAATGGTGAGATGAAACCTTGAAAGAAGCCTAGAAACATCATCGTGCAAAGAACGACAAGTACTGGTAGTAGCGTACTCTGACTGAGAAAGGCTGAAATGCCAACGATTAATAAGAGCGAACTAGTGGTGCCGATAATACCCGCAATTAGCATGCTACGCCTGTTTACGCGATTCATAATCGACATGCCAACAAATGTTGCAATAACAGATATGAGGCCATTGCCTATGTTTGCAATCAGTGCCGCATTATGCGCAAATCCGGCATTCGTTAGAATTGTTGTTCCGTAATACATCATGATATTAATACCGATGAATTGTTGCATTACACCAAGCCCAATCCCAATGAACACTAGACGACGAATCCATGGTGTTGCAAGGTCTTTAAAGGTTGCTTGCTTAATTTCACTTTCTTGATTCAATGTATCTTGGATCTGGCTAATTTCTTCTCTGCATGCTTTCGGATGAGAACGAATTTGCTTCAAGGAATCAAAAGCTCTATCAAGCTGATTGACCATTACTAGCCATCGAGGAGACTCAGGAACCACCATCATACCAAAGAAAAGTGCGATGGCCGGGATCATACCGAAGCCAATCATATAACGCCAAATATTCGAAATGTGGCCAAACCAATTCCCCAAAATAGCATTAACAATAAAGGCTAGCAATTGCCCAGTGACAATCATTAACTCATTCTGAGTGACCAAACGTCCTCTGATTTCGGGGGTGGATATCTCTGATAGATACGTTGGCACGATGACGGAGGCACCACCAACTGCCAATCCAAGTAATATTCGGGATATGATCATAAACAATGCGCTTGGTGCAAGGGAGCAAGCTAGAGTGCAAACGAAAAAAAGCAAGGCTAAATATTTCAGCAGTCGTTTTCGACCAATTCGGTCTGAAAGATGACCAGCGAAAACAGCGCCGAATGCTGCGCCCAAAGTGATGCCGCTTGTAACCAGTCCTTCGTTATTAGGCGAGAGATTTAATTCTGCCGGTGTTGCCATATATCCAATTGCACCGTTAATAACACCCGTATCAACTCCAAATAAGAGTCCTCCTAATGTTGATATAAAGGCAATATGATTTAAATGACGCTCAGCATTTTGATTAATGTTATTGGAAGTCGAATCCGGGAGCGGTACGTGATCAGATTTGACACTTTTTTCAGCAGACATAAGAGTCCCTCCTAAATGTTAATGAGATATTAAAATACAGGTGAAAAAGAATCAGTTAACAACGAAGTTAAAAGTTAATAACTGAACAAGACTCGTTTCGAATTCATTTGCTATTATTTCACTATGGATTGTGAATGTCAACGCTTTTAAAAAAAGCGCTTTTTTATTTTGGATAATTTTTAAAACACAGTTGACAATCCCTTTAATAGTGAGTATTCTTTAAGCGAACACAAAAGCAAGATTAAATGTGAATGGGCCGTTATTTCAAGAAATTACGACTAACTTCACAAGCACTTGCTCACCTATAGAATGCTAATAGAAAGGGGCGTCAATATGGACGAAAGCACAAAAATCACAAGCCAAAATATCACAATCGGTATTATCGGTATGGGTCGAATAGGTAACGTGCATTATAAAAATCTGATGCGTATTCCTAATGTTACGATCAAATACGTTTGTGATTTGCTTGCAACCACAGAATGGGCAACCAAATACAAGAATGCTGAGCACATTGTCACGGACTATCATGATATTTTAGCTGACTCAGAAGTGGAGGCTGTATTAATTTGCGTGCCAACAGATCTTCATCCAAAGATCACGATAGAAGCTGCTGAAGCTGGGAAAGATATTTTCTGTGAGAAACCAGTTGGATTTAATGATCGTGATATTTTGAAAGCGCTTGATACCGTGAAGCGCTGCGGTGTGAAATTCGAAGTTGGCTTTAATCGTCGGTTTGATAAGAATTTCCGTCGAATTGTAGACCATCGTATTAACGGTGATATTGGGGACGAACAGATTCTAAAAATTACATCACGTGATCCAGAACCGCCGTCGCTAGATTATATCAATCATTCAGGCGGAATCTTTATGGATATGACTATTCATGATTTTGACATGGCACGGTACATCACAGATGCTGAAGTTGATCAAGTCTATGTCATTGGAAATGTACTTGTTGATCCAAAGATTGGCAATGCCGGAGATATTGATACTGCCATCATTAGTCTATCTTTCAAGAATGGCATGATGGGGGTCATTGACAATAGTCGGCAGGCTGTTTATGGGTACGACCAACGAATTGAATTATTTGGTTCAAAAGGAATGGCACACGCTGATAACGTTGTTGATAGTACGACAACCTATGCTGGAGAGAAGGACGTTAGTGGTGATAAACCAATGTTTTTCTTCTTACAACGGTATATTGACGCCTATAAAGACGAAATTGAATCATTCTTAGATGCCGTTCGCGGGAATCATGAAGTTGAATGTACTTTCGAAGACGGGATTAAGGCGATTCGATTGGCTCAAGCAGCTAAAAAATCATTGGAAACTGGGCAACCAGTAACTGTCGCAGATATTTAAATTTTTACTAGGAGGTTAAGGATATGAGTTCAAACGTAGAAAAAGACATCAAATGGGGAATTGCACCGATCGGTTGGCGGAATGATGATATTCCTTCAATTGGGAAAGACAACAATTTACAACAGTTATTAAGTGATATTGTTGTGGCTGGGTTTCAAGGGACCGAAGTAGGGGGCTTTTTCCCAGGCCCAGAAAAGTTAAATTACGAACTAAAATTGCGTAATCTTGAGATTGCCGGCCAGTGGTTTAGCAGTTATATCATTCGGGATGGCATTGAAAAGGCAAGCGAGGCCTTTGAAAAGCATTGTCAGTATTTGAAGGCGATTAATGCGCCAGTAGCAGTAGTTTCAGAACAAACCTACACAATCCAGCGTTCTGATACTGCCAATATTTTTAAAGACAAGCCATACTTCACGGACAAAGAATGGGATGAGGTTTGCAAAGGACTCAATCATTATGGCGAAATCGCTGCTAAGTATGGATTAAAGGTCGCTTATCATCACCATATGGGGACTGGAATTCAGACAAAAGAAGAGACTGATCGCTTGATGGCTAACACTGATCCTAAGCTAGTTGGATTACTTTATGATACTGGTCACATTGCGGTGTCAGATGGCGATTATATGGCGTTGCTAAACGCACATATTGATCGCGTAGTTCACGTTCACTTTAAGGATGTTCGGCGTGCAAAAGAAGAAGAATGCAGAGAAAAAGGTCTGACTTTCCAAGGATCCTTCTTGAACGGGATGTTTACAGTTCCTGGTGATGGAGATTTGGACTTCAAACCAGTCTATGACAAATTAATTGCGAATAATTATAAGGGATGGATTGTCGTTGAAGCAGAGCAGGATCCTTCAAAGGCCAATCCTTTAGAGATGGCGCAAATTGCACATCGGTATATCGAACAGCATTTAATTGAAAATTAGTTAAACACTAGGTACTCATATTCACTGAAATAGTATTTTATCAATAATTCAAGAGGAGATTATTATTATGGCTGAAACACATGTAACTAAAGTAGGTATTGTTGGTATTGGTTTTATTGGATCAGATCATTTGCATCGTCTAAGCAAGACTGTCGCTAACGTGGATGTTACTGCTGTGTGTGATATCGTTCCAGGTAAAGCACAAAAAGCATTGGATCAACAAGGACTAACTGCCACGACATATGAAGATTATCATGATCTTGTTAATGATCCTAATGTTGAAGTTGTCGTATGTACGGCAAATAACGAAGCTCATTATGAAATCGTTATGGCTGCACTAAAGGCTGGCAAGTTCACATTTTGTGAAAAACCATTAGCACTCGATGCTAAGCAATGTATGGATATTATTGATTCGGAAAAGAAACTTGGTCGTCGTATGTTGCAAGTTGGGTTTATGCGGCATTATGCACCTGAATACGTTCAAATGAAGAAAATGATTGACGATGGTGTCATTGGAAAGCCTTTGATGATGGATCAACGTCATTATAATCAAACCCAACCCGAAGAATATGATTCTTCACGGTCAATTATTGAAACTGCGATCCATGAAATCGACATTGACCATTGGTTAGTAAATGATGATTATGCAAATATTCGGGTATTTAGTCCAAAGCAAACCCGTCATGTTCAAAATGCAAAAATTCAAGACCCGCAAATTGTCATGATCGAGACTAAGACAGGTATTAACATCATCAACGAAGTCTTTGTTCGTTGCCAATACGGGTATGATATTAAGTGCGATGTTATTGGTGAAGAGGGTGTTCTTGAATTACCAACGGTTCCACAAGTTGCGACTCGCTTGAACGCACAATACAGCACCGCAATTTTAACGGATTGGAAAGCTCGCTTTGAAAGCGCATACGACATTGAATTCCGGGACTTTATTAATCATGTTTCGCAAAATGAATCACCTGTAGGTCCATCAGCTTGGGATGGTTATATTGCTGCTGTGACCGCTGATGCAGCACTAGAATCACTTGCCGAAGATGGTGCTAAACAAGACTTAGACTTCCCAGCAACACCAGAATTTTATACCGAAAGTGAAAAAGTCTCCGAATAACTGAGCAACATTGTTTTACGCGGGAGGAAATAAAATGGGTAGAACAAGAAAGCCATTGCGAGCTGCAATTATTGGCCTGGGGCGATTAGGATCTCGACATGCACGTCATTTAGCAAATCAGGTCCAGAATGTTGAGTTGGTAGCCGCTTGTGCTCTAGACGAGAAACAACTGAAGTGGGCCCAAGATGAGCTCGGCGTTAAGACGACCTACACAAACTATAAAGATATGATCGATACAGAAGACCTTGATGTGATTTTTATTGTTGCGCCAACACCATTTCATCCAGAAATGACAATTTATGCCATTAACGCTGGACTAAGTGTTTTTTGCGAAAAACCATTAGGGCTTGATCTTGAAAAGGTTGATGAAATGGCAGAGGTCATTAGGTCGCACCCTGATCAAATCTTTCAGAGCGGTTTTATGCGTCGGTATGATGACTCGTATCGCTATGCTAAGAAAATTGTGGATGATGGCGGGATTGGCAATATCATTTATATGCGTGGATACGGGATTGATCCAATATCTGGCATGAACAGCTTTACGAAATTTGCCACTGAAGCGGATTCTGGCGGTATCTTTGTAGATATGAATATTCATGATATTGATCTGATTAGGTGGTTTACAGGACAAGAGCCTGTTCAAGCTTATGGGCTAACTAGTAATATAGCTGCCCCACAGCTTGCTGACATTGGTGAGTTCGAAACCGGTGTTGCTCAGTTGAAAATGGACGGCGGTGTTATTGCAACATTAATCGGCGGTCGACATGCTGCTCATGGCAATCAAGTTGAGCTTGAAATAATGGGATCAAATGGTTGGTTGCGAGTCGGCGAGCATCCAGACTTGAATCGAGTCACCGTATTTAATGAGAACGGTGTCGTTCGTCCATCACTTCAGAGTTTTGGTGAACGCTTTGACGATGCATTTACTGATGAGGTGCAAGATTTTGTGCATAACGTTATTGTTGGAAAGCAGCCGGAAGTAACAGTAGATGATGGTATCAAGGCGTTGAGGATCGCCAAAGCTTGTCAACAGTCTGCCGATGCAGGAAAGCTAGTCGATATTCGGCTATAAGGACAGACGTTAGCTTGGTTAGAAAGAAGGTATCATAATGGACGTTAGCGGAAGTACTGATAGGAAGAGCAATTCACATACGGGCTTTCTTTGGTTAGCAACATTTATAGCCGCAATGGGATCGTTGCTCTTTGGATATGACACAGGGATTGTTAATGGCTCCTTAGAATTCATGGCAGTAAAGGGTCAACTTGATTTAACTGCATTTCAGCAAGGTATTGTTTCGTCTGGACTAACGCTTGGTGCAGCATTTGGGGCAATTATTGGTGGACCTTTTGCGGATAAAATTGGACGAAAAAAGATTTTAACTATCTTAGGTATCATCTTTTCAGTCGGAGCATTAGGCTGTGCTTTTGCAACAAATATTACTATTTTAATTGTATTCCGGTTTATCTTGGGTTTAGCAGTCGGCTCAGCATCTGCTAACGTACCAGTTTATATTGCCGAAATTGCACCGACTGAGTTACGGGGGAAAATGGTCACTACTGCGCAAGTGATGATTGTTTCTGGCCAATTTGTTGCCTTTGGTGTCAACGCAGCCTTAACTCCTTTAGGTGCAGAAAATGCTGCAATTTGGCGCTGGATGTTAGGATTAGGAACGATTCCTGGTATTATTCTTTGGATCGGAATGTATCTTATCCCAGAATCACCAAGATGGTTGGTTTCGCAGGGAAAGATGGATAAAGCATTAGGCGTATTACGTCGAATTCGTTCAGCTGCTAGTGTTGAGTCTGAAATGAAAGAGATCCAAGACAAGGATAAAGCAGACAAGGAATTAAATGCGGAGCAGGCAACGTTCAAGGAATTAATTAGCAAACGATGGGTTGTACAGATTTTAATTACCGGTGCGATGTTGGGAATTATTCAACAGTTTGCTGGTATTAATTCTATTATGTATTACGGTGGTAAGATCATCCAGGAATCTGGGTTTGACACTACTGTCGCTGCGATTTTGAATGCAGGTAACGGATTTTTGTCAATTGTTGGTGCTGTTTTAGGAATGTTCACGATTGATTGGTTAGGTAGGCGTAACCTAGAGTTTGCGGGGCTAACAATCTGTGGAATTACGTTAGTTGCTGCAGGGGTTATTCATACTGTTGCGCCTAATGCAAGCTGGGCCGGAATAACGATTGTTATTTTGGTTTATCTATACATTATTTTCTTCCAAGGAACATTGGGACCAGTTACCTGGCTAATCAATTCAGAAATCTTTCCGCAAAGATATCGTGGAATTGGAACTGGTATTACCATCTTTGTATTATGGATTGGTAACTTCATCGTCGGGTTGTTATCACCAGTATTACTAGAATGGAATATGTCGAATACATTTTATATCTTTGCCGTTTGTTGCGTATTAGGTATTATCTTTGTTGCATTACGGGTACCAGAGACTAAGGGTGTACCGCTTGAAGAAATTGAAAAGTATTTCCGGACTAAGTATGATAAGTAGTCATCGTAAAATGACTAACATATCGAGTGATGGATACGTAACAGTGATCATATAACGTCTAAAAGAACGTTACATGGAATTATTTCCATGCGGCGTTCTTTTAGTTTCCATAGATGATTTATTACAGTTAATCTAGAAATGCTGTCGTATCAGCACCACAAGATTGGTATTGCTTAATCAAGCCTAACTTTTTAAAAATAGTTTCCTGGTAGGCGATCTTAGCGTTCCACTCTACGGTTTCTAGAATCCGAGTCGCTTCGTGTAGATCAGAACAGGTTATTAAAACACCATGACTATTTAGAAGGAAGATATTCTCTAACGCACCGTCACCAAGTGCGGTTAGGCTCTCGTGAACTTGATCTGCTAGTTCTTGAGAACATGCTTCTTTATAAGGTAAACATTTAATCTTGCCTAACTTCTGATTAACAGCGGTAATTTCAGTTACATTAGGCATGTCTTGACCAATCGTTGCCCAAAACATCGATTCTTCGGCGTGAGAATGATAGACAACTTTAATTCCTGGATTGGCTTCATAGGCACCGATATGCATATTAATTTCACGGGTCAAACGACCGACGCCATCAATTTGTTTGCCAGTTTCAAGATCTACAACTAGAATTTGCGCACCAGATAGCTTTCCAAACCAAGCCTCAGACATAAAGGTTGGTGTCATGATTAAGTAATCGTGATGCTTCTTGATCTGAACGGGACCATAATTGATGTCACGTGGTGCCGTTATTTTCACAGAAATATTGCCACCAGCTACATTCGTGTTCTTACGATTAAACATTTCTCGAGCGACGCTAGCTAAATCACGTCGTTCAGCTTCAAAAACATACGCTTCAGTCATTTTTACACCCCTTAACTTATTGATTATGACGATTTGCGTTTCTTGCTCTCAACATTTCTTTTCGATATTGAGCACGTTTGGCTTTACGCTTAGCATCGAATTTTCCAAATAGAGATTGGTTGCCCTTAAAATAGATGAGTTCGCTAAGTCCCATTACAAGCAGACAAGCACCAATACTGTTTGTACTCAATGCTTCGATAAAGAGAACGACATCGATAAATAGTAATACTGACCAAAACAGCTTCTTTTTGACTTCGTTATTCGTTAGTCGCAATCTGATCACCGCTTATTATCTTTTGAAATATTACTAAAGTTCATGCCGTCTAAGTCATCAAGCTCATCTTGCGAATTAGAATTATCTGAAGATGGCTTAGTTGTGCGACTGAAATCCATATTATCTAAGTCATCTAAGTCAGTGTCTGAAGAGGATGCGCTACTTACAGGAGTAGATACATTGGATGATGTTGCTTCGGTCACACCACTACCTGCAAGAACGTAGCGTTGACTTGGGAGTTTTGCCTTGTTCTGGTCAATGTATAGCCAGATAAATCCAACCAACCATAGAATTGAGAGCCCGATTGCCCACCATTCACCAGTGAACGCCTTTGCGAAGAATAAGCGAAAATCTGGACCTTCAAATGTAGACCAAGAGAGTTGTTGACCTGCGTGAACTTTAACAGTACCAGTTGATTTGGCTAAGTTGGTAATGATTGGTGCAAAGTAGGTTGCTCCGTATAGAAAGACTGGGGTAGTGATGAATCCTAATACGAGCATTCGTAATAGGTTGGCGCCAGTTAATAGCAATGCGGCGACAACGAACGAAAGATTGATGATACCCGCGAAAGGTAAAACAGTATTACCAGGCAAGATCATTGCAAAGATGAGCATGATCGGGACTAAAATTACGACGGTAACCCAAAGCTCGTTTCGCCCGGCAAGAATTGGCCAATCTAAACCAATAAAGACCTCACGACCGTTAAAGTGTTTCTTCATGAAGTCACTCATCGCATCGGCAATCGGGGAAAGCGCTTGCATAAATAACTTTGAAATCATTGGGAATAAAGTCATTGCGGTAGCCGCTTGAATGGCAAGGTTTAAAGACTTGGAGACTGAATATCCAGCACCAAATCCTAATAGCACACCAATGATTGCACCCATGACAGTATTATCACCGAAGACACCGATCTTTTTCTGAAGTGCTGCTGAATCAAACGGTCGATTCATAACAGGAATGAAATCGAGCAATTTATTGAGTGGTTGCAAGATTACGGCAAATAATGTGACAAAGTGTGGGACTGTTACACCGGGCATACCAGTTAAGTCTTCAATATGACGTTGCCACATGTCCCCTGCTTTGAGTTCCAAAACAATTTGGATGCCGGCGACGATAAAGCCATAAAATACGTTGTGAGTGAAATATAAGACGACAACATATGTGAAAATCTTGTTCCAAACATTCCACATATCGACATTTAATGTTTTTGTCCATTTAAATGTGAGCATAATAAAGTTTATGGCAAGTAATAGTGGGAAAAATAGAAATGCGGACTTATAAGACCAAGTGATTGCTGCGACCCCAGTCCAACCAGCATCGATGGCATTTAGACTAAGATGGAAAATTTTGGACATTGCCTTAGCTGCTGGAGAAATTGAATCCATCATGTAATTAACGACCAGTGTCATACCGCTAAAAGCGACACCGAGTGTTAAGGCTGCCAGTACGGATTTCTTGAGCTTTAATCCAGCGATCGTTGCAATAATAAACATGATTAACGGAACGAAGACTGGGCCACCTAAGTTAAGAACGTAATTGACAATTGTTTTTAACACATCCATAAATGAACACCTCCTAAGAATGAATATGGTTCATTGATTATGCTTGCATGGCTTTTAATGCGGCGATAATATCGCGATAAGCAGCTTCCGGATTCTGGCCTGTAAATATTGGCAAACCGTTGACTGAGGCGATATGATGTTTATCGACGATTGCTTGAATTTCTTCGTTTGGTCGAGCAATCCAAACATACACATCATAATTCGCTAAAATATCAGGTAGCTTCTTGAAATCAGTTGCTTCGACTTCGACGCCGGTAATGTGATGATCGTCAAAAAAGTCAACAATGTGCTTCACGACTAGTTCGCTGGAAGCAACTCCGCTCCCACATGCAACAATAATTTTTGCCATAATAATCTACTCCTTTTGAATTATTTGAACTTTTTCGATAGATAATTGAACATCTCTTGCGGGTCAGCAATTTTTGTAAAACGTGTGACGAATTCCTGATTCTGAATTAATGCCATGAATTTCTGCAATAATACTAATTGATCATCTGACTTGGTGATACCAAGGAAAAAGAATGTGCTAGCTTTTTCCTCAGTGTTATAACCCATTTGTAGCATCTGAATAGGTGCCTTAGTCGTCACGACACACACAAATGGTTTGTTGATATTCTCTGGGTTTGCATGTGGTAACGCAATTGAGATGTAATCACTAACAACTCCTGTCGGAAATTCATCTTCACGTTTATTCAGCGCTGCTTCGTACGATGGTTTGACCCATCCTCGTGAAAGTAATTTGGCGGCAACTTGCTGATATAAGTCAACACGGCTTTCAGCATCGAGATTCAGAAAAATCAAATCGGATTGAATCATATCTTGATCGTTCATAACAACACCTTCCTAGCATTTGTAAGCGCATACATTTAGTTCTGGTAAAAAGTAATTGTGATTAATCACTAAAAAAATAAATTGATTTAAGCCAGTATGCTAATATGTTAGTAATCGTTAATACAACATCTCAAAGCAAAATCATATTGCCCCACCAGCTCTTATCAACAATCAGTATATGGTGGCGTTACGGCGTTTTGTAGCCAATTCGACGTAACATGAAACTCATTCAATTTTTTCTGGTTAATTGTTCAAATTAAGCTGAAAAAATTCAGAATTGTTCAATTGGAGGGTAATATGGTAAGTCGAGATGATCGTGTTTTACACATACTTAAGATATTGAATAAGCATCCGAGAATCAGTGTAAAAAGATTAATAGAACTAACAGGCGAAAGCGTCTCTACTATGAGGCGAGATTTGATTGTTTTAGAACAGTCTGGAAAGGTGAAGCGAACGTTCGGAATGGTATCGTTACTGGAAGATACTAATATTGAGTTTGCGTCTCCTTTTCGGTATCGGACGCATGTTGAGGAAAAAAAGGTGATTTGTCGATTGTTGGCGAAGCATGTGATTAAAGACAATCAGGCGATGTTTATCGATCCTAGTACAACCACAGCGTATTTGCCTAACTATCTAACGGAGCGGCAGAATATCAAGGTGATTACGGATAATCTACAATTTGCTGTTGCGGCTAATCAGATGACTAATCTGACACTTTTCTTGACTGGAGGTTCACTACGGCCTAACTCTAACTCGCTATTGGGAAGTCATACGATTCAGGATATTGGCATGTTTCGACCACAGTTAGCGATTGTTTCGTGTAGCACGCTGGACAATACGGGTGCCTATATTGCAGATATGGAACAAGCGGATGTCAAAATTGCGATGATGAGAAGTGCTCGTGAAAGTATCTTGGTTGCTGATCATACGAAGTTTCAGTCTGATAATTCTGACTATATTCAATTAGCAAAATTTCCAGCATGGTCAACAATTGTGACTGATGTTGCACCTGCTGATCATTTTTTGAATGAAATGAAACGACTAGGTGTAAAAGTAATTTATCCAAAAGCTAAGTAGGTAGTAATGGAATGACAAAAGTACCGGCCATTATCAACATGAGTTTGACCCATGTTGATAATGGCCGGTACTTTTATTAGAATCAACGATCTGCGCTAGGAAGCTTTTGATAATATTGCTTATATTTTCGGTAAAAGAAAGTTTTATTCTTGATGCCAACTTGATCCATGATGGTTGCAATTGGAAGCGACGTTGAGGTGATTAGGGTGTGGGCTTGGATTAAACGTTGACGAGTCAATACCTCACTGAAGGTTTGCCCAACTTCTGATTTGA
Source organism: Lactiplantibacillus sp. B652 (assembly GCF_023806745.1). NCBI lineage: Bacteria > Bacillati > Bacillota > Bacilli > Lactobacillales > Lactobacillaceae > Lactiplantibacillus > Lactiplantibacillus sp. B652. The sequence continues at coordinate 164,701 of NZ_JAMSKY010000008.1, read as the reverse complement.
AAACGTTGCTCAAATAATTTTTATTATAACTGTAACGTTGGGCCAGTTCATTTAGGCTAATTGTTTTGTACTCTTGGGCAATGACTTTTAGAATTTTGATGGTTAATAGTTTCGTTTTATTCTCTTGATGTGGTCCAGATACCGGATATTCACGAACCAGTTGAACAAGTAAAATCGATAGATACGACTTAATGATGCTATTTGAAAAATCATTATTAGAGTAGTATTCTTCGATGATTCTATCTAAGGTTGCTTGTACTTCTTGATTCCGTCTCTTGGTAAAAATCAGATAATCACGGTTCTTATTCTGCTTATTAATAACCTGACTAAGTAAAAAGTCATAAAAGATATTGTTACTCCTCCTCAAATCATTCAGCAAACTAATACTAATATTCTTAGTCCGAAATAAAATATTGATCAACAAATCATCCTCACCCAGCGCTTTAATGGAATGTGTAGAGCCGTTATCCAGGAGTAACAAATCGCCAGTGTTGAGTGTAATCTGCTTTCCATCAACGATCTCGGTGGCGCTCCCTTGTAACATATAATTCATTTCCAAAAAGGTGTGCGTGTGGGTTGGATAGTCAGCATAGCGATTGTGACGACTGATATAGATGTCCTTGTTTCTAAAAAAATAATTGCTTAGTACGCGTCCGTGTTCCTTTTGAGAGAGCTCCTGGTTAATGGCATAGGGGGGCATATCCTCGACGAAACGATGAGACGCTTTTTGTTTTTCTTCAATTAACGTTGGCTGCTTCAAAAAGTTTAAAATACGTGTGTTCATTCACAATCCTCCCTGTAAATATGATACCAATGAACCTCGTAAGAGTTATTGTAGCATCTTTATGGTGGCGGTTACAATGTGTTTGTAAACAAATGAAGCCGCTTACTAAAGGAGGGTATTTTAAATGAGTAGTAACAAAAAGGAATCGCACGGTTCAACAATTGCCGTATCAATTACTAATTTTTTGGATTCTGGTTCAATTGTTGCTGGTGCTAGTGGTTTGACTTTATGGACGAAAGCATTGGGATTATCAAGCTTCCAAGTTGGTTTATTGGGTGCTTTGAGTGCCAACGCGTTTGGTTCAGCGATTGGGGCCTTGATTGGTGGGCATCTATCAGATAAATATGGTCGAAAGGTGATCTACACCTACGATATGTTGGTCTACATGGTCGGAACAATTATCATTGCAGCATCTGTTAACTTTCCAATGCTGTTAGCTGGCTTCCTGATTACTGGGATTGCGGTTGGTGCTGGTGTTCCTGCATCGTGGACTTATATTTCAGAAACATCGCAATCAACTAATCGGGCACAGAATATTGGTATTTCACAATTTGCTTGGTCGTTGGGACCCGCAATTATTTTCGCAGCCGGTGTTGCGTTATCGCCACTAGGTGTCATGGGTAATCGGATTTTATTCATTTTCTTAACGATTGTTGCCTTTATTGCATGGCGTCTGCAAAGCAAATTGGACGAATCACAAGTTTGGGTTGAACAGAAACAACATGAACGGGCGACTGGTGAAAAGCCACATCCTTATCGTGATTTATTCTCAAATGCCATTAACTTAAAGTCATTGTTCTTCTTGATTGGTGTTTATATGTTCTGGAACTTGGTTGCCGGGGCAATGGGCTTCTTCATGCCATATGTCTATGAAACTGCCGGTGGATTGACAAACTTACAAGCGAACTTATTACAGGCGGTTCTCTGGGTCTTTACTGCGGTTGCTACCTATGTCGGCTTTGCTCGCTATGGTGACCGTGCAAATCACCGGATCTTCTTTGGTGTTGGTGCCGCGATGGCCGTTGTTTCTTGGGTTGTCTTAACCTTCGCCGGGATGAACTGGACTAGCCTCTGGATCTTCGTTGCTGTTTGGGGAATTTCAGCTGGTATTGGTGCACAAGCATGGTACGCCTTATGGGCAACTGAATTATTCCCAACGAAATATCGTGCAGGTTCTCAAGGTGTTATGTTCTTCGTCGTTCGTGGTTCAGCTGGTATTTGGTCAATCATCTTCCCAACTATCCTGACAACGATGGGCTTCAAAGCCGCCGGAACATTCATGATCGGATTATTGCTTATTTCGTTGATTATTGGGGTTATTTGGACACCACAAACACGTGGTAAGTCACTCGAACAAATTACCAAAGAACGTTATGGTGATGAATTTGAAGATGAAAAGCAGTCAACAACGAAAACAACGATTAATACCAATGCTACTGGAGATGCAAAGTAATGAAATCATATATTGCAGTTGATATTGGTGCTTCCAGCGGTCGCTTGATGCTTGGACAACAAAAGCAAGGTCGATTGACGCTACAAGAAGTTCATCGTTTCTCCAATGGATTCGCGATGAAAGATGGGCATGACCGCTGGGATGTCGACCATTTAATTGATGAGATTTTTAAAGGCCTGGAAAAGGTCAAACAGATGGGCATTAACGACGTTGAGCTGGGGATTGATACTTGGGCTGTCGACTATGTCTTGGTTGGTGAAGATGGCCATAAGTTGGAAGATCCAATTAGCTACCGTGATAAGCGTACGCATAATGCAATCCAACAGTTAACGAGTGATCTACCTAAAGAGTATATTTATGAAAAAACTGGGATTCAATTCCAAGATTTCAATACGCTCTACCAACTTTACAAGGAAAATCATCAACTGTTAGCGAAGACGGACAAGATTATGATGATGCCAGACTACCTGGGTTACGTTTTGACCGGTAATGCGGTTACTGAAATTACGAATGCTTCTACGACCCAGATGTTGAACTTGCGGGTTGGCTTATTCGATAAAGATTTGTTAGGCAAAGTCAACGTGTCACAAGATCAATTTCCACGACTAGTTGAATCTGGTTCAATTCTAGGAAACGTGAGCCACAAATGGCATAACCAGTACGATATTCCGGAAGTGGAAGTCGTGACGGTCGCCACTCATGATACGGCCTCCGCGGTTGTCGGAACGCCAGGTGAAGGTGATCGGTGGGCCTTCTTGAGCTCTGGGACTTGGTCGTTACTCGGAACAGAACTGAACGTGCCAGAAAACGGGCTCCAAGCATTTCATGAAAACTATACCAACGAATGGGGCGCATATGGGACGTACCGCTTCCTGAAAAACATTATGGGATTATGGATTGCGCAATGTGTGCGTCATGAATTGGACGATAAATATAGTTTTGGTGAATTAGCCAAAATGGCCCAACAAGTCAAGCCGTTTCAACAGTTCATTGACATTAACGACGACCGCTTCACTAATCCAGACAATATGGTTAAGGAACTTCAGGACTACTGTCGTGAAACGAAGCAAATTGTTCCGGAGACGCCAGGTGAAATCTTCCAGGCCATCTATTCTAACTTATCGTTGTTCTATGCTAATGAACTGTCTAAGCTGGATCGAATTCTTGGTTACCATATCGATACACTCAATATTGTTGGTGGTGGTAGCAATGTCGCGTTGATGAATCAGCTAACGAGCACACTGGCCAATATTAAAGTTGTTGCTGGTCCGAGCGAAGCAACTGCGGTCGGAAATATCATGGTTCAGATGATCGCTAGTGATGAAGTCGAAAATATTAGTGCGGGACGTCGGCTAATTGCGGAATCGTTCGACTTGAAACGTTATCTGCCAGAAACCAATAAGTATGGCGATATTTTAAAAGAGTATCAACAATTTTTAACTCATAAAGCTAAGGAGATGGTGTAGATGGTTCGGTTAGGACAAGTGATGTACTTGCATAAGGATGCCTACGAAGAATACGCCAAACGGCATGCGGAACTGTGGCCAGAAATGAAGACAGCGCTCAAGGAATATGGTGCGACGAATTATTCAATTTTCTTAAATAAATTAACTGGTCAAACCTTTGCCTATTTGGAAGTACCCGATGAAGCGACCTATAACAAGATTGCAGAGACAGATATTTGCAAGAAGTGGTGGAAGTATATGGAACCACTGATGGACACGAATGAGGATAATAGTCCGGTTACTACTGATTTACAAGAAGTCTTTCATTTAGATTAAATCTAGGAGGAATTACTAATGGTTAAAACTGATGAAGTCGAAAAAGCTTATCAAGTCGCAAAAGAACGTTACGCCGAAATCGGTGTCGACACTGAAAAGGCCATGGAAGCCTTAAAGAAGGTTAAGTTATCGGTCCATTGCTGGCAAGGTGATGACATTCATGGTTTCCTGAATCCTGATCAAGAATTAACTGGTGGGATTGGCGTTTCTGGGGACTATCCAGGGATTGCACGGACACCTGACCAATTAACGGGTGATTTACACGAAGCACTGTCATTAATTCCAGGGAGTCATAAAGTGGCTTTGCATACTTTGTATGCGGTTACAGATAAGAAAAAGGACTTCAATGAAGTCGGTCCAGAAGATTTCAAGTATTGGGTAGACTGGGCTAAGCAAGAAGGCATCGGCTTAGATATGAACCCAACCTTCTTCTCACATCCAATGGTTAAACACAACTTTACGTTAGCTAGTCCTGAAAAATCAGTACGGGACTACTGGATCGAAGTTGGTAAGAAATCACGGGAAATCGCTAATTACTTTGGTCAAGAACTGGGACAACAATCAGTTAACAACTTCTGGATTCCAGATGGTTTCAAGGATAACCCAATTGATAAGCAAACACCACGTGAACGCTTAATTGAATCCTTGGATGAAGTCTTCGCTAAGAAGTATGACGAAAAGAATACGATTGAAGCCGTTGAAGGAAAGTTATTCGGGACTGGGATCGAATCCTACACGGTTGGTTCTCACCTGTTCTACAACAACTACGCCATTAGTCGGGGCAAGCTCTGGACGATCGATGCTGGACACTGGCACCCAACTGAAGATGTCTCTGACAAGTTCTCAGCCTTCATGCCATTTGGTAAAGGCCTGATGTTACACGTTTCACGTCCTGTTCGTTGGGATAGTGACCACGTTGTCGTCTTTGACGAAGCCTTACAACGGATTACACGTTCATTGGTTCGCGATAATGAATTGGAACGGACCAACATTGGTTTGGACTTCTTCGATGCCACTATCAACCGGGTTTCTGCTTGGGTCATTGGTGCACGGGCAACCCAAAAGGCCTTACTCCAAGCAATGTTAGCACCAATTGATGACTTGAAGAAAGCTGAATTGAACTATGACTTTACGAAGCGCTTAGCCATTACTGAAGAATTGAAGTCCTTCCCATTCGGCGCTGTCTGGGATGAATTCTGCTTGAAGAACAATACCCCTGTTGGCACGGATTGGCTTGATGAAATTCATAATTATGAACAAAAAGTTCAATTTCCACGGGACAAGAAGACTGTTAACGCATAATCACGATTGATCAAGAATTCAGCCAGATTCAAAAATTAAGAAGAGAAGGTAATTAATATTATGACAGCATTTATCGATTCACCATATGTACGCAATATGGCTAAAACAACAGAAAATTTATATCGGCACGGTTGGGATGAACGTAACGGTGGTAACGTCAGTCTTCGTTTGACGAAAGAAGAAGTCGAAGCATACACCGGCACCGACAAAGTGTTACGTCAGATTTCAATTGACTTTGATGCGAGCGAACTTGCAGGCAAGTACTACCTGGTTACAGGAACTGGTCGTTACTTCAAGAACATGGTCGAATTTCCAGAACGCGACATGGGCTTGATTCGGATTAGTGAAGTTGGCAACAGTGTTGATTTAATGTGGGGCTTTAATGACGGCGGCGAACCAACGAGTGAATTCCCATCACATTTGATGAGTCACATTGCTCGTCTAAAGAAAGACCCAGATCAACGGGTCATCATGCATTGTCATCCAACTAACTTAGTCGCAATGACTTTCACGATTCCGCTATCATCCAAGCGTTTCAGTCGGACACTCTGGAAGATGCATCCTGAATCAATCGTTGTCTTCCCTGAAGGTGTGGGTGTTATTCCATACATGTGCCCAGGGACCAACGAAATTGGTGAAAAGACCGCTGCTAAGATGGCAGATTACCGGGTCGTTGTATGGCCACATCACGGCGTCTTCGCAGCTGGTGATTCATTGGATGAAACCTATGGATTAGTTGAAACGGTTGAAAAGTCAGCATTGATCTATACGACGATCCGCGCTCAAGGCGGCGAAGTCTTACAATCATTGACTGACAAGGACTTCCGTGACCTCATCAAGCGCTTTAACTTGAAGGCTAATGAAGATTTCTTAACTCCGGATGCAGTTGGGGCAACGGTTGACTAGACTTAACTGAAAGAGGATGACCATCGTGACTAATAACCAAACGCTTGTCCAACACGATTGGTTGAAACGGTGGGCCTTCCTCGGGTTATCACTCCTGATTAATTCGGTCGGTCATGCGCTAACGGTTGTCATGAACCTCGGCAGCGCAGTTTGGACCGCTTCAGCAGTAAACCTGTATCACTTATGGCCATTGAGCTTACAAGCAACCTTATTTACTTGTGGTGTCGTGGTGGTGATCATGAATGCAATCCTAATCCATCAAATTATTTGGCGGCGAATTATCGGTAACTTATTGTTCACCTTACCGTTTAGTGTCTTAATTCAATGGTTTACGGGATTGATTCAGCGAACAGGGATTACAGCGTTACCGCTAGGAATTCGAATAATTATTGATGTCTTCGGTGTTCTGTGTGTCGCACTTGCGACGTCAATCTATCAGCGTGCTAACTTAATCTTGCATCCCAATGATGATTTTATGCAGATTATTCGGTTTCGGTACCTCAAAGGCAATGCAACGATCGCACAGATGGTTCATTACATTCCACCAGTGATCATCATGGTGATTACTTTCTTAATAAGTGGTCAGTTATGGGCCGTCAATGTGGGCACTGCAATTTGTCTGTTCTTTCAAGGAACGTTCATAGGTTATTTCGATAAACACGTCTTTCTTAATTTAAAGCATTATGGCTTAGATACGATTCAGCGTGATTAAGTATCAATGGGGACCTAAATCTCAATCAGAGATTTAGATCTCTTTTTTCATCAGATGCGATGCCAGTAGCAATAGTGGAGGAATGGAGATGCAAAACGAACAAGCAGACTTAGATAAACGGCTTCAAAACGCGGTTTTTGGACTGCCATTATTAAAACCGGATGAGCAGCATCGGTGCCTAGGAACTTTTAGTGAACGAATCGAGCTACGAATTTCTTTTGCAGAAGCGCTACGCTATGACTGTACGCAAGCGCTACATGCGATTCTAAAAACTGATGCAACTTATCAGTTATTACTGAATGGTCAACTTGATATGGATATTATGGGACGGTATATTCGCCTGGCTAACCAGTATGACATGTTGTTTGCCATCAAAAATAGTCAATATTATCACACTGATCCGGATAGTGCGGCGGTGATCTTATGTGCCGACCACGCGCTAAATCGCGATGAAGTCGACGTCCTCGCCCGCTATCCAAAATTAAAGTAGCACAGGCACAAAAAATACGGGCCGAAGTTTAACAGACTTCGACTCGTATTTTGATGTGGGCAAATGTTGCGTTTGTTCTGATGCTTGTCGCTACGGCCTAATGCCAATGCTGTCACTCGGAAAAATAAAAAGTGGTTTTGTCCTCGAGCATTCAGCAGGACAGCCCGCAACCAACTATGATTTCAAAATCGCCTCAATATCCATCCCCAACGCTTCCGCAACGCGGGTCCCATAGTTAGGGTCAGCGCCGTAGAACTGTTTGATTTCCAGCTCTTTAACACCAGGAAGCGTCACTTGGCCCAGACCATCGCGAATGGTAGCAATCAGACGGTCTTGCTCTGCTGGTGTCATTAGGCGATAGAGGTCACCAGCCTGAGTCGTGTAGTCGACTTGATAGTGATAAGGACGCGCACCAGTCGTCCCCTGGACCTGATCAGGTATGATTTCCGCGTCTGGGACTTCTTGCGGGCCACGGCGAGAATTGGGTTCATAGTTCACCTCGTCGCCTTGATTGTCAGCTTTCATGAAGCCATCGCGTTCGTAATTGTGAACGGGGACGACGGGCTTGTTGACTGGCAAATCTTCAAAGTTGGCGCCAAGACGGTAACGCTGGGCATCTTTGTACGAGAACAACCGGCCTTGTAGTAGTTTATCAGGGGAGACCTCAATGCCAGGGACTAGATTAGCAGGCGACATGGCAGCTTCCTCAATATCCGTAAAGTTATTGGTTGGATTCTCGTTAAGCGTCAATTTACCGACTTTAATCAGTGGATAATCATGATGAGAAACGACCTTAGTCACATCAAAGATATCCCAGCGATAATGCAGGCCTTCTTCATATGGAATAATTTGAACATACAAAGTCCATGACGGATAATTTTGTTTTTGAATCGCGTCATATAAGTCATCTTGTAAGTAATCCACGTTTTGAACCATTGCCTTTTTAGCGGCTTTAGCGGTCATATTCTTGACACCTTGATCAGAAATGAAGTGATATTTGACCCAGAACTGTTGATTATCCTGGTTGACCCACTTGAACATGTGGGAACCGTAACCGTTCATGGTGCGATAGGATGCTGGCAAGCCGCGGTCGCCCATCAAATAAGTCACTTGATGCAATGATTCAGGTGAATGTGCCCAGAAATCCCACTGCATGTTTTGAGTGCGGCGATTAGTCTTAGGATCACGTTTTTGTGAGTGGATGAAATCAGGAAACTTCAGGGGATCATTGACGAAAAAGACCGGCGTATTGTTGCCGACAATATCGTAATTACCCGCTTGAGTGTAGAACTTCAAGGCAAAGCCGCGCACATCGCGGACCGTATCCGGATAACCTTTTTCGCCAGCAACTTGTGAGAATCGTAAAATGACCGGGGTTTGTTTACCAACACCATTGAACAAATCCGCCTTCGTGTACTGACTCATGTCGTTTTCCAGCTCGAAGACGCCCTTAGCGCCGGCACCCTTTGCATGGACGACCCGTTCTGGAATTCGTTCACGATCGAAATGGGCAAGCTTTTCTAGCAAATCGTAATCTTGTAATAGTACTGGCCCACGGTCGCCAGCAGTTTGCGAATGCTGATTGTCAGCCCATGGTTGTCCAGCTGCAGTGGTTAAATCCGATGGCTTTTGATTGGTCATAATGACGCACTTCCCTTTCATTAATCAGATTAATTGTGTACAATTTAAATGTACTACGATGATTGTACGTATTCAATCAAAGTGAATGGGTAAGATCATGATTTAAGTAGCAGCTGGTCATAATGACTAGTCTTCAGTGAATGACGGGGGTCAGTAGCCGCCAAGATGCGTCATTTTTGGTACACCCGCCGCGGTTATACTATAATGAGGGTCAATGAACAAGAATAATTATGGAGGCGATAAGATGAGCACAATGGATAACGAACGCACCTACCGATATGTGATTATTGGTGGTGGGATGGTTGCTGGTTATGCAATCAAAGGCATTCGGCAAGAAGATACTAAGGGATCGATTTTAGTCATTTCACAAGAAGCTGATGTTCCTTATGAACGACCAGCATTAAGTAAGAAGTTATGGTTGGATGATGAATTTACCGAAGAGAATATCCGCATCGGTGCTGAAGATTATCCCGATGTGACGTTTGAATTTAAGACGAGCGTTCAAGCAATTGATCGAGAAGCCAAGACGATCGCGTTGGATGATGGGCAGACGATTCATTATGAACAATTATTGTTAGCGACCGGCGGCGAACCTCGTACGCTCAAGGGTCCCGATGATCCACACGTTCTTGTCTTCAGACAGTGGTCAGATTATCGTAAACTTCGTAAGTTTAGTGGTCCCAACAAGCGGGTCGTCATTATTGGTGGCGGCTATGTCGGTACCGAACTAGCGTCATCGCTAACCCAAAATGACACGCAAGTCACGATGATTTTCCCAGAAAAAGCACTGGGTGAGGGGAAATTCCCTGAAAAGATTCGGGCGGAATATGAAGCAACCTTTAAAAACAATGGTGTTGAACTACTCAGTGGTCAGATGGTCGAATCATATCAACGTGAAGGCGACCACCTGACAATCACGACAAAGGACGGCTCAGAAATCGCCGCAGACACCATTATTATTGGTTTAGGCGTGACACCACGGATTTCATTAGCTGAAGATAGTGGCCTGGCATTAGCCGATGGTGGCGTCAAAGTTGACGGTTATTTACAGACCAGCGATGAGGCTATCTGGTCAGCTGGTGACATTGCCTCTTATCCAGATCAAATTCTAGGCCGGCAACGAATCGAACACGTCGACCATGCGCGTAATTCTGGTGAACTGGTCGGACGGAACATGGCGGGGGCGCATGTCCTTTATCAGCATACGCCGTACTTCTATTCCATGATTTTCGATATTTCATGGCAAGCTGTCGGGACGATTAATCCGGAATTGCAAACTGTTTTTGATGATCGCGATAACGGGACGATCGTCTACTTCTTAGATGACGAGCAGCTTGTCGGCGTCTTGATCTGGAACGTTAAGGTTGATCTAGATGATGTCCGAGACTTGCTGGCAAATCCACCGGCTGATAACAAGACTTTAGTGGGCTCGATCAAAGAACAGTAATCCACTTTGGATATAAGCTGCTGAGTAATTGCCCAATGATTGAAATTACGAGTTAGGCTCAAATTAAAAGCTAAATCGTCAAAAAGAACTGGCTGCAAACGGATTTCCGCTTGTAGCCAGTTCTTTTAACATAGCCAATTCTAGAGTGCATCGATGAAGTTCTTGGCGATTTGTAGTGGTCGGGTGATGGCGCCACCGACGACCACGGCGTGACAGCCGAGGTCTAAGCAACGTTTCATCTTGGCCGGCGTGTCAACTTTGCCCTCAGCGATAACGGGGTGTGACGTTGTCTTGAGGACCGCTTTCAGATAAGCAAAGTCATCATCGGCAATGTTGGCGCCCTTAGTTGCTGGCGTGTAGCCGTGCATGGTGGTGCCAATGATGTCGAAGCCGAGCTCGTCTGCTAAGCGAACGTTTTCGAGCGTATCTGTATCTGCCATTAACAGGGTGTCTGGAAATTCAGCCCGCATCGTCGCAACGATGTCAGCGAGCTTTTCACCATTCGGTCGTGGTTGTCCAGTCACATCGCATGCGACCGCAGCACAGCCGGTTGCAGCGACAGCCCGCATCTCTTTAATAGTTGGGGTAATGTAGACCGGTGAATCGGGATAGTCTACTTTGTTGAGGCCGATAACCGGTAAATCAACTTCGTCTTGAATCGCTTGGATATCAACGATGGAATTGGCACGAATACCGGCGGCCCCAGCTTCCTTAGCAGCAAGCGCCATTCGCGACATAATGAACGAGCTATGCAGTGGTTCATCTGGCAAGGCTTGGCACGAAATGATTAGTGAGCCCTTTACTTGATCTAGGAATGTGTTTTTCATAAAAAAGACCGCTTTCTACTATAAATTAGGATTAGTTTTTGAAATATTTTTCGTAAATTGCCTTGGCGCCCGCTTCCATTTCTGGGGTTGGTTGGCTCATTGGCTTCTTGACGACGCCTGCATCAACGCCCAGGTGCTTCATCACTAATTTCAGAGTTGGGTAAATGTCGTTGGCAATTAAATCAGTAATCATATCGTTACTGATATGTTGTAATTCACGTGCCTTTTCAATGTCGCCAGCTTCAAAGGCATCCATTTCAGCCCGGACTCGTGGTGCGTTCAAGTTATAAGTTGAACCAATGCAGCCATCTACATTCAATGCTAATGCTGGTAACAACATTTCGTCAAAGCCAGATAAGATCAGCTTATCAGGGAAGGCATTACGAACACGTTCGAGTAAGTAGAAATCAGCGTTCGTGTACTTAATTCCGATAATCTTTGGATTTTCAAAGAGTTCTGCGAATTGATCAGTAGTTAGGGCAACCCCTGTTAAAGCTGGAATGGAGTAAATCAGTAACTTGTTATCCACGTCTTTGAGGATTTCGTTGTAGTAATTTTTAATCTGTTCAAATGTAAAGTTGTAATAGAATGGCGTTACAGCTGATAATTTTGGATAGCCAAGGTCAGTTGCGTATTTGGCAAGTTCTTTAGCTTCCTTTAAGTTTAGTGAACCAACTTGGGCCACCAAGTCAATTGCACCATTGGCTTCGTCATAGACAGTCTTCATAACCTGTTTCTTTTCGTCAGTGTTCAACATGAAGGCTTCGCCAGTACTCCCACAGACGTATAACCCATCGACTTTGTTAACATCAATGTTGTAACGAACTAAAGCACGAATGCCATCTAAATTAATGTTACCGTCTTTATCAAAGGCCGTCATTTGTGCTGCATATAATAATTTTTTAGTCATAATTATAAAACTCCCTAAACTTAGATTCTTGATGTGATTTGTAATAATCATTTGGAAATTCAACCGCTTACAGGGAGTACTATACCGAGTAATAAAAATTATTGCAATATAATATTTTGGTAATTATTATCATTTTCACCGGAAAACGCTTACATATCAATAGAACGCCTGATATTAAATTTCTTTTCCGGTTGATACAAAAATAATTATTGTGGTATCGTAAGGCCATTCATTGCAATTAAGAATGGTGAGGATGATGATTATGACTGAATTATTTTTAACATTTGATATCGGGGGAACCTCGATTAAGTATGGGCTAATTGATCAACAATTACAGCTGAGCCATCAAGGTAAGTGTCTAACTGAACAGAACAAGGATGGTTTTATTCTTAAACAACTATTGAAGGTGACTGCTAGTTATCAAGCACAGTATCCACTGACTGGTATTGGGGTCAGTACGGCCGGCATTGTCGGTGCAGCTGGAGAGATTCAATACGCTGGGCAAACGATTCCAGGATATCAAGGGACCCCCATTAAAGCTGCGCTAGTAGCACAATCTGGACTACCAGTAGTCGTTGTTAATGATGTGGATGCTGCGCTGCTAGGCGAACAACTGACTGGTGCTGCAAAGGGAGCGACGTCCGCATATTGTGTTGCGCTAGGGACTGGTATCGGTGGCGCATATGTTGAAAACGGCCAATTAATGACTGGGGTGCATGCGACAGCTAACTCGATTGGGTACATGTTATACGATTCAAAAACACAGACGAATTATGAACAACGGGCTTCAACGCTGACGCTTGAACATCAGTTAAAACCATATGGAATTAGCGTTAAGGACGCTTTTAGTGAAGCAAAGATTGGTCATGCGCCTTATGACCAAATGATCAAGACATGGGCAGAAGAAGTTGCGACGGGGATTGCACCAGTTCTTCTGTTGTTCGATCCAGAAGTACTATTACTTGGTGGTGCAGTTTCGTTGCAAGGACAATATCTCGTTGATTTGTTAACTAATGCACTAAGTCCGCTGTTACCACCAAAATTAATTCAGACCAAAATTCGGGTTGCGAAATTAGCCGATAAAGCCCAATTGTACGGGGCTGTGGCTGGTTTGTATAAGCAATAATTATTTTTATTTAAAAAGAAAGCGTTTACAACTATCGTTTTGTATGTTAAGTTAATAGCGTAATAATCATTTTAACAATTCAACCGCTACTAAAATTGTGCAACTAGTATTCACAGACAAGGCAGGTGCCTTGTGTGAACACCTAGTTTGCAAGATTTTGAGTAGCGGTTTTTTATTTAGGTAAATTTGAAAGGTGGCTTTATATCATGCAGGTTGGAATCAACACCGCTGTTTATGAAGATGAAGTTAAGGCGGGGGCAAGTCAACTTGATTGCATTAAAACATTAGTTGGGCGAAATGAGATTGGCGCTGTGGAAGTTCGGGGTGAATTCTTTAAGCCAACGACTAAGGACACCGAGTTAGCAGCGATTAGCCAACTGTGTCGAGATAATCATTGGGATCTGTACTATTCAGTTCCAGAAGAACTGTTTGGCCCGAACGGATATAATGCCAGTTTGCAAACTAATCTGGACATGGCAGCGAAATACCAGATTAAATCATTGAAGTACAGTTTGGGGAAAGTCTCCTTGATGTCATCATCAACCTTGTCGCAGTTACGGCAACTCCTGAAGAGTAGTCAGACACAGGTCACGATTGAGAATCAACCAAATGACAATGGTCAGTTAGCAGTCGTTGAAACGGCCCTCGACTGGATCAAGCAACAGAAGTTACCGCTGGGATACACTTTTGACTCCGGTAACTGGTATTGGATCGATCAACAGCCGGAGCCAGCATTTACAACGCTAAAATCTGCCATTACAGTTTTTCATCTTAAAGATATCAAGAATCAAAATACGGTGATGTTGGGTGACGGTGACACTGATTGGCGGCAATTATTAAAAGCGCTGCCTGAAACAACTCCTGTCTTCATTGAATACAATATTCAGAGTCAAAATTTACCGGAACAAATTGCGTTGGTCCAACAAGCGTTAAGTTAGCGAGGTTCAATCAATATGAATTATCTTTTGCAATTGGTTTTAATTTTAGTGCTAACCAAGTTGGGCGCACATCTGGCTAATAGATTTAAATTACCAACTGTGATTGGTGAATTGTTGGTTGGTGTATTAGCCGGACCAGCCGTCTTTCATATATTGACGTATGGCACGTTTATTCATTATTTTGCAGAAATCGGTGTCATTATTCTGATGTTTATTGCGGGACTTGAGGGGGATTTAAAACAATTATTCCATTACTGGAAACCCGCATTGACCGTTGCAACATTAGGTGTAATTTTCCCAACTGCGGCAGCCGTTCTCCTGTGTGTGGGCATGTTCGATTTCTCGTTAAAAACGGCGCTTTTCTTGGGACTAATTCTGAGTGCCACTTCGGTCAGCATCACCGTACAAGTACTTAAGGAAATGTCGTACCTAAATACACGTGAAGGGGCCATCATTTTAGGCGCTGCGGTTGCGGATGATATTATCTGCGTCGTCTTATTAGGAATCAGTACGAGTTTGTTTGGAACTGCCAGTACGCAAAATTCATCGATTATTGGCATGGTCGTCCCCAAAGTGTTGTTCTTTGTGATCGCGATCGCATTGGCTAAATGGCTCGTTCCAGTCTTTCTAAAGATAGCTAGCAAAATTCAATCTTCTGAGAATGTGACGACTGGCGCGTTAATCCTTTGCTTTGGCTTTGCATTCTTAGCAGTTGAAATGGGAATGAGTGACGTGTTAGGGGCCTATATTGCGGGGCTTGCAATTTCAGAGACTAACTTTAAGGAACAATTGGCCGCTAAGATTGAACCGATTGGTTATGCCGTTTTTATTCCAGTGTTTTTCGTAAGTATCGGACTCGAAATTACATTTAAGGGCATGCAAAATGATCTTATATTTATTGGATTATTGCTATTTGTTGCCATCTTAGGAAAACAAATTGGTGGTGCAATCGGTGGCAAATTATTTGGATTGACTTGGAATGAAGCCAATATTGTCGGGGCTGGAATGGTTTCACGTGGTGAGATGGCATTGGTTGTTGCGAATGTTGCCGTCTCTGCAGGCCTGATTGACCATAACCATTACACGGCAATGATTGTGGTAACCGTCATGGCAACACTCATTGCACCGTCAATGCTCAAAGTATTCATTCAACGTGGTAAGCGTGTGGTATCAGGGATTCAATTAAATAAAACAAGTGAGGCGAAATCATGAGTAAAGTTGGATTTGGAGCTCTAAATTGGATTGTGTTAGGAGCTTATTTATTAGCAATGCTGGGTGTTGGGGCGTATTTTACTAGAAAAGCTAGTAAAAATACGGATTCGTTCTTTAAAGCAGAAGGACATATTCCAGCATGGGCAGCCGGGTTCAGTATTTATGCAACAACGTTAAGTGCGATTACATTTATGTCGACGCCTGAACAAGCCTTTTTAAGTGATTGGGCGTACGCTATCGGAAGTTTTTCAATTTTAATCATTATTCCTATCTTAATTAAGTTCTATATTCCGTTCTTCCGTAAGTTGAAGGTGACGACGGCGTATGAATATTTGGAAGAACGCTTTAGCCCAGTAATGCGGGCCATCAGTAGTTTGTTATTCGTTCTGTATCATATTAGTCGTGTGGCGATTGTGATTTATCTGCCAATTATTGCAATTACCTCGGTTTCAAATATCAATCCAATTTTGATTGCCATCGTCGTTGGTGGTTTATGTATCCTATACACCTTCTTAGGTGGGATTGAAGGGGTTATCTGGAGCGATGTTATTCAAGGTTTCTTACTACTTGGTAGTGCCTTGTTGATCTGTGTACTCGGTATTTTCTACATCAAAGGTGGTTTTGGTACGATCGTCAACGATGTTGTGACGAACCACAAATTCATTTCTGGTAATGATTTCAATATCGGTGATTTATCCAAATTCGTCCCATTGATCTTAGCTGGTCAAATTTTCAACAGTCTCTATCAATACACTGGTAGTCAAGATGTTGTTCAACGTTACCAGACGACTGCAACGATCAAAGATACGAACAAGTCGATGTATACTAATGGTTGGCTAGCGCTGATCACAATTCCGCTATTCTTCGGAATGGGCACGATTTTATATAGTTTCTACCAACATAGTGCCAGCTTACCGGCCGGATTTAACACTAGTGCTGTTGTGCCATACTTTGTGATTACGCAAATGCCAGCTGGGGTTGCTGGGTTAGTGATTGCCGGAATCTTTGCGGCTGCTCAATCAACAATTGCTTCAAGTTTGAACGCGATTTCGTCATGTGTGATTACTGACTTCAAACAACGGTTCTTTAACGACAAGTTCAAGAACAGTAATGACGTGACATTGGCCCGTGGCATTATTATTCTAGCAGGTTTATTAGGGCTTGCAGTTGCCATTTACCTCTTGATGGGTAATGCTTCGCAGATTTGGAATCTCTTCTTATCGGTTACTGGTATCTTCGGTGTTCCGATTGCTGGGATCTTTGCAGTTGGGATCTTCACTAAGCGCGCTAATACGGTCGGCGTTTTAACTGGATTAGTCTTGAGTGTGGGATTATCATTCTGGGTACAAGCAATGAATATCTCTTCATTATTGGTTGCCTGTGTTGCGTTTGTCTCATCCTTCATTCTAAGTTACGTTATCAGCTTGTTATTCCCAAGCCATAACCATGATGTGACTGGTCTGACAGTATCAACGATCAATGAAGCCTACACTAAAAAACAGTAGTCAGTAGGATGCGTCATTATTTGAAATTCATTTCTGATGTCATTAACTGACAGTTATTAAAGCCGAAGACTCGATTATCTCAATGTTGGGAGATAGTCGAGTCTTCATGGTTCGTATTGTTGACAAATCGATAGTTTAAAAGGGGGTCATTACATGAAGCTTGAAACATTGGTGCTACACACGCCAGAAGGTGAGCCGTTTACCATGTGGCGTTACCAGCGCGACCAATTTACGTTATTTCCAGATGAACGGCAGTGGCCACTGGCCTTGATATTTCCAGGTGGTGGCTTTGCCGGTTATTCTGAACGTGAAGTTGAAGCCGTGGCGCTCAAGTTCTTGGCCAAAGGATATCAGGCAATTGTCGTTAAGTACAACTTAACCGCGGACGGGCCATTTTATCCGACAGCGGCGACGATTGGGTTAACCGCCTTGAGCTATGCGCAACAACATGCTCAGGAGTGGGACGCTGACCCGCACCATATTACTGCAGTTGGATTTTCTGCCGGCGGTCATTTAGTTGCGGTGATGACGGCCTTGGGTGCTCGTGCTGACTTCTTACAACAGCATGGATTTAAGTCTAAAAGTATACTGCCATTTGCACAAGTTCTCAGTTACCCAGTGATTGACTTGACCCTGGGCTTTCCAACTAATCATGCTGATTTAATGGCGGTTACGACGGATGAGACTTACTGGCATGCTCAGAGATTGGTGACTGCCCAAACGCCGCCGACTTTCATCTGGGCAACACGGACTGACGAACTTGTTCCGGTCGTGAATAGCATTCAATATTTGAATGCGTTAGTTGAACATGACATTCCGTTTGAAAGTCATATTTATGCATCGGGTGTTCATGGATTGGCTTTCGGTGATTTGGCAGATTCACGATATTGCCATCCCGAAGATTTGGCACCGCAAGTTCAGAACTGGTTTCCAATGATGTTGCGCTGGCTTCGCACACAGTATGCCAGTCAGAATCCAACCGAAATTTAGGAGGTGGATCAAAATGAAATATGAGCAAGTCTCATTAGCGACACCCCACGGCTTTGCCTTCAAGCTAACTTGCTATTGGAAAACGCAATTAAAAGAAGATGCTGATCCGCGTCAGTGGCCCATCATTTTAATCTTTCCCGGTAGTGGTTTTGTTCAGATGACTGAACGAGAAGCGGAACCAATTGCGCTCGCGTTTAGTGCACAAGGGTATCAGACTGTAGTCGTCGATTATAATTTGTTGGATCGTGGCCCGATTTATCCCAATGCGATTGACGTTGGTCTGACGGCCTTACAATATGCCCGAGATCAAGGTCCTAAGCATTATGGCGATGCTCACAAAATAATCCTCATGGGCTTTTCAGCCGGGGCGCACGTTGCGGCATTAACTAACGCGTTCGGTAAAGATGAATCCTATCTACAGGAGCACGGGTTTGGCTCGGAATCGCTAACCTCAGCGTTGCAAGTCTTGGGTTATCCGGTCATTGACTTGGCGGCCGGGTTTCCAGCGACTCGGGATGAGGCAGTTAAGATTAGTCCAAATGAGCGCTATTGGGCGACTCAAAAGTTAGTGACGGCAGCGACTCCGCCAACTTTTATTTGGAATACGTGTGCGGATGCAGTTGTCCCGTCATATAACAGTTTATTGTACGCGACAGCTTTGGCTCAGCATGGTGTTGACTACGAGATTCATACTTTCACGCATGGCAAACACGGGCTATGTTTGAGTACGGTAGAGACGAGTCGCTACAATTATCCAGAAGATATTGAAGTCCGAGCTGCAGAATGGGTACCGTTAGTCTTGAGTTGGCTGAGTGAGATGCTTGGCTTAACACATGTCGATCTGAAGTAAGTAGGTGAGTAGATGCAACGTGAGCAAAATGACTTAGATGCCCGTCTTCAAAATGCGATGTTCGGCCTACCAGTCTTGAATCCAGATGAACAGCACCGCTATCTGGGAACATTCCATGAACGAATTGAACTGCGCATAACGTTTGAGCAAGCGCTACGCTATGATTTTACCCCAGCACTGATAGCGCTATTTAAAAATCCAATTACCTATCAATTGTTACTGCACGGACAACTAGATATGGATGTTATGGGACGCTATATTCGATTAGCCAATCAGCAACAAGTCCGCTTTGCAATCAAGAATAGTCAGTTTTATCATCACACTGCCAGCAGTAGTGCCATCATATTATGTACGGATCATGCTATTGATCGAGAAACAATTGATGCACAACAACGGTGTCCTAAAATTGTCCAACCGTAATCAAAATGAGCCCCTTAACGGCGGCTCATTTTTAGTGTTTACCGAATTTATTATCCGTAATCAAATCAATCGTATGGTTCATTTGGTCGCGGTACTGGGCGTTCTCCAGCAGCATTGCGGCAATGATATCCAGTTCATAGGTAATGGCAAATTGGGAGTTAACAAAGCGCGAGTTGTTCACAAATTTGCTGTTTTTGACTAGCAAAGTGAGGTCACTGAGTTCGGCCAACCGGCTTTGCTCATCGGAAGTAATGGCGATGACCTGCGCGTGTTTCTTCTTCGCTAATGCGACTGAGCTATTCACTTCGATCGTGGCGCCAGTAAGTGAGATGGCTAAGATCACATCGCCGGGTTGCATGATACCACCACTAATGTACATGATATGGGTGTCCGTCATCGAAAAGGCGGCGATGCCCATCCGAATCAGACGTTGGGTCATCTCTTGAGCCGTATAGCCTGAGCTGCCTAAGCCATACAGATAAACCCGTCGCGCCTTGGAGATTAAATCGACGGCAGCGTGAAGGTTGTCAGAATCAAGCCGCTCACGGGTCCCACTGAGAATTTTTTGATAATAACTATAGACTTGATCTGCAACAGTGTCCTGAGTGCTGACCGTCGCGACTGGATTGCTAGGACTTTCTGCTAGCAAGATTTTAAAGGCATAGAAACTCTCACACCCCATTTTCTTCACAAAGCGGGTGATCGTCGCATTACTCACATCAGCGTCCTTAGCGAGGCTCGAGATGGTCATTTTTTGAACTTGTTTCGGTTCCTGAATGACTTTTAAGGCCACCTTGCGTTCTTGCCGTGAAAGCGAGGAGTAAGCTTCTTCAACTGTGTTTACGATACTCATGATTGAACTCCTATCATATTTCTCTTATGCTAACGCTACAATAGCATAGTTTGAGTGGAATAGGAATGATCAATGATGCTCAATATTGGGGGTGAAATGGCCATCTCCATGAGAAAGTTTTTGAATTAGAGCACGTACAATCTTGGGATGAAATCGAAAGTTAGTCTTAGGGGCTAGCTGTCAGTTAAGAAGTAGTCAGTGGTGAAGATGATGGCTGGGAATATGGATGATTGTTGATTTCAGATTATAGCGTCTGATTATCAGGATGAAATTAACTGTTTATAATTTATACTGATAAATTCAAAAAGCGCTTTACTTATTCCATGAATTCACCGCTCGACTTGAATGAATGCTGATGAAACTAAGCATATCATTACTGGCTTTTGTTATAATAGGGTGTGAGATATAACAGTCAAAACTGATGGTTTAGAAGTGCCATTAAGCGTATTTTTAGCCGCAGTGCGTGACAATGTGGTAAGAAAGCAATTACTATTAGCAGGAGATCGATAGTAATACGGGTGAAGAAGAAACATGGAAAATAAATATCAAAAAGTTAAGGATTCCTTGCGTGAGGCAATTCTAGCAGGCGAATATGCCATCGATGAAAAGCTGCCAACAGAGTCAGAGTTGATGGCGCGTTTTTCAGTATCGCGATACACGATTCGGCGGGCTGTCGGTGATCTTGAGACGGAACACTATATTTACCGAATCCAAGGTGGTGGGATGTTTGTTCAAGACTGGCGGAAAGACTGGTCCACAGACAACAACAGCAAGATCATTGGTGTGATTGCGACCCACGTGGCTGATTACATTTTCCCACAAATTATTTATGGGATTGACCAAGTGATTTCAGATGGCGGCTATTCGCTATTGCTGGGGAATACCCATAATAATCATCAACGGGAACGCAAAAACCTGATTAATATGCTGAATAGCAACGTTGCTGGCTTGATTATCGAGCCGACCCAGAGTGCGCTGGATAATCCGAATATGGATCTGTATCAGGAAATCAAGGATGATGGGATTCCGGTACTCTTTATTAACGCCAGCTACCCTAATTTGGATTTTCAGGCAATCACGACCAACGACCAGGATGCTGAACAGCGTATGATCGAATACCTGTTTGAGATGGGGCATGAGAGTATCCTGGGCATCTTTCAGGTGGATGATATTCAAGGCGTGCACCGGATGAATGGCTTTGTTAAGGCCTATCAGGAGCAGCCCGAGATTTCATATAAAAGCAATATCTTAATGTATCAGTCCGGTGACAATTTTGATAAGCTCGCCCAACGCTTGGATGCTTATTTGCAAAACCCGTCCAGGCCGACTGCAATCGCTTGTTACAATGACCAATTAGCGATTCGCGTGATGGACTATCTCAAAGGTCGCGGGCTAAAGTTGCCAGCAGATATTTCAATCGTGGGATTTGATGACTATCACATGTCTCAATATATGAGTCCTGGCATTACAACCATGAACCACGAGAAGACGACAATGGGAGAAGATACGGGTAAGCAGATGCTACGCCTATTGAACAAGCAACCGGTCGAGTCGATCAAATATGATCCGCAATTAATTGTTCGTGACTCGGTCGCCGATTTAAACTAATTGGATAAACGATCAGCTAATCGTCTTAATCAACTTATGATTAAGGCGATTTTTTCGTCATGTTAAAAAAATAATGAGCGAAAAATACTGTTAACAATAGGGTTAGGCTTGTTATTCATACGAATAAATTAATTTGTTGTTGATTTATACGGATAAATATATTAGACTGTAGTTGTTCGAAAATGAAAGCATTTTTAAATATTAGTCATTAATCAGCGACCGACGCTGATTATATTTAACCCGTAATTGAAAGGGCTTTCTAAATCATTTGCAATTATTCAACAAATCCATATACGAGGAGGAACAACTTTGGATAAGCAGAAAAAAGTCTCAAGTAAATTTATTTTCTTCTTTGGTTCGTTTGGTGGCATTCTCTTTGGTTATGACATTGGTGTGATGACCGGGGCCTTACCATTTTTGAAGACTGACTGGGGATTGACCAACGCGACTCTGGTTGGCTGGGTAACCTCAGCAGTGATGTTCGGTGCGATTTTTGGGGCTGCGATTGCGGGCCAGCTTGCTGATAGATTGGGACGGCGGCGCATGATTCTGATGTCGTCATTGATCTTCGCAATCGGTTCGATTCTTTGTGGGTTTTCACCAAATAACGGGACCTACTATTTGATTGGTATGCGGATTTTCTTAGGACTTGCAGTGGGTGCGGCATCTGCCCTGGTTCCTGCATATATGTCAGAAATGGCGCCAGCACGATTACGTGGGAGCCTGTCCGGGATCAACCAAACGATGATTGTTTCTGGGATGCTGATTTCTTACATTGTCGATTACGTCTTAAAGGATTTACCAGAATATTTATCCTGGCGTTTGATGCTTGGATTGGCAGCGGTTCCAGCAATTATTCTGTTTCTCGGTGTTGTGAAGCTGCCAGAATCACCACGGTTCTTGATCAAAGCGGATCGTTTGGATGAAGCACGGCAAGTCTTATCCTTTGTTCGTAAACCAGATGAAGTCGATGCTGAAGTCAAAGCGATTCAAGCAACTGCTCAGACTGAAGCCAGCAACTTAGAAAAGACCTCTTGGTCAACTTTATTTAACGGTAAATATCGTTATCTTGTGATTGCGGGTGTCGGTGTGGCTGCCTTCCAGCAATTCCAAGGTGCGAACGCGATCTTCTATTACATTCCACTGATCGTCGAAAAAGCGACAGGGAGTGCCGCCAGTTCAGCGTTGATGTGGCCCATCGTTCAAGGAGTTCTCTTGGTTCTTGGCTCACTGCTCTACATCTGGATCGCTGAAAAATTCAATCGGCGGACATTGTTGATGTTAGGTGGATCAGTCATGGCCTTGTCATTCCTCTTACCAGCCGTTATCAATAGCCTGGTACCGAATGCTAGTCCGATGATGATCGTTGTCTTCTTATCAATTTATGTTGCTTTCTACTCATTCACTTGGGCACCACTGACTTGGGTACTGGTCGGGGAAGTCTTCCCACTCGCAGTACGGGGACGTGCATCAGGCTTAGCTTCTTCATTCAACTGGATTGGTTCATGGGCAGTCGGGTTATTATTCCCAATCATGACAGCCTCAATGTCACAAGAAGCAGTCTTTGCCGTCTTCGGTGTCATCTGTGTCTTAGGGGTGTTAT
Source organism: Lactiplantibacillus sp. B652 (assembly GCF_023806745.1). NCBI lineage: Bacteria > Bacillati > Bacillota > Bacilli > Lactobacillales > Lactobacillaceae > Lactiplantibacillus > Lactiplantibacillus sp. B652. Next base: position 141,343 of record NZ_JAMSKY010000008.1, on the reverse strand, counting down.
TCGTTCGCTTCTGTGTTCCCGAAACACGTGGTCATTCACTTGAAGAGATCGAAGCAGCCGGCACGAATCATCACAAACAAGCACCAGTCCAACAGACGAGTCATTAATTAGGAGGCAAGTTAGATGAATTTAGTTGAAACAGCCCAAGCAATCGAAGCTGGCCAAGTTTCTTTAGGAATTGAACTTGGCTCAACACGAATCAAAGCCGTTCTGATTACGGATGATTTCAATACGATTGCGTCAGGTAGTTATGTTTGGGAGAACCAATTTGTTGATGATATTTGGACCTATGCGTTAGAAGACGTCTGGGCCGGAATTCAACAGAGTTACACCCAATTAGCGGCGGACGTTCGTAGTAAGTACCATACGAGTTTGAAGCATATCAACGCGATTGGTATTAGTGCCATGATGCACGGGTACCTAGCGTTTGATAAACAAGAAAATTTATTAGTCCCATTCCGGACTTGGCGTAATAACATTACGGGTCAAGCCGCGGATGAATTAACCCAATTGTTTGATTTCAACATCCCACAACGGTGGAGTATCGCGCATTTATATCAAGCGATTTTAAACGATGAAGAACACGTCAAACAAGTGGATTTCATTACCACGTTAGCTGGGTATGTGACCTGGAAATTGTCTGGCGAAAAGGTGCTGGGCATTGGTGATGCATCCGGTGTATTCCCAATTGATGAAACGACCGGGACGTACAATCAAGCGATGCTCACTAAGTTTAGCCAGCTCGATAATGTAAAGGCTTACCCGTGGGATATTCACGAAATTTTACCGCAAGTCTTACCAGCGGGTCAGGTAGCTGGAACTTTAACGGATGCCGGTGCCAACTTGCTTGATGTGAGTGGCACGCTCGAGGCTGGTAGCGTGATTGCGCCGCCAGAAGGGGATGCCGGTACCGGGATGGTCGGAACCAACAGTGTTCGCAAACGTACGGGTAATATTTCAGTCGGGACTTCGGCGTTTTCAATGAATGTTCTGGACAAACCGTTGTCCAAAGTCTATCGCGATATTGATATCGTGATGACACCTGATGGTTCGCCGGTTGCCATGGTGCACGTCAATAACTGCTCATCTGATATTAATGCCTGGGCTTCGATTTTTCGTGAATTTGCGGCTCGGTTAGGTCTGGATCTAAAACCGGATCGGCTGTATGAAACGTTGTTCTTGGAATCGACCCGCGCTGATGCGGATGCTGGCGGTTTAGCGAACTATAGTTATCAATCTGGTGAGAATATCACTAAGATTCAAGCGGGACGGCCCCTATTTGTACGGACCCCCAACAGTAAGTTTAGCTTGCCGAACTTCATGTTGACGCAATTATACGCTGCGTTTGCCCCACTACAACTGGGAATGGACATTCTAGTGAATGAAGAACATGTTCAGACGGATGTCATGATTGCTCAAGGTGGCCTATTCCGGACACCAGTGATTGGGCAACAGGTCTTAGCCAATGCGCTGAACATTCCAATCACCGTCATGAGTACCGCTGGTGAAGGTGGACCATGGGGTATGGCAGTTTTGGCCAATTTTGCTCGCCGGTCGGGTGAGACCAGCCTCGAAGACTTCTTAGATCAAGAAGTCTTCAAGAAACCTGAAAGTATGACCTTAAGTCCAGAACCAGAACGGGTCGCTGGGTACCGCGAATTTATCCAGCGCTATCAAGCCGGCTTGCCGGTCGAAGCAACCGCTGGCCAAGCCATCAACGATTAGAGAAGAGGATTAATTGAATGCTAGAAGCACTAAAACAAGAAGTCTACGAAGCCAACATGCAGCTCCCAAAGTTAGGGTTAGTGACCTTTACTTGGGGCAACGTCTCGGGCATCGACCGGGAAAAAGGCTTGTTCGTCATCAAGCCATCTGGCGTCGATTATGACGAATTGAAACCAAGTGATTTAGTTGTCGTTAACTTAAAAGGGGAAGTCGTGGAAGGGGATATGAATCCTTCCAGCGATACGCCGACCCATACAGTGTTGTATAACGCTTTTCCAAATATCGGCGGCATCGTTCATACCCATTCACCATGGGCCGTTGCTTATGCTGCCGCACAAATGGATGTGCCAGCAATGAATACGACTCACGCGGATACATTTTATGGTGACGTGCCAGCTGCGGATGCCCTGACGAAGGAAGAAATCGAAGCTGATTATGAAGGCAATACTGGTAAGACGATCGTGAAAACGTTCAAGGAACGGGGACTCGATTATGAGGCAGTACCTGCTTCGTTAGTCAGCCAACACGGTCCGTTTGCTTGGGGCCCGACGCCTGCCAAAGCCGTTTATAACGCCAAAGTGTTGGAAGTTGTCGCGGAAGAAGATTATCATACCGCCCAATTAACGCGGGCAAGCAGTGAGTTACCACAGTATTTATTAGATAAGCATTATTTACGTAAGCATGGTGCCAACGCTTATTACGGTCAAAATAATGCCCATTCTAAGGATCATGCCGTTCGTAAATAATAAGTGATTAATTAAATTTTAAAAACACACAAATAGATGAGGAGTGCTTAATTATGTTATCTGTACCTGATTATGAATTTTGGTTTGTTACCGGCTCACAACACCTGTATGGTGAAGAACAATTGAAGTCCGTTGCTAAGGATGCGCAAGATATCGCTGACAAGCTGAATGCCAGTGGTAAATTACCATACAAAGTGGTCTTCAAAGATGTAATGACGACCGCTGAAAGCATTACGAACTTCATGAAGGAAGTTAACTATAACGATAAAGTTGCTGGTGTCATCACCTGGATGCATACGTTCTCACCAGCTAAAAATTGGATTCGCGGAACGGAACTGTTACAAAAGCCATTACTGCACTTAGCAACACAATACTTGAACAACATTCCTTATGCTGATATTGATTTTGACTACATGAACTTAAACCAAAGTGCGCACGGTGATCGTGAATATGCCTACATTAACGCCCGGCTTCAAAAGCACAACAAGATCGTTTACGGCTACTGGGGCGATGAAGACGTTCAAGAACAAATTGCACGTTGGGAAGACGTCGCGGTCTCTTACAATGAAAGCTTCAAAGTCAAAGTCGCTCGGTTTGGCGATACGATGCGCAACGTGGCCGTTACTGAAGGCGACAAGGTCGAAGCTCAGATCAAGATGGGCTGGACCGTTGATTACTACGGTATTGGTGACTTAGTTGAAGAAATCAACAAGGTATCGGATGCCGATATTGACAAGGAATACGCAGACCTAGAATCTCGTTATGAAATGGTTCAAGGCGACAATGATGCGGATACCTACAAGCATTCTGTTCGGGTTCAATTAGCCCAATATCTTGGCATTAAGCGGTTCTTGGAACGCGGCGGCTACACTGCCTTTACCACGAACTTTGAAGACTTGTGGGGCATGGAACAATTACCAGGTTTAGCTTCACAATTGTTGATTCGTGATGGCTATGGCTTTGGTGCTGAAGGTGACTGGAAGACCGCTGCTTTGGGCCGCGTCATGAAGATTATGTCACACAACAAGCAAACGGCCTTCATGGAAGACTACACGTTAGACCTACGCCATGGTCACGAAGCCATCTTAGGGTCACATATGTTGGAAGTCGACCCATCGATTGCAAGTGACAAGCCACGGGTTGAAGTTCATCCATTGGACATTGGTGGTAAGGCCGACCCAGCTCGGTTAGTCTTCACTGGTTCTGAAGGGGACGCCATCGATGTGACCGTCGCTGACTTCCGTGATGGTTTCAAGATGATCAGCTACGCAGTTGACGCGAACAAGCCAGAAGCTGAAACACCGAAGTTACCAGTTGCTAAGCAGCTTTGGACACCTAAGATGGGCTTGAAGAAGGGTGCCCTCGAATGGATGCAAGCTGGTGGTGGTCACCATACCATGCTTTCCTTCTCATTAACTGAAGAACAAATGGAAGATTACGCAACAATGGTTGGCATGACCAAAGCATTTTTGAAGTAATGTCAACGTCACAAAATGGTTGTGGTTGCTACTGGCAATCACAACCATTTTTTATTAAGAGTGGAGTGATCGATATGATCAAGAGTGAAAAGGCCAAAATGTTGGCCGGCGAATTATTCAATGTGTATGATCCAGAGCTGGTCAGCGAACGAGCAGCTGCACGCCAACAAGTCGAAGCGTTTAATCAGTTAGGCGAGACGGATCCGCAACAAAGCCGAACGATAATCAAACAGTTATTTGGCGCAACCGGCGAGAAAGTCGAAGTTCACGCGACCTTCCGCTGTGATTACGGCTACAACCTATACGTTGGCGAAGACTTCTTCGCGAATTATGACTGCGCGATTTTAGATGTGGCACCAATCCATATCGGCAAACATTGCTTGTTGGGACCCAAAGTCCAAATCTATTCCGTTAATCATCCGGATGACCCGAAGTTACGCCGCAATGGTGCGATGGGAATCGGCAAGCTGGTCACACTGGGCGATGACTTATGGGTTGGCGGTGGCGCCATCATTTGTCCAGGTGTCACCTTGGGCAATAATGTGATCGTCGCTGCTGGCAGCGTCGTTACGAAATCATTTGGCGATAATGTGGTGATTGGTGGCAATCCGGCGCGGGTGATTCGGGAGTTGCCGGCGGAGTAATCGTGCTGTGAATTTGTGAAATTAAGCAGTGATTAATTTTTAATCATATATTTGAGGTGCGGAGATGGCTAGTAGACAAACTGATATTGACGCTCGTGTTCAGAATGCGGTGTTTGGTTTACCATTGTTAAAACCAGATGAGCAGCACCAATGCTTAGGCACATTTTATGAACGAATTGAACTTAAAATTACGTTCAGTGAAGCGTTAAGATATGATTGGACGGATGTTCTTGAACAGCTGATCAAAAAGAATATCAAGTACCAAATGTTGCTTCATGGGCAACTCGATATGGATATTTTAGGGCGATATGTGCGATTAGCCAATCGGTATGAGCTGTTATTTGCGATAAAAAACAGTCAGTATTATCGTCATACTAAGGATAGTGCGGCAATTATACTGTGTGCTGATCATGCATTGAATCGTGAACAAATTGACATTATGTCACGATATCCCCGGAAATAGGTACTAGGTAGAAATAACGTGCTAAATTTTAAAGGACCTCCCAAGTCACACGACTTGGGAGGTCCTTTACGTCTTATTTTTGATTATTCGTTATTTCAATGGCGTCCATTTCCAGTTTTCAACTTCAGGAATATCAGTACCTTCAGCGCGAATATAATCATGATGCTTGTCCAAGATGTCGTTCATTTCTTGAATGACGTGCGCACCTTTTTCGGCATAAGCAGGTGTTGCTAATAATGCAGCTTTGACTAAGTGGAAACGGTCAAGTTCATTACGAACACGCATGTCGAATGGGGTGGTAATGTCCCCTTCTTCACGATAACCATGAACATGTAAGTTGTGGTTATGACGATCGAAGAAGAGTGTCTTTACTAAGTCATCATAGGCATGGTATGCGAAGATGACTGGCTTATCCTTAGTGAAGAAGGCGTCAAATTCGGCATCTGATAAGCCCCGCGGATCATCCTTCTTCAGCTTCAGAAGATCAACAACGTTAATGAAGCGAATCTTCATTTCAGGGAAGCGTGCATGCAGGATTGAAACCGCAGCTAAGCTTTCGGTTGTTGGTTCGGAACCAGCAGTTGCAAAGACCACGTCTGGTTCTTCGCCGTTATCAGTGCTTGCCCAGTCAACGACACCCAGACCATCGCGAACTAAGTGTTTAGCTTCGTCCATCGTGAACCATTGTGGACGAGGGTGCTTGCTGGCAATAATCAAGTTGATTAATTGCTTACTTTGAATTGCCTTGTCAAAGGTTGCAATCAACGTATTGGCATCGCCTGGAAGATAAGCGCGTACATATTCGGTCTTCTTTTCGGCCAAATGTGAAATGATACCTGGATCTTGATGGGAGTATCCATTATGATCTTGCTGGAAGGCCGTTGATGAGGCAATCACGTTCAATGAAGGCACATCAGCCCGCCATGGAGTTTCTTCGTGAGAATTCCGTAACCACTTGAAATGTTGCGTCAACATTGAATCCACAACGCGTAAGAATGATTCATAACTTGCAAAGAAACCGTAACGACCAGTTAAGTTGTAAGCTTCCAACATCCCTTCGTCCATGTGTTCTGACAACATGGAATCAATGATCCGGCCTTGAGGGGCTAACAAAGCATCGTTAGGCTCATGGATTGGTTCCATCCATTGCCGCTTAGTATCTTCAAAAGCAGCGCCTAATTTGTTAGACAAGGTTTCATCAGGGCCCCAACCACGGAAGTTCTTGTTATCCTTATTTAATTTAATCAGATCACGGATGTACTTACCAAGCTCAGTCATATCTGAGCCATCTTCCTTGCCATGATCCTTGTTATCCAAAGCATAATCATCAATATTTGGTGTAATTAAATCTTTAGTTAACTTACCACCGTTGGTAACGGGGTTGGCTGCCATTCGTGCTTGGCCTTCCGGAATGATTGCCGCAATTTCTGGTTTTAACGTGCCGTTTTCATCAAATAATTCTTCTGGTTTGTATGACTTGAGCCAGTCAACCAGCTTGTCGGCGTGTTCCATATGGTTACGATCGACAGGAATTGGAATTTGGTGGGCCCGGAATGAACCTTCAATTGGTTCGCCGTCCCAGCTCTTAGGGCCAGTCCAGCCTTTAGGTGCCCGGAAGACGATCATTGGCCACTTAGGACGAGATTCATCATTGTTATCCTTGGCATTCTGACGAATTGCGTGGATTTCTTCAATGACTTTATCCAATTCTTCAGCCATGAGGTGATGCATCTTAGCAGGATCCGTTCCTTCAACAAAGTGTGGATCCCAGCCGAGGCCTTTGAAGTAGTCTTCTAGTTCTTCATGTGATTCACGTGAAAGTACCGTTGGGTTAGAAATCTTAAAGCCGTTTAAGTTCAAGATTGGTAAGACGGTCCCGTCAGTAATCGGGTTGAGGAACTTGTTAACTTGCCAAGAAGTTGCCAATGGGCCAGTTTCGGATTCGCCGTCACCAACAACCGTTGCTGCAATTAAACCAGGGTTATCAAGTACCGCACCAGCACCATGCAGGATTGAGTAACCAAGTTCGCCACCTTCGTGGATTGAGCCCGGTGTCTTAGGATCGGCATGGGAAGCAACCCCACCTGGGAATGAGAACTGTTTGAATAAGCGCTTCATCCCAGCTTTATCTTGTGTGATCTTAGGATAGGTTTCAGTGTAAGTCCCATCTAAGTAAGAGTTTGAGACCATGACTTGACCACCGTGACCAGGACCTTCGATGTAGAACATGTTGAGTCCGTACTTATTGATTGCCCGGTTCAGATGGGCGTAGATAAAGTTTTGACCCGCAATCGTGCCCCAGTGGCCGATTGGGTGGACTTTAACATCAGTTGCCTTTAAGGGTTCCTGAAGTAGTGGATTGTTCAACAGATAGAGTTGACCAACTGAGATGTAGTTCGCTGCGCGCCAGTATTCATCAACACGCTTTAAGTATTCATCTGAAGAGTAATCAACGGATTTGGATTTAATTGCTTCACTCATTATTTTGCAACTCCTTTGCAAATATTTGTTTTATTTATCATTACGGTTATTATGATAGCGGTTTCAAACATAAAGTCAAGTGGAATTTGGCAAATTTATGTGGTGCGTATTAAAAGATGCTCAGACTCACCGCCCAACAACGGGCTTGTCTAAGCATCTTTTTTGATTGATTATTTGCCGCTGATTAATGAAATATCGGCCAAGCGGATCTGTTTTGCTAAGCGGCTATCTAGTTGATCGTCAGTGATGATTGCATCAACGTTATCGATATCAGTGGTCTTATATAGTGCGTTCTTTTCAAATTTAGTGTGATCGGCCAAAATGACCTTCATTCGGCAATGAGCCATCATTTTTTTGGAAACTTCAACTTCCTCGATGTAATGATTGGTAATACCAGCTTGGAGGTTGACGCCGCCACAGCCAAAGAAGCCAATATCAGCATAGAGATTGTCGATGTTGTCTAACGTGATTGGCCCTGATAGAGAGCCTTCACTTGTTCGCATTGTGCCACCTAGTAGAACGAACTGAATGTCTTTAACGAATTGCAATGAATTTAAAACAAAAGTCGAGTTGGTAATTACGGTTAAATTAGTTAGTTGACTGTGCTTGATTTTTTCGGCAACTTGAAATGCGGTGGTGCCGTAATCAAGAAAGATAGATTCGCCGTCGTGGATAAGCCGAAGTGCATTAGTAGCGATTTCTTTCTTTTCAGCGACAGCTTCATGCTGTCGCTTTCCATACTTGGTTTCGTTAACGCTTTGCGGTGTCGTTGCACCACCACGGATTGCTTGGACTAGTCCTTGCTTATCAAGTGTATAGATATCCTTACGAATCGTTTCACGTGAGACATCAATTTCTTTACTAATATCCGTGATTTTGATCGTCCCCTGCTGCCTCAATTGATCTAGGATGTATTTTTGACGCTGCATAATTTCCATCGGGCTTAACCTCCCCAAAAAATAAAGTATTTTCTATTTGTAATGATATCATATATTTTGCATTTATTTGCAAGATGTTTATCTAAAGTGAATAAAATTCTTAATCAATCGTCACATATGAAAGCGCTTAACGAATTATTATATATGACTTTGTGAATGCAATAACTTGGTTTTTATGACGTATATTGCCTTGCCAAGTTATCGTTGCAAAGAACGATTAAAAAGTTTTTTAAAGAAAAGTATTGCAAAAGATTTGCAAAATGATACAATTTGAATTGTTGAAAGCGATTACATTAAACATAAACACGAAGGGAGCGACTTATTTTGAGTGAAAATCTTGTCGAAGTAAGTGATTATTTAAGAGATCAGCTGATTTTCTTGCATACTTCTTTTAAAACGTCGAGTGATCTATTTACTGCTATTAATAAAGCAGCTCAGGAAAATGGCTTTGTTACTGATCAGTTTTTGCCAAAAATTATTAAGCGGGAAGCAACTTTTCCAACTGGTTTGCAATTAGAACATCGGGGAGTCGCAATTCCCCACACTGATGCAGATACGATTAATAAAGAATTTGTTGCTGTGGTCATTAATGATGAGCCAATTGAGTTTAGCCGGATGGATGATCCAGATCAGACTGTAGGTGCAAAGCTAGTCTTTGTACTTGGATTGAATAAGCCACATGCCCAATTAGATATGCTTCAAGCGTTGATGGGAATCATTCAAGATAATGAGTTAGTAAATTCATTGGAAAATGCGAATGATGCTGATCAAATCCATCAGCTATTAAGTTAAGACAAAAATATATTATATCAGGAGAGATTATCATGAAAAAATTAAATGTATTAGTAGCTTGCGGTGCCGGAATTGCAACATCAACGGTGGTTATGAAGAAGGTTGAAGATTTATTTGCAGAGAATGATATTGATGCTAACTTGATCCAAATCAAAATTGCTGAAGCTGCTTCCAAGCAGGATGATGCAGATATGCTGATTTCAACGACTGTATTGCCAACTGAATATAAGATTCCAGCAATTAAAGCAATGGGATTCTTAACTGGCCTTGGCGTTGATAAGCTGCAGGATGAAATCTTAACTAAAGCTCGCGAAATTCAAGCACAATAATTAAGAGCTAGGGTTTTAAGCAGGAGGATGCGTTATGAAAGTATTATCTGATGTTGTTCAAAGCATCATTAATGTCGGCCCCAGCGTTATGCTTCCCATTATCATCTTTATTGTTGGGTTAATCTTTCGAGTTAAACCGGGTAAGGCATTAACTTCTGGGATCACGGTTGGTATCGGGATGATTGGAATTAATTTAGTTATCAATTTATTGACGACTAGTGTTGGCCCTGCCGCACAAGCGATGGTTAAGCGCTTTGGGTTTCATCTGACAATCATTGATGCTGGATGGCCGGCTGTTTCCGCTGGGACATGGGCACAGCCAATCTCAGCGATTATGATTCCAATTATTTTAGTTGTTAACGTTGGTTTGATCCTATTAAATCTCACTAAGACACTAGATATCGATATTTGGAACTACTGGCACATGATTGCAGCAGCTGCTACGGCATACGTTGTGACGAAAAACTGGTGGTTTGCAATTATCTGCGGGATTATTTATGAAATCGCCGTCTTGGTCATTGCCGATAAAACCGCGCCAAAAGTTGCTGAATTCTACGGTCTGGAAGGGATTAGCTTCCCAACTGGGTCTGCCGCAGCCTATGGATTACTTGGTATTCCGATTGGCTGGGTTGTCAGCAAAATTCCTGGAATCAGAAAATGGGACGTTGATCCACAAACGATTCAGAAGCGTTTCGGGGTCTTCGGTGAACCCATGGTTATGGGGATTGTAATTGGGATGTTACTTGCTGCTTTGGGTGGTTATAGCGTACCAAATATTTTGAAGCTTGGAATGTCAATGGGTGGTGTTATGTTCTTAATGCCACGGATGGTTAAGATCCTAATGGAAGGGTTAATCCCAATTCAAGAAGGTGCTCAAAAATTACTTCAGGAGAAGTATGGGAACCGTAAGATTTACTTAGGGATGGATGCCGCACTTTCGACTGGATCACCAGCGACTTTAGCAACTGGGTTATTAATGGTACCGATTACGTTATTCTTAGCGATCATTTTACCCGGTAACCGCGTATTACCATTCGGTGATTTAGCGACAATTCCATTCTTTGCGGCTTTAATTGTTCCTAGTCGTAAAGGAAACATTGTGCATTCAGTACTCTCTGCAACTATCGTCATGGTATTTGCATTATTGATGGCAACGGACTTCGGTCCAACGTTAACTTCGATGATGCACGGGATTGTAGCCTTCCCTAAGGGCGCATCGGAAGTGACCAACCTAGATACTGGTGGTAACATCTTGAACTGGTTGATTTTGAAACTATCACAATTAGTACAGCCGCTATTTAATTAATAGAGATTATCCGTAGAAAGGAAAATAGATTATGGATACTGTAAAAACAAGTAAAACTGATGAAGCAAACGGGACAAAGACTATGGAAGCCGTTGTTAAAACGGAATCTGGTTATGACAATATGGAATTAAAGCAAATCCCAATTCCTGAAGTAACGGGTGATAAAGTATTACTGAAAGTTGCTTATACTGGAATTTGTGGGACAGATATTCATACTTTCAAGGGCCAATATGCAAACGCCGTAACGCCATTAGTTTTGGGCCATGAGTTTTCAGGAGAAGTTGTTAAGGTCGGACCTGATGTTACAACATTGAAGCCAGGTGACCGAGTAACTAGTGAAACAACCTTTGCAACGGATGAAACGTGTGTCTATTGTCAAAACAAGGAATACAATCTGTGCCCTAATCGTGTCGGAATTGGAACTAAGGCAAACGGATCGATGGCCAATTACGTGTTAACACGTGAAGAAAGCGCCCACGTATTACCAGACAACGTGTCCTATAAAATGGCCGCAATGTCAGAACCGTTAGCTTCATGTGTGCATGCCATGTATCAAAAGACTCCATTCACTTTACATGATACTTTGTTGATTATCGGACCAGGACCAATGGGCTTACTTTCATTGCAGATTGCCAAGGAAATTGGTGCATTTGTAATTGTATCTGGGATTACTAAGGATGCTGATCGGCTACAAATCGCCAAGGAATTAGGTGCAGATATTGTTGTAGATACTCAGAAGGAAGATCTATCTAAAGTTGTAATGGACGCAACGGATGGTATTGGTGTTACCAAGGTCTATGACTGTTCTGGGGCAACGCCAGCTGTTAACGCCGCTTTACCATTAATCCGTAAGGGCGGGACTTTCCAACAAGTTGGTCTATTTGCAAAACCAATGAATGAATTAGATGAACGTTCAATTATTCAGCACGAAATTACCTACCGTGGTTCTCGTTCACAAAACCCATATGACTGGTCAATTGCTTTACATCTTGAAAGCAAGGGTGCTATCAATCAAGACGCAATGATCACAAAGGTCTTTGATCTGGAACATTGGCGTGATGCGTTTGACGCGATGATGGCCGGTAAAGAGCTTAAAGTCATGATTGCTTCTAATCCAGATGACCCAGATTTAGCAGATTAATACCAAAAAATAATTTAGTTGATTCCAAAAAAGAGAAATCGTTGCGATTTCTCTTTTTTGTCGTGGACTTTTTTAGATGTTCTTATACAAGTATTTGAACAAGTCGTTTTTACTATTCAATTTATATAAATTAGTCAGCCAGTCCTTTTGCTGCAATTGTTTCATCAAATCGCTAATGAATGACAGATGTTTTTCGTAATCGATTGGTGCTAGTCCGATAATCAACCGGACCATTTTTTGATCATTAATAACGGGTAGCGGATGATCGAGTAAGAAGAAAGTTGCGCCCAGACTATTCACCCCATCTCTTGGGGCTGCGTGCGCTAGCATAACCCCAGATCCGATGACCATGTAAGGACCATTGGTTTCAGTCAAATTAATGATTTGGTCAACATAGTTTTTCTCAATACTATAATCTTCGAGTAGCGGTGATAATGAGGCTCGCACTGCCTGTTTCCAAGATTTTTGATGAGTTAGAAAACCGACGTGCTCCGATGGTAGCAGTTTAATCAGTTCTGATAGGTTCTCTTGGGAATTAGCTAACAACGGCTCTTGAGTTAACTGGTTGAGGTAATCATTTAGAGCTAGCTTAAGACCCATTGGATTACGGATCATGGCGTAGTTGCTAACAATATCTAACAGTGTATCTACATTGAAAATTTTTAGTGTGTCAGAGGTTGCCAACCCGGCTTTGATGATAGCGTTGTCGATGATCTTCCATTCCAGACTAGAAGGAAAGGCAGATACCGTGGTTATGGGAATATCACGACGAGCTTGCAGCTTTATCGTACTGATGACTAGTTGAACATTATCCAAGTCAGAATTCTCGTATTGAAGTACGTTCATCGGACTCGAAAAGTGAATACCACGATAGCGACTTTCTAATTGCTGGAGTAACAGGCGACTTGTACCAATACCACTAGAGCAAACAACAAGTACTTCATTTTGTGTTGAGGGACTTGTTTTTTGTTCTCGAATGGCCCCACCAAAATAAATCGCAATTAACGCAATCTCATCGTCGGAGAGTGGCTGATGGATATATTTTTCAAAAGGAACGACTACTTTACGAGTAATTTCGAAAGTATGGTGATAGTGCTGTTGAATATCTTTCAAATCAGGATATTCGAATGGCATATTGTAATGAGCACGATAATAGGTCGAGAGCAGGTGAACTGTTAAGCTATCACTAATAGATTTGATGGAAACATGTGCCCCAGAAAGATGATTGAAATTAGAAATCATTCGGACGGCAAAGGGTTTTAGTTTTTGAATTAACTCATCGTTCCAATTGACGTGTGAAAATTGACTCGAATTAATCAATTTGACCAGATAGTCTGCTTCACTACTATTGCTGATATGGAAATCATTTAAAAAGCTCTTAGCCCAAATATGATCCAAAGTCAGGTCCTTTGGTGCTACTGCTGAAGTCGTTAATTGGTTAGTCACATTTTGAATGTTATTTAAATACCAACGTAGAAATAGCTGGATCATTGTAGAGGCATCGTCGGTCAAATACTTTCCGGTAATCCGTTCGAAGAGCTTAATTTGTTTGCTAATGACGGTTGATTTAACAAAGGAATCGTCGATTCGACTGATAAGTGGTTTTAACTGATTAGCATGATCGTAGACCCATTTACGTATCGCTACTGGAGAGCCGGTAATGATTTTCCCGGATTCTGTATTAGCCACTTTTAACTGATAGGCAACTAGCTGGGTGCGCAGAAGCTTGGTGTCACGGATGATTGTATTTCGGGAAACGTTGAATTGACAGGTTAAATCGGCTAATGAGCGGCCATTGGAATTTAGAATACTGAAAGCCACGAGTAGTTGACGTTGTGTAGCCGTCGTCGTTGCAATCTGGTTTGACGCATCGGTTCGGGCCGTCTGTTGGAGAAATCTAACAGTATCCTTTGGAAGATAGTAGCCTAACTTTTTAACATTAGTTATCGGAAACTCTGAGTGTTGATCGAGTTCATCATTAACTTTGTTGATGAGATAAAACAGACTGCGACGCGAAATATGTAGATGTTGTTGTAAAAAATCAGCGGTAAGGTAGCCATTTGCTGTTAATAAGACAGCTAATAACTCGTTGCCGTGTTTTCGTTTACTAAAATTGAGAACCAATTGAGTCGCTCCCTCGAACTGAAATATTAAAACACTAAAATACCAAGACACTAAAGTACCAAGATACCAAAGTACCAAAGTTGCACTATTGCTAAAATCATTGTTGCACTTGTGGCGAATTTGTTCAAGTCTATACTGATCATTGTTAGATAGATATGAACCAAATAGAAGGGAGGACAAAACGATGCTTTTGGATTTATTGAATGTACAAACAGTCCAGGTCGTAGAAGGCACCGATATGGATTGGCAGCAAGCAATCAAATTAGCAGCAGAACCATTGCTTAGTAATAAAACAATTGAGAAAGAATACGTTAGCGAAATGCTGAACGTTGTGAAATCTGAGGGCCCCTACATTAACATTGGTCCCAAAATTGCACTAGCTCATTCCAGACCAGCTGGAAATGTGCACAAAATTGGCTTATCTATTTTGAAGACGAATCATAGCATTAATTTAGTTAACAACGATCACCCAGTCAATTTATGGTTTGTATTAGCGGCTGTCGACAATAACAGTCATTTAGCAGTTATTAAAGAACTAATGGAACTGCTGACAGACGAAACAGCAGTCGCTGATATGCTGAATGCAACTAACGAATCTGAAATTTTGAAGATTATTGCGCACGAACAGGAATTACAAAAATAGGAGGGTTCTATTATGAAATTTTTAGCCGTTTGTCAAAGTGGTCTGGGAAGTAGCTTTATGGTCCAAATGAACATTCAAAGTATTTTGAAAGATGAAAATGTTCAAGAAGATATTCAAGTAGATCATTCGGATGTGGGTAGTGTGGGCGCTGATTCTGCCGATTACTTCTTTGTGGAATCAACACTACAAAGTGCCTTGGGTAGTATCCCAGAAAACAAAGTGGTGTTACTGAAGAGTTTAATTGATAAACAAGAGGTTCGTGATCATGTCAATAAGATCTTGGATCAAGAAAACATTGCCCATGACTAGCGTTTGAAAGGAGGAGGACCACATGAAAACTGTACTGAACTTATTTGTTGGTATTGTGACGCAACCGTCCATTTTAGTAGCGCTCATTGCGATGTTAGGACTGCTGCTGCAAAAGAAGAAAAGTACTGAAGTCGTACAAGGGACAATTAAGACTTTTGCAGGATTTCTTGTTTTAACCGGTGGTGCAGGTATTCTTGAAAATGCATTGTCGCCATTTGCATCGATGTTTAAATTTGCGTTACATGTTCAAGGGGTTGTTCCAAGTAATGAGGCGGTGGTCGCCATTGCTTTAGTCAAATATGGGTCAACTACTGCACTCATCATGTTGGTTGGGATGATTGTCAATATTCTTTTAGCACGGTTTACTCGTTTTAAATACATTTTCTTGACGGGGCAAGCGATGCTATATGTTTCTTGTTTAACCGCTGTCGTTTTAGTAAGCGCTAACATTGGTACTGGGTGGCAAACAATCCTATTAGGTGGATTATTTGAAGGTACCTTGTTAACCGTTACGCCTGCATTAACGCAACCATTTATGCGGAAGATCACCGGTGGAGATGACGTTGCGATGGGGCATACCGGTAACATTGGGTACGCACTTTCTGGATTGATGGGCAAGTGGTTTGGAAATGCTAAGAAATCTACTGAAGATTTGGTTATTCCGAAGAGTTTAGGCTTTCTACGTGACTCGACAGTATCAATTACGATTCTGATGGGAATTGTCTATATCATTTTAGCAATTGTGACTGGACCTGCTTATATTGAAGCAAAGCTAAGTAATGGAACTAATTACATTGTCTATGCACTGGTTCAAGCCGGAACATTTGCTGCTGGGTTTGTTGTTGTACTGCAAGGTGTACGGATGATTTTAGCTGAAATTGTTCCTGCATTCCAGGGGATTGCAACTAAGTTAGTTCCTAATTCTAAGCCAGCACTGGATGTACCAATTATCTTTCCGTACGCGCCAAACGCCGTTCTATTAGGATTCTTTGTAAGCTTTATCGTTGGGACATTGAGTATGTTTGTCATGATTGCTATGGGGACAACAGTTATTATTCCAGGTGTAGTTGGCCATTTCTTCTGTGGTGCGGCTGCTGCAATTTATGGTAATTCTACTGGTGGACGACGTGGCGCGATTATTGGTGCAACGGTTAATAGCTTGTTGATCAGTTGGTTGCCATTATTCATTTTACCAGTACTCGGAAGCTTGAAGTTGGCTGCGTCAACATTTGCGGATACAGATTATCTTATTCCAGGGATCTTGCTTGGTAAGTTGGGAAGCTACGGCAGCGTCGCAGTTATTACTGGTATCATCTTATTCACTATTATCGTCATTCTATGCAGCATCTTCTTCACGCAACGTGCTAAGCGTACAAGTGATCAAACAAAGTAAACAGCAGTCAAAACGATTACCTTCAATAATTTATAAAAATTAATAATAAAGGGGATAGATTCAATTATGAAGTTTTTCTTGGACACTGCTAACACCGAAGATATTAAACGGTATGCAAAGTTAGGGCTTGTTGATGGTGTGACCACCAACCCAACACTCGTATCACGCGAAGGACGTGATTTTGAAACAGTCATTAAAGAAATTACGGGGATTGTTTCAGGACCCGTATCAGCTGAAGTCACGGCGACAAAGGCTGAAGAAATGATTGAACAAGCTCGTAATGAAGTCAAATGGGCATCCAACATTGTTGTTAAAATTCCGATGACGGAAGAAGGCCTCAAAGCCGTAAAAGTGCTAAGTGAGGAAGGTGTCAAAACCAATGTAACGTTGGTTTTCTCGGTATCACAAGGTTTATTAGCCGCTAAGGCCGGTGCAACTTACATTTCGCCATTCTTAGGCCGCTTGGATGATATCGGTGGTAGTGGGATCCAGTTAGTTAAGGACTTACGGCAAGTTTTAGATACGTACGGATTTAAAACTGAAATTATTGCAGCAAGCGTTCGGGGCCCACAACACGTTCAAGAAGCTGCGCTGGCTGGTGCTGATATTGCGACGATTCCAGCAGCCGTTTTCGGTAAGCTTTGGTCGCACCCATTAACGGATAAAGGCTTAGCAAGCTTTGCAGCTGATTGGTCAGCATTTCAAGCAGCACAAAAATAATTAACATATTGGCTTAGGAGGTAAGGGTAATGTTTGATAAAGTTGACGAATTGGGTGTCAATACCATTCGAACGTTAAGCATCGAAGCGATTCAAAAAGCAAATTCTGGGCACCCAGGATTACCGATGGGTGCGGCACCAATGGCGTATGTGTTATGGACAAAACATTTAAAAGTTAATCCGCAGACGCACATGGATTGGGTCAATCGTGATCGATTCATTCTTTCAGCAGGACATGGTTCTGCAATGCTATATAGCTTATTACATTTAGCGGGATATAATGTCTCAATTGATGATCTTAAGCATTTTCGGCAATGGGATAGTCGTACGCCGGGACATCCAGAATATGGACATACGGATGGCGTTGAGGTCACAACTGGCCCACTAGGACAAGGCTTCGGAATGGCTGTTGGAATGGCAATGGCAGAAGCGCACTTGGCTGCTCAGTATAATCGAGTGGATTTTCCAATTATGAATCACTATACCTATACCATTGTTGGTGATGGCGATTTAATGGAGGGGATTTCTCATGAAGCTGGTTCGTTAGCGGGTCATTTGAAATTAGGGAAGTTGATCGCGCTTTATGATTCAAATGGGATCTCCTTGGATGGTAAGACGTCTCAGGCCTTTACAGAAAACGTTGGTGATCGTTTTAAAGCTTATGGTTGGCAACATCTAGTTGTTGAAGATGGTAATGATCTTGATGCGATTAATGCCGCAATTGGGCTGGCTAAGAAGACAACTGATCGGCCTTCCTTGATTGAAGTAAAGACGGTGATTGGCTACGGTGCACCAAAGCAAGGTACTAACGCGGTGCACGGTAATCCGATTGGCGAGGATGGAATCAAAGCGGCTGAAAAAGTATATGGCTGGAATTACTCGGATTTTGAAGTGCCAGAAGCCGTTACAGATCGATTCAAAGCAACGATCCAGGAAAAGGGTGCCCATGCGGAACGGCAATGGCATCAACTATTCGAACGATATGAAGCAAAGTACCCGAAACAGGCGCAAGCTTTTAAGGCTGCCTTTAATGGACAGCTTCCTACTGACTTGAAGAATATTTTACCACATTATCTGGCTTCGGATGCACTTGCTAGCCGTGCCGCAAGTGCTAACGCTATTAATGCTATTGCTAACGCGGTACCGACGCTGTGGGGTGGTGCAGCTGATCTTTCAAGTTCGAATAAAACGATGATCTCAGACGCAAAGGACTTTCAGCTGGACTCTTATGATGGTCGTAATATCTGGTTCGGGGTCCGTGAGTTTGGAATGGCCGCAGCCATGAATGGGATCGTCCTTCATGGTGGGACGCGAGTCTTTGGTGGAACATTCTTTGTCTTTACTGACTACTTACGGGCAGCGGTACGGTTATCAGCGTTACAACACGCACCAGTCATCTATGTTCTGACACATGACTCAATTGCAGTTGGTGAAGACGGACCAACCCATGAACCGATTGAACAATTGGCTAGTTTACGGTGTATGCCTAATGTCCAGGTGATCCGACCAGCTGATGGCAACGAAACTTCAGCTGCCTGGGAACAGGCTTTGCGGACAACGGATAAACCGACTGTCTTAGTGCTAAGTCGGCAAGCTTTAAAGACATTACCAGTATCAGTTGATATAGCATTTGATGGTGTTGAAAAAGGAGGGTACGTGGTTAAAGCGGCCCAAAAATCTATACCAGATGGGTTATTAATTGCGACGGGTTCAGAAGTCAACTTAGCCTTAGATGCACAACAACAATTAGCTAAGCAGAATCATGATGTATCGGTGGTCTCAATTCCTAGCTTTGATCGGTTTGCGCAACAGTCACCAGAATATCGTGCTAGCGTACTTCCAAGTTCAGTGACTAAAAGGGTCACGATTGAGGCTGGTTCGACATTTGGCTGGGATCAATTTGCAGGTGATCGTGGTGTCAAAATTGGTGTCGATCGTTTTGGCGCATCTGCACCAGGCGACTTGGTACTGGATAAGTATGGCTTCAATGTGGACAACGTTGTAAAGGCTTATTTAAAGCAATAATTGG
Organism: Lactiplantibacillus sp. B652; assembly: GCF_023806745.1. Classification (NCBI taxonomy): domain Bacteria; kingdom Bacillati; phylum Bacillota; class Bacilli; order Lactobacillales; family Lactobacillaceae; genus Lactiplantibacillus; species Lactiplantibacillus sp. B652. The sequence goes on along the minus strand of NZ_JAMSKY010000008.1, from coordinate 122,083 downwards.
TTAAGCAGAAACGAGACAATTTGTCTGGTTTCTGTTTTGCGTTAACCAGTTGAAGCAATTATGGGATTGGAATCTGAAGCGTCACACATTTGGAAAGTTTAGTGTCCATAGGGTGACATAAAATATTGTCTGTTGTAACGGACGGAGATAGAAATTCACAAGTATGTAAGCGCTGTATTATTAAGATGTCGAAAGGGGAAGCTGATCAATGAGTAAAGAAAGAGAGCACAAATTAATTTATCTATTGGTTAACAAAAGGGATTTTGTCACAGCTAAGCAATTGGCAGATGAAATTCATTCTTCCGACAAGACGATTTATCGAATTGTTTCAAAAATTAATAGTCGCTATGGCGAGCAACCATTGATTATTTCAGAAAGAGGACGGGGCTATAAGTTAGATTATCAGCGGTATCTGGATAGTGATCAGCCAGGTGCTGATATGGAAAGTTTATCCATTGTTTCTCCTGTTGAGAGACGAAATAAAATAATGAAGCGCCTGTTACTGGTAGCACCAAGACGTGTTCGAACGAATGAATTGTTTGAAGAATATTTTCTGAGTGCTTCGTCGCAGATAGCCGATGAAAAAATAATTGCAGAAATACTTCAACGATACAATCTAACATTGGTGAAGAAAAATGGCTATCTAAATATTGTCGGTTCGGAGTTGAATATTCGCGATGCAATTCAAGGCTTGATCAATGATACAGGTATCGTAGATTTGAACCAGATTTTAAATGATGATAATTTTCCTCGTAAATATGATGTGCGATTTGTATTCGAGCAGATTAGATATATTGAAACACATATTGAAAGCCATATCCCTTATCCATATAATCTAAACCTATTTTCACATATGTATATCCTGCTTGATCGTGCTCGAAATACCAAAATGCCAGTCAGCAAGGTCAATGATGATGTGTTAGACAAGTATTTAAAGGATTCATCGGTAGATAGTCGACTCCTAGAAGTCAGTCAGCAGGTGATTAAAAATACTGAGGCGTATATCAGTGCCAAACTGCCAAAAATTGAAGGCTACTACCTATATCAATATTTAGTCTCTTCACGGATAGTTGGGTTTGTTCCAAATACAGTTGGTGATCATAGCAAGGTTCAACTCGTGACTGACGACCTGATTGCAACTGTTGAGTCATTAACCGATAAGAATTTTCATAATTCTGATTTGGTCAGCCGCTTGAGTGAGCATATTCGACCAATGCTTAACCGGTTGGATAACCATATTAATATAAATAATAATTTGCTGGACCAAATTAAGATTGAATATCACGCAGTATTTGAGGCTGTTAAGACTGCCATTAATCAGCTAGCTGATAAATACAATTTAGCACAAATTAATGACAATGAAGTTGGATTCTTAACGTTATATTTTGCGAGCGAGCTCGAAAAACATAAGAAACACATTGAGACCTTAATTATGTGCACGACTGGGATTGGAACATCGGAATTATTGAAGTCAAAGATCATTGCGAACTTTTCAACGCTTGATATTGTGGATGTGATTGCAACGGCCTCGTTAGATGATGCATTGCGTAAATATCCACAAATCAAGTTGGTTATTTCAACTGTTCGACCACTACATGCAGTGGCAGTTCCAGTAGTTATTGTCAGTGCGATGTTCAATATGGAAGACCGGAAGAAGCTTAATGAGGAGGTCAAGAATCTACAATGAAATCCGAAATTCGAAAGCTTGTTCTTTGGGACTTATACGCAACGACAAAGCCTAGTTTGTTTGATCAAGTCGCAGCCTTATTATCGGAACAACAGATTGTTCGATCGCCAAAACAAGTTATTGACTTGTGGGAACGGCGAGAGCAAATGGGGAGTACGATGATCGATCACTTATTGGCGGCACCGCATGCACAGGCTGATTTAATCAAGCAAAATACCATGGTCTTAGTGCACACACGCGATCCAATTTCATATTGGGATGGAGATGAGACTGCGCAGAACTTTATCTTCTGCTGTGTTCGACAAGATATTTCTAAGGTAGCGGCGGATAGCGTTACTGCCACACTTAGGTTAGCAATATCTGAGAAAGCACAAGATGCGTTTCAACACGACGCTAAGTCTCAAATTATAACGGCATTGAACTTTTAAAGGAGGAGAAGTCTATGGCTGAAACAACCGTTACTTCGGTGATTGATAGCAAAACTGTATTAACACATATGAATGCAACTAATAAGGATGAAGCATTGCAAGAATTAGCAACTGCACTAAGTAATGCGGGTTATTTAAGTGATACTGAAAGTTATATTCACGATGTGTATCAACGTGAAGCAGAAGGATCTACGGGAATTGGTAATTATATTGCAATCCCACATGGTAAAAGTGATGGAGTTTCTAGAATCGGCGTTGCAATCGGAATACTGGATCATGAAATTGATTGGGAAACAATTGATGATCATGGTGTGAAGGTAATTATCTTGTTTGCAGTGGGTAGCGATACTGAAGGTGCTAAGGAACATTTAAAACTGTTATCACTCTTTGCGCGCAAACTTGGTCGTGACTCAGTAATAGAGGCCTTATTAAAGGCTGACGATGCTGAGGATGTTAAAGCGGCATTTAACAATTAGGAGGAAATTTAAAATGAAAATTGTAGGTGTTAGTGCTTGTACCGTGGGGATTGCCCATACTTATATCGCACAAGAAAAAATTGAAAACGCCGCCAAAAAGCTCGGCGATGAAGTCAAGATTGAAACTCAAGGGACGATTGGTGTCGAAAATGAATTAACCGATGAAGAAGTTAAAAATGCTGATATCGTCCTATTGGCGGTCGATGTCAAAATATCTGGCGAAGAGCGATTTGCAGGCAAGCGAATTGTCAAAGTACCAACTGAAGTTGCCATCAAGTCACCAAATAAACTCGTTGCAAAATTACACGAAGTTGTCGCTGCCAAATAGGAATATGCGCTTAGTCTTGATGTGAATGTTGGGGAGATGAAAATGATGAAAGAATTAATTGGTAAAGCAAGATTTAAGGAACATTTGTTAACCGCGATTTCTTATATGATTCCAATTGTTTGTGGTGCGGGATTTATCATTGCCATTGGGATGGCATTTGGTGGTAAATCACAAGACGCATTAGTCATCGGAAAGTTTAACTTTTTCCAAGCGATGGCAACTATCGGTGGTAAAGGGCTTGCAATGTTACCGATGATTATTTCGACAGGAATTGCATTTTCAATTGCCGGTAAGCCAGGGATTGCGCCAGGTTTGGTGACCGGATTGGCAGCAATTGCAATTAGTGCTGGTTTTATTGGCGGTATTATTGGTGGCTACGTTGCGGGTTACTTTGCATGGTTAGTGTTGACATATGTCAAAGTGCCAAATTGGGCGAAGGGCCTTATGCCAACGCTGATCGTCCCGTTCCTCGCTTCAATAGCTAGTGCGTTGTTAATGGTTTACGTATTTGGTACCCCAGTTGCTTGGTTTACCGGATGGCTAACCAGTTTCTTAAAGGGTATGGGATCCGCCTCGAATCTTATTTTAGGTGCTGTTATCGGTATCCTAAGCATTGTTGACTTCGGTGGTCCAATCAATAAGACTGTTTTCGCATTTGTTTTAACTTTACAGGCACAAGGTATTAATGGACCAGTAACGGCATTACAACTGGTGAATACAGCGACACCTATCGGATTTGGACTAGCGTTCTTTATCGCTAAGTTGTTGCGGAAAAACATCTATACAAAGCCTGAGATTGAGACTTTAAAGTCAGCGGTACCAATGGGTGTTGTAAACATTGTTGAAGGCTCAATTCCGATCGTTATGAATGATATTTTCCGTGGGATTATCGCAGCTGCACTTGGTGGTATGTGTGGTGGTGCGACAACTATGGTACTTGGAGCGGATGCAACGGTTCCTTTTGGTGGCTTTTTAATGTTACCGACAATGTCCAAACCGTTGGCTGGTTTAGCTGCAATTGCAATTAATGTCGTTGTTACTGGTGTTGTTTATGCCTTTATTAAAAAGGATGTTCCAATTGAAGACGAAGTTCAAGAAGATAGCATCGATGACGAAAAAGATATTGATTTAGACGATATTCAGATTTCGTAGGAGGAATTTAACTAATGTCAAATGTACAGATTTCACCGTCATTAATGACGATGGATTTAGATAAATTTAAAACGCAATTGGAATTTTTAGACCAGCATGTAGATTCATACCATATTGATATTATGGACGGACACTTTGTCCCTAACATTACACTTTCACCATGGTTTATCCAAGAGGTAAGAAAAATCAGTAAGCGACCAATGTCAGCACATTTAATGGTGACGGATGCGCCATTCTGGGTCCAACAACTGATTGATATTAAATGCGAATGTATCTGTATGCCTGCTGAGGTAATCAATGGACTAGCATTTCGATTGATTGATCAGATTCATGATGCCGGTTTGAAGGCCGGAGTTGTACTAAACCCTGAAACGCCAATTTCAGTCGTTGAACCATATATTGAATTGTTGGATAAAATCACGATTATGACGGTTGATCCTGGATTTGCTGGACAGCGATTCTTAGCGTCTGCACTACAAAAAATCGTCGCATTGAGAGCGTTACGTGACCAGAACGGATATAAGTATTTGATTGAAATGGATGGTTCATCAAATCGTGCTCATTTTAAGATGATTGATGAAGCAGATCCAGACATTTATATCGTTGGACGAAGTGGTCTGTTTGGACTAAATGATCATATTGACACTGCTTGGTCACAAATGGTTAAGGATTACGAAGAAACTACTGGTAAAAAACTCAATAAATAGGAGAACACAATCAATGAAATTTTTCTTAGACACCGCCAACACCGAAGACATCAAACATTTTGCAGCGTTAGGGTTAGTAGATGGCGTGACAACCAATCCGACGTTAGTTTCTCGTGAAGGTCGCGATTTTGAAACCGTTATCAAGGAGATCGCGCAAATCGTGTCAGGTCCAGTTTCAGCTGAAGTAACGGCAACCAAGGCTGAAGAAATGATTGAACAAGCCCGCAATGAAGTTAAATGGGCATCCAATATTGTGGTTAAAATTCCGATGACGGAAGAAGGGCTTAAGGCGGTAAAAGTCTTAAGTGATGAAGGAATTAAGACTAATGTAACGCTGGTATTTTCCGTGTCACAAGGCCTGCTTGCGGCCAAAGCAGGGGCAACCTATATCTCGCCATTCTTAGGCCGCTTGGACGACATCGGTGGTAATGGGATTCAACTAGTTAAGGATTTACGGCAAGTCCTGGATACTTATGGATTTAAGACTGAAATCATTGCGGCTAGCGTTCGGGGGCCACAGCACGTTCAAGAAGCCGCGTTGGCTGGTGCTGACATTGCCACGATTCCAGCAGCTGTCTTCGGCAAGCTGTGGTCACATCCATTAACGGATAAAGGCTTGGCAAGTTTTGCTGCTGACTGGAAGAAGTTTCAAGAAACACAAAAGTAATTGTTGTGACGGCTTAGGAGGTAAGGTAATGTTTGATAAAGTTGATGAACTGGGCGTGAATACGATTCGGACGCTAAGCATTGAAGCAATTCAGAAGGCTAATTCGGGGCACCCGGGTCTGCCGATGGGGGCGGCACCAATGGCATACGTCCTATGGACAATGCATTTGAATGTTAACCCGCAGACCCATATGGACTGGATTAACCGCGATCGGTTTATTCTTTCAGCCGGCCATGGTTCAGCGATGCTTTACAGTTTATTGCACTTAGCCGGATATGATGTCTCAATTGATGACCTGAAACACTTTCGGCAATGGAATAGTCGAACCCCGGGACATCCGGAATACGGACATACCGATGGCGTTGAGGTGACGACCGGACCATTAGGACAAGGTTTTGGTATGGCAGTGGGGATGGCGATGGCAGAAGCGCACTTGGCTGCTCAGTACAATCAACCTAATTTTCCAATCATCGATCATTATACTTACACTATTGTTGGCGATGGTGACTTGATGGAAGGTATTTCCCATGAAGCTGGTTCATTGGCAGGTCACCTTAAATTAGGAAAATTAATTGCCTTATATGATTCAAATGGAATTTCCTTAGACGGCAAGACGTCACAGGCTTTTACTGAGAACGTTGGGGACCGGTTTGAAGCTTATGGCTGGCAACATTTAGTTGTTGAAGATGGCAATGATCTTGATGCGATCAATGCCGCTATTGAGTTAGCTAAGAAGACCGCTGATCGGCCTTCCTTGATTGAAGTGAAGACGGTGATCGGATATGGTGCACCAAAGCAGGGTACTAATGCGGTGCATGGTAATCCGATTGGTAAGGACGGAATTAAAGCGGCTGAAAAAGTATATTGCTGGAATTACTCGGATTTTGAAGTGCCGGAAGCCGTTACGGATCGGTTTGAAGCAACCATTCAGGATAATGGCACTCATGCGGAACAGCAATGGCACCAACTATTCGAACAATATGAAGCTAAGTACCCAGAACAAGCACAAGCGCTAAAAGTGGCATTCAAGAATGAAATGCCGGCTAATCTAAAAGAGATTTTACCGCACTACCAAGCAGGCGATGCTTTGGCGAGTCGTGCAGCAAGTGCTAAGGCTATTAACGAAGTCGCAAAGTCAATTCCGTTTCTCTGGGGTGGTGCGGCTGACTTATCCAGTTCAAATAAAACGATGATCTCAGAAGATAAAGATTTTCAGCCAGATTCTTATGATGGTCGTAATATCTGGTTTGGAGTCCGTGAGTTTGGAATGGCCGCAGCCATGAATGGAATTGTCCTTCATGGTGGGACACGAGTCTTTGGTGGCACCTTCTTTGTCTTCACTGATTACCTACGAGCGGCGGTGCGGCTATCAGCGTTACAACATGCACCGGTCATCTACGTCTTAACACATGACTCGATTGCGGTTGGTGAAGATGGGCCAACGCATGAGCCAATTGAACAACTAGCTAGTTTACGTTGCATGCCTAACGTCCAGGTGATCCGACCAGCCGATGGTAATGAGACCTCGGCTGCTTGGGAACAGGCGTTGCGGACAACGGATAAGCCAACTGTCTTGGTATTGAGTCGGCAGGCTCTAAAAACATTGCCAGTATCAGCGGACACTGCTTTTGCAGGTGTTGAAAAGGGTGGCTATGTCGTCAGTGGATCGCAAAAGCCGACACCAGATGGTCTTTTGATTGCGACGGGCTCAGAAGTCAACTTGGCCTTAGATGCACAACAACAGTTAATCAATCAGAATCAGGACGTTGCAGTCGTCTCGATCCCTAGCTTTGATCGGTTCGCACAACAATCACCAGAATACCGTGCTAGCGTACTTCCAAGTTCCGTTACGAGAAGAGTAACAATTGAAGCTGGCTCAACGTTTGGTTGGGATCAATTTGCAGGTGATCGTGGTGTCAAAATCGGTGTCGATCGTTTTGGGGCATCTGCACCAGGTGACTTGGTACTGGACAAGTATGGCTTCAATACTGATAACATTGTAAAAGCTTATTTGAGCTTGAAATAATAGTAACGAAATAGAAACGAGGCACTGTCTGGTTTCTATTTTGCGTTACTTAGAGATAAGGGTGAATGAAATGAAAGCAATAAAAATAATTGCTATTGATATCGACGGGACTTTAGTTAATTCAGACAAGCAGGTGACGTCACGAGTCAAGCAAGCGATTAAAGCTGCTAAAGCACAGCAAATCAAAGTGGTTATTTGCACTGGTCGGCCGTTGACGGGAGTTAAAGCATTACTTCAGGAATTAGAGTTGGATGCGCAGGATGATCAATATGTGATTTGTTTCGGCGGTGCGGCAACTTATTCAACTAGTGGTGAGCTAATTGATGAGCGCCCGATTAGTTACGATGATTATATCGATTTGGAAGCCCTAGCTCGCAAATTGCGGGTGCACTTCCATGCGGTTTCTGAGAACCGACTCTACACGGCAGATCGAGATATTGGCGATTATACGCGCTATGAAGCTGATCTCGTATCGATGGGCATATCTTATCGAACCCCTGAGGAGATGCGCGACATTAAGTTGATTAAATCTATGTATGTTGATGATCCTAAGGCTCTGGATGCTGCCATTGCACGTCAGGACCTATTCGAACCGTTGAAGCAGCGAATGACTTTGACTAAGAGTGCGCCGTTTTATTATGAGGCAAATGCCAAGGGTGTTAGTAAGAGTCATGCGCTACAAGTGCTATGTGAAAAGCTGGGACTGACTGCTGACAATGTGATGGCAATTGGTGACGAAGCGAATGATTTAAGCATGATTGAATTTGCAGGATGTGGCGTTGCGATGGATAACGCAATTCCGGCAATAAAAGCAGCCGCTGACGAGGTGACCACTGATAATGATCACGATGGTGTAGCTGTGACGATTGAAAAGTTATTGGCGCAAAGCTAGTCAGTTGTTTTACAGTATAAAAAGGCAGACACAATTTTGTGTCTGCCTTTCATATTGCCATAGTGAGTTACTTTTCGACATAACTTTCGTGATCAGCGTCGTAGTTAAATGTAACGGCGTGGTCAGCTAATTCAACTGTAACTTGTTGATAGACTGGTTGATAGCCATGATGAGTTAACTTGACGCTAGCTTTCCCATGTTCCACGCTAATCGTGTAATTGTTCCACTCACCGTCTTGATACTTAAAGTCTCGACCATTATCTTGATAGTGTTGGTACGTACCTTGATTGCCGTATACTCTGAACGTCATCGCGTGTAAAGCGGCATCGCTAATGTGGCTAACGGCGGGGCCCCATGGCAAAGTGGTGTTCTGTCTAATGAATAGTGGTAGCTTATCGATTGGAGCATCCACAACAATATCTTGTTTACCAGCATATTCAGCACCATTCCAGAAATCAACCCAATTTCCAGCTGGTAAGTAGACTAGGCGCTTAATCTGTGACTTTTGGACTACGGGTGCGACCAAGATATTGTCACCAACCATATACTCGTCATTTAGATCACGAACACGCGGATCTTGGTCATCGTTTAAGACAACTGGCCGCATGATCGGCAGACCACTTTGGGATTCCTTAGCAAACAAGTCGTACAGATAAGGAATGAAGCGATAACGGAGTTTCAAGTATTTACGATAGATACTCAAAGTTGGTTCGCCGAATGCCCACGGTTCTTGTTGACGCGTACCAAGGGCAGCATGGTTCCGTAATAGTGGACTGAAAATCGCAGCTTCAATCCAACGTGTGAGCAATTCTGGGGTGGTATCTGAAGCAAAGCCGCCAATGTCTGTTCCTGTGAAGCTAAAGCCACTCAGGCCTAAGTTACATAATTGAGGGATCATCATTTGAATGTGTGGCCACATGCTCCGATTATCGCCCGTCCATACAGTTGAGTACTTCTGTGTGCCCGCGTAGGCAGCCCGTGTAATGACAAATGGTCGATTGCCGGTTTGTTCCTTGAGTCCAGTATAAGTGGCTTTTGCCATGTTGTGCCCATAAACGTTATGCATTTTTTTATGAGTTGAAGGCGTATTTTGATCGCTAAAGACAGTGTCATCTGGAATTGGCCCCTCAAAGGTAGCAGGTTCATTCATATCAATCCAAATACCTGCAACTCCCAAGTCTGTCAAGAATTTACCGTTATTAGCCCACCATTTGCGAACTTCTGGACGACCGAAGTCTGGAAATGCTGATTTACCAGGCCAAACCTTATTGATGTAAACATCGCCGTTAGCAGCCTTAACAAAGTAGCCTTTCTTAAGCCCTTCAGCATAAATATGATAATCAGGGTCCTGCTTAACTCCGGGATCAATGATTGGGATCACCTTCAGGCCCCGTTTTTGCAATTTAGTGATGAATTTCTTAGGATTGCCGTTATATTTGTCTTTGTCCCAAGTGAAGACGCGGTACCCATTCATGTAATCAACGTCGAAGTGGATTGCGTCACAGGGTAGGTCATATTTTTCAAGATTGTCGGCGATCGCTTTTACTTCTTCTTCACTAGCACTGTAGCTCCAACGGGATTGCTGATAGCCCAGTGTCCATTTTTGTGGTAATGGTGTGCGGCCTGTAAGATAAGTATAGTTGGTCACAACGTCCTTTAAAGTCGTACCACCAATGATGTAGTAATCAAGATTTCCTTGAACGGCTGAATAAAAGTAGTAATGATCGCTTTCCTTTCCCATATCTAAGTGGCTTTGGTAAGTGTTATCAAAGAAAATACCGTATGGGTGGCCATTCTTTAGCCCGAGCATGACTGGGATAGATTTATAAATATTTGGCAGAATTTCCAACTGAGGTGCAGGATTGTCAACGTTCCAGTTGTCGTAGGCGAAACCACGCTTGTTAAGATAGCCGGTCTTGTCACCTAATCCATAAATATATTCATCAGGGGACAATGATTTAATAATTTCATAGTAACCCTTATCGGACTTGGTAGGTGCTTGGGTCACTGAATGGCCTTCTGCTTCAACTAGACGTTTGTGTACTTTATCCACGCCTTTGAGATGTTCACGGGGCCCACGATAATCAGTGATTAAAGCGTTGCCATTTTTGTCGAAAACGTCAATGTGCTGATCTGCATCTAAGTTGACGCTTAGTGCAGCAGTTTGAATCGTGTAATGATCGCCAGCGTCTTTAACTTGGAAATCAGTTGTGACAGTCTTATCGCCTTCAATTGCGTAGGATTGACCTGATTCGCCACGGTCAATGAAGACCCGAATGATTGCTGGTGAGATTACAGTGAGTTGTATTGGTGTGGGAAAGGCAAATGTAATTGTCTGTTTGTTTTGCTGATAACTTGGTAAAACACTCATAATTTCGAGATACTCCTTTTTAAATTAACTTATTTTGTTGCTTTTTCAGATAAATCTTCTTGTGGTTTGTCCTGTTTAATAATGCTAATCGCTAATACGGCAATAAACATGGCGATTCCGGCAATTAGCATCATGCCAGGCATCGAATTACCAACTAGTTTGAATACGAGGAAACTGGCAACTGAGGCTAAGATTTGTGGTAGACAAATGGTGCCGTTAAAAATACCGATATATGAACCTTCATTAGCACCGTCTAGTGATGAGGTGAAGATATTGAATGGTTCAACGTGTACGGTGAAGAAGCCAATCCCAATCAAGCAAAATGGCACGATTAATAGGTACTGATTGTGAATAAAGGATACCCAGATTAATCCAACGGCAAAGCTGGCTAAACCAAAGCGATACCAGAATTTCCGCTTATAAGGATTAGTACGTGATAGAACTAAGAAGCCATACAGAACAGCAGCCATTGATTGGATGAAAGTCAAAATGCCATACCAGTTACCAGCAGCCTGGTAACCAGCTGAGGCAGCGTTGGTCGTATGCCAAACATTTTCGGCGATGGCACCAGTCGTGTAAGTCCACATGTACTGAATCCCGATCCAAGCAAAGAGTTGAACGAGTGCAACTTCCCAAAAGGCTTTGGGCGCATCTTTAATTAGTTGCCAAATTGGCTTAGCGTGTTTGTGTTGTTCTGGGTCGATATGGTGATAAAGCGCGTATGTGTCGGGATCGTATTCTTTGACTGTATGAATTGTATAGGCTGAAATCCCCAGCAAGATGATAGCGCCAATATAGAATGCTAATCTTACAGAGAGCGGTACGACACCTTTTTGAGCCGTATTAGCGACGCCAAAGTAAGTTAAGACAAATGGCAGAATTGTGGCGAGGACACCGCCCAAGTTGCTAAAGGCTTGTTGCCAAGACCAAGCTTTGTCTTTTTGATTCTCGTTGACCATATCGCCAATGATCATTCTAAATGGTTGCATACAAACGTTACTTGATAGATCCATGAAAAGAATGGCAATTGCCCCAAAGAGTAACGCAGCGGTAGAAGCATAACCAAAGCCGAAGGAGCCGGCGTTGGGCAATAGCACCATGACAAGTGCTGCTAATGGCGCGCTAAATAATAGGTAAGGCATTCGACGACCAAAGCGCGTCCAGGTACGATCCGAGTATTTACCAACTAAGGGCTGTACGAAGAGTCCTGCTAATGGTGGTAGGATAAAATACAATCCTAATTTAGTTGGATCGGCACCAATGGTTTGGAAAATCCGACTCATTTGTGATGATTGCAATGAGAAAGCCATGTTAACGCCACAGAAGCCAAAAGTAATAGCAAAGATTGTCTTTAACGGTAAATTGGGTAGCGAATTAGTAATGCTAGAAGTCCGATGCTTGTGCGTTGCATTAACAACTGGCTTATTCGTATGTACTGCAGGTTGGTTCATAGACGCCATCTCCTAAAATATTAGTATCATTCAACACGGATATACTAGCACTTAACGTAAACGTTTACAATGCCTTTATAAAAGAAAAGTAAACGTTTACGTCTTTAGCAATGATTTTATGGATTGTTAGCGCTATAATTGACTTACATTAGAAGGGGGCTGGAGTGATGAAGCCGACAATTAAAGATATTGCAGCTGAAACCGGCTTTTCGATTGCGACAGTATCGCGCGTATTGGCAGAAAAGCGGGGCTCATATAGCGATAAGACTCGTGATCGTGTGTTAAAGGTAGCCAAGGAGCTTGGTTATCGTAAAAACACTTTGGCCATGGAACTTGTTAAGAAAAAGACGGATGTGATTGCTGTCATTGTTAATGTGACACCCACTAATTTTTCAAATGGTATTATTGATGGGATCCAGGAGCGTGCCACTGCTTTAGGACAGCAGGTCATTATTCTGTATGCTGGTAATCGTAATCATGCGCTTCAACATCAAGCTATTATTACAGCTCTAGAGCGGTCAGTATCAGGAATTTTATTGATGGCCATTGAGCCTGACAAAGACGATTTACGTTTGCTAACTGAAGCCAGGACGCCATTTTGTTTTGTCTCAGTTAACTTAGCGGATGAACGGATTAAGTCTGTCAGTTCTGATAACTATCAAGCTGCTTATCAGGCGACGGAATATTTAATCGCACATGGGCACCGCCGGATTGGATTGGTCGGAATTGATCAATACCATACGGGAAGTCAACGCCGTAGCGGCTATCAGGCCGCTTTGAAGGATAATCATATTCAGGGTAAAGCATCCTGGATTCAGATGGGCGATTACAGCTATCAAGCTGGCCAAGCTGCTTTTAAACCCTATCAACAGATGGCAGTGACCGGTGTGGTTGCAGCAAGTGATATGACGGCTGCAGGATTACAAAAGGCCGCGCAAATTAATGGCTTAGAACTACCAATGGCGCTTTCAGTAGTAAGTATTGACGGAACGTTGATTTGTGATATTGCAACGCCTGCTTTAACCAGTATCACTCAGGACTTTACTCGTATTGGTATTGAAAGCGTTAATTGTTTGGTAGGCGAGAATGCCACGCAATTAGTACCAGTGACTTTGACTGAGCGTGATAGCGTGATGAAATATGTGGAATGAAGGATTAGACAACGGAATCCTTTAACTTGGATGATTCACAGAATTTATTTCAAGCTCCAGAAACGGAAAACGAGATCTGAATGAGTCCTTTTACTCACGCAAATCTCGTTTTTTGAGGCTGAACCAATCAATACTAGAAACAGCGACTTATATTGAACGCTATTTCGTTGATTTGGGTTCTGTGAATGAACCAGATTACAATTGAGCGAGTGCCCATTAAGTTAAATCCGGCTAAATTATTCTCATGCCGCAACATCCAATTCGATCAGTAAATTGTACAAAGCCCCATATAAATTCGCATCGCTTTTGAAATGTGCTGTAAGAATTTCAGGTATTTGTAATTGCTTTCCCGAAAGAGGCAAGTTCGTCAGGATTTTATGAAAAGCATTAGTGATACCGGAAACAACCAGTGGTTGGGCACTGATACCGCCCCCAATAACGAATCGTTGAATATCAATTACAGATTGAATATTCAACATCATTGTTGCGATAGTGGCGCAGTATTTTTCGAAGATTGGCAGTACCCGTGAATCCCCAGCCTCAATTGCTTCAAACACACTGTAACCATCATTGATATCAGCCAATCCTAGTTGGTGTGCGCAAGCTTCTATCATTCTTACTGCGGACCCTGAAAAGCCCAACAGATTCTCAGAAGTACTGGTATGATCCGCTAAATTCATAAAGCTGAGCTCACCTGCCTGGCTATGCGTGCCTCGAAGCAATTGATGGTTAATGATGATGCCGCCACCAACCCCTGTTCCTAAAACGATCATAGCACCATTTTCAACGTTTTTAAGCTGTCCCAGCCATTGTTCTGCGAGTGCAGCTGACTTACCATCATTTTCGACACTTACTGGCAAGTGGTATTGGCTTTCAAAGATCTGTTTGAGTGAAAGATGATCTAAGAATGGGAGTGAACCGCCATAATAGACAGTACCAGATTGACGTGCCACCTTACCTGGGACGCTAAAGGCAATACCTTTAATGTGGTGCCTGATATTCATTTCTATGATTTGTTTAACGGTGGACAGAAATTCATCCAATGTATGCGGTGTTTTAACAGTGTTTCTGCTAATTAAGTTACCAGAATGATCCAACAGCGCATATTTAAGATTTGTACCACCGATATCGATACTAAGGTAAGTCGTTAACATTGTTCTATTCCTCTCTAACCAGATGTTTTAACTAAATTACATATTTACGAAGCAAGTAAGCTGGTGTACAACTCCAAGCATGACAATAACTATTAATGGCCAAACTGCCATATGGAGAGAAGGACGGATCTTCGGGCTTGAATGCTTCCCAAAAAGTATCGGCATCCTCTTGCACCATCTTACCCCAATAGCGTTTGATCAAGTTAATCCCAGCTGTCTTGAAGTTAGTCATAAATAAGGCTTCTACAATATGGTGATAAAAGTAGGGTGTTGCAATTCCAGTAACTGGAAACATTGTATTTTGAACGTTTTTCATTAGTTCAACATTTTCATTTTCATCTAGCACCTGAGCGAGAACCATCCAAATTTGACTAGCTAAATTAACTTCTTTGTTGGGACCGCTCACAAAAAGATTTTTTTGTTTGTCAAATAGATGAGACCGCGTACTCTCAATCAATTTATTTAAAGTATTATTGTATGACGTGGTCTGCTTATTCGCACTAGATGTCAGACTGATGAAATGTCGCAATGTATAAATCAAGATAGCTTGAGCACAGGCACTCCGATCGAAGTCCATTGACCAGTCAACAAAGACTGGCCGACTAGGGTCAAGTGAAACCAGATTGTTGGAATCGACTAATTTTAATGCTTCATCCATCTGCAACTTGGCAATTGGGTATAAGTCAGTAAGCGTTGTGTAATCCTTTGTGTGTTCAACGTAATCAGCCAAAGCATCGATAAAGAATAAGCTGTAATCAAAGAAGAAGGTGTCATCTGGTACGGGCTCATTTTGCGTAAATACATTGGTGGTAATCCATCCATCCTTTGCATTTAGACCGCCAAAAAGGTACAGACAGCGTTTAACCAATTCTGTGTTATCAAACGTTTCGTAATTGGCTAAGGCTTGTAAACGAAGGTCACCAATCCATAGTCGACGATCTCGTTTTGGCCCGTCCTCAAAGACATCCTGCATGCAATCGTGAAGTGTCTTAAGACTCACTTCATCAATTCTATCTAGTAACTGATCACCGGTCTTCAATGGCGTGACCGTATTCAAATCGACTGCACTTTCAGCGATAAATTGAGGATGACTGAATTGGGCCTTCCATTTTGGTGAAGAATCAATCACTTCTATCTTGATGTAGCGGCACGCATAGCGTCTGGGAAGCTCAAGGGTTGTTGGCAGTTTGTCAATATGGATGAACTCCTCGGCCAACCACGATTGGCTTAGAACCCCATTATAAGGTTCGCCGTTAACACCGATCTCTACGGGTAACTCACCAAAAATGAAGTGTAGGTATAACGGCGCATCCATAGGGGAACCACATGCGTTGATATGGATGCTAAAGTGACCGACTTCATGGTTACCCAAGTCGAAAGTAATACTATCACCCTTTCCAAGCTGATAAGTGGGAAGTTTGGCGAGTGATTGCTTAGCTTCTTTAGCAGTATATCCGAGAGCTGAGGAAGAATCAGCAACAATATCCACTAGGCGAGCTGGTTTCACTGTCTGATAGATTAAGTGAGGCCGATTGCTATTCGCCTTTTCTAGCAAGTCGGTGTGTCGGTTAAATTCTACAGTTGTATTAGTTTGAAATTCCATGAATGGAATCCTCCTTATAAGTCTGGTGTTGTAACGTGGCTGGAATGTTTAGCTTTTGTCGCAAAAATAACCAAGACTGAAAGAATAGCTAGTCCTAATAAAAGGCCACCTGCACTTGTAATAGCAGCTTTTCCAGTACTTCCCATAATTTCTCCGGCATATGGAGAAATAAATGATCCGAGGTTGGAACCAACTAGTGCGATTGAAGTAAAGAGTGGTGCCATCTGTGGTGTAGCGACTTCACTGATACGGTTGAAAATGAATGGGATAATCATTGCCCCAACGATGCCCATAAAAATACATAAGCCATAAATGACGGTTACACTAGTAGCGTGACTGAGCGCAATAACACCTAAACCTAATAAGAATAAGCCGAGCGGAAGAATAAATTTATGCGTTAACTTATAGGTAATCCCAAATAGAAATCCGCCAATAACACTAGCAAAATTATAGATACTCCAAGCAGTACTTGCTTGTGTGGCCGTACCAATTTTATTTTCAACAAAGAATGTTGGTAATTTGACTGCTAATATCATGATGGCAATGAGCACTAAGAATGTTAGCGCTGTCAAAATTACGATTAACCAAATAGGATTTTTTTTGATAGTAACGCCATTTGCCGTTGCATCGGCTTCTAAAGCTGCTTGGTGTTCAGCCTGCCGCTTAAGCGCACCACTTTTTTGAGGATCTGGAACAAAAAATACAAATAACAACAGCGTTGGAATGAAGAGTAAGTAAACCCAATAAGCAGCGTGCCAATTAATATTTAACAATTGTCCAGCAACGTAAGTCATAATGGCAGTCCCAACGCCGGCAATAGCTGATCGCCAGCCCATTAATGTTGCACGTTGATCGCCATAGAAGAATACACCGATTAGACTAATTGCTAGCGGATTAGCAAGTCCAATCCCGATCCCAAGTACTGCCCGAGAGACCATGATTAGTGTAAAACTGTTAGAAAATGCTGGGATGATGGAACTGATGGCAGCAATCGCCAGTCCCAATACAGCAGTTTGTTTTTGTCCGATTTTTTTGACAATAACACCACTGATTAAGACGAACACGGTGACGAAGATTGAAACAACAGTGGTGATTAGCTCAATATTCACCAGTGAGACGTTGGTAAAAGTCTTAGCCATGCCAGGAATTGTAGCCGTAATAACGCTGGCTGCTTGTTCAACAATGTTTAATGATAGCAGCGCAATAATAATCAAAATGTTCTTAAATGAATGATTTTCTGCGGACATTTCGTTTACCTCCAAAAATTATTTTGTCATTAAGTAGTCATGCATGATTGCTTTGTTGAAATAATCATAGTGGATTTGTGATCATGGACTTGTGTATTATTACGAAAAAAGGTAAAATATTACGAAAAAGAAAGCGATTACATGAATAATAAACAATTATTTGCACTTTTACGAGAATTTTATACGGCTTCACGAACAACTGTTGCTGTTTATGACGAAATGTTTAACAATGAGTTAGTGCTCAAAAGGCCGTTAGCACCAGACCTATCTGAGAAAGAGCGGAGATTAATCGAACAGATTATTCCTAGTCATCAGATCGAAGTGTTAAGGATCGGATCTGGGCGGTACTTATGTGTTTTCCATCTGTTAGCCACTAAGCAGACCGTTGTTTTGTGGTCGAATGTTGAGACTTTAGAGTCGGCAGGACAGTACTCTTCCTTCACCAATGGTGCTGATCTCGATCAACTGATAGCGCAAGCGAAGATGCTCTATTATAGCTTGTTCCAAACTTTTCCAAGGATTAGCAGTGCATATTCCGACTCGATGCCAGAATGGTCAAATGTTGAAGGACAGATTACTAGAAGCGAAAATCGTGATTTGAATATTGTTCATAATGATTATTATAAAGAAAAGTTCATGTTAAAAGCTGTTTCCGATGGTAATTTGGCGGAGTACAGACATCGCATGAGAGTATTTGTTCAAAGTGGTATTTTCGGTAACATGGCGACGAGTGAGTTGCGTAATGCTAAGAATTTATTAATCGCGGCGGTAACTATTTTTTGCCGAGCTGCAATTGAAGGCGGCTTATACTATGAGACTGCCTTTGAAATTAGTGACCAGTGCTGCCAGAATATTGAGAAAATGCAGAGTGTCGAAAGTTCGACACAAGCGATCCAAGATATCGGAGAATTATTTGTAAAACGGGTTCGTTCTGCGCGACAATACTCGCATAATAGAGCAATCTATGAGATTCAAGATTATGTTTATAAAAATCTCAATTTACATATTGAGTTAAGCGTTTTAGCGAAGAATGTGGGTTATTCGAAAAACTATGTTTGCCAGATTTTCAAGGATGATACAGGTCAGACCATCAATGAGTATATTAATAAAGAGAAAATTAGAGAAGCGCAATATCAATTACTCTTTTCCAATTCGTCGGTTACCGATATTAGTCAGTTATTGGGGTTTAGTGATCCAAGCTACTTTACTAAAGTATTCATCAAATATGCTAGAGTTTCTCCCTTGGCCTATCGCAAAATGAATAACGTCTCATAAGAGATAAAACTTATTGGGGGACTCTTGCATTGTTCAAGAATTCAATGAAATTCATAAAAGCAAATTATCATCTTGATTTATGGATCCAATCCTTTAACTCCCCCAAAAATAACGTTAGTATATTGTCGGTACTAAGCCCAGAATTAGGCTAAAAAAAGGCAAAGCGGTTCTCAAATTAGTGAAACCGTGTTCTGCCGGATGATATACTACAACAAATGAAGCTGAAAGTGGGGGAGATTATGCAAGTTAAAAAATTAACGCTCAAGGACGTGGCAACAACGACGCGTCAGTATTTAGAGACAATTTTTGCTTTAGGTGATGGGCATGTCGGTGTTCGGGATTCACTACCATTTACGGGAAACCAGCAGGGTACTTTGCCGGTCATGTTGGTGAATGGTTTTTATGCCAGCAATCCGATTACCTATGGTGAAAGTGCTTATGGTTATGCGAAGAATCATCAAACAATCGTTTCACTGACCAGTCCACGTTATCTGGATTTTGCAACGGCACAGACAGACTCTGCAGTTCCAGATGACTGGCACGTTACGGTTGATAACACGGTGTTGGATTTTAGCTCGGGTAAGTTGACCGAAAAATTTCAGATTACAACTAGTGATCAACATCATTTCGAATTAGCCGTGGAAACAATGATACTTCTGGACGACTCACACCAACTGATGCTTAATTATCAGTTAACGTCGCTAGATTATGCGGGTGAGTTGCGATTCAAACGGCCGATTGTTCGCGAGGCCAACGCTGCCAGTGAAGCTGACGATGATCCACGGGTTGCCCAGCGTCAAGCTGGTTTGAAGATTGAATTTAAGACGATTGCTGATGAGCATGAGCTGCAGTGGCAAACAACGGTTGCCTCTACACAGCAACAATTGACGCAAAGTGATCGTTTGACCGTGGTGCCTGAAAACTTTAGTGTTCATAAAGATCAGGCTGGTTTTCATGGCGCTGGTGAGATCAAGCCGCACGAAACGCTACAATGGTCATTTGTTCGTCAAGTCAGTGAAATCAACCAGCCCTTAGCGACGTCTTCAGTCGAGGATGCTGAGGCACTTAATCAACGGATTTTAACGGATTTTTGGCAACAATCACAAGTCCAAATCAGTGATCGTAAATTACAGACGGGAATCCAATATAATCTATTCCAGCTCTTCCAGTCAGCCGGACGCGATGGGCTCACCAATATTGCGGCTAAGGGAAACACTGGTCCGGGTTATGAAGGCCATTATTTCTGGGATACTGAAATGTATATGCTGCCATTCTTCATCTACACGCAGCCGCAAATGGCCAAGCAATTATTGCACTATCGCTACAGTATTTTGCCACAAGCGCGCCAACGTGCCCGTGATTTAGGCGTGACCAAAGGCGCCTTATATGCTTGGCGGACAATCAATGGTGAGGAGGCCAGCGCCTACTTTCCAGCTGGAACCGCACAGTATCATATCAATGCGGATATTGCGCATACGATCAAGTTATACTTTGAAGTCACTGATGACCAGGACTTCTTGCGTGAACAAGGTGCGGCGGTCGTGCTTGAAACTGCCCGCTTCTGGCTACAATTTGGCGGTTGGGAGCAACGAGACGGCAAGCAACAATTCTGCTTGTATAAGGTCACTGGGCCGGATGAGTACACGGCGTTAGTCGATAATAATTATTATACGAACCGGATGGCCAAGGAGAATATGGCCTTTGCTGCCTGGCTGATCAAGCAGGGTTATATTGATGGCGATGCAGACGAACAGACGCAACTGGCGCGTGCTAGTGAAGCGATGTATCTGCCATATGATGCGACGAATCAAGTCACGGCACAAGACGATAACTCGCCAAAAATGCCATTGTGGCCATTTGCGACGACCGCAGCGACTCAGTACCCACTGTTGCTGCATTACCATCCACTGATGATTTATCGGCACCGTGTCAACAAGCAAGCGGATACGTTGCTGGCAGAAATGCTGTTTCCGGAAGACCAATCACAAGAACAGTTGGCACGTGATTACGATTATTATGAACCAATCACGACCCATGATTCATCGCTGTCGCGTTCCATTTTCAGTATATTAGCTAGCCGGCTTGATCGCCGTGATAAGGCCTACAGTTACTATATGGATACCTCATTAATGGATTTAGTCGACTTACAAGGTAACGCCAAGGATGGATTGCACGAAGCGAACCTTGGCGGGAGCTGGCTAGGGTTGACGTATGGCTTTGCGGGGATGTATGTCGCTGCGGGCAAGCTCCACATTACGAATCATTTGCCGAAAGAAATCAATCAATTGAGTTATCGGTTGCGGTTCCGTGGACGGGTGCTAGAAGTTCAGCTCACGCAAGACAGCACACAGGTTCAAGTCGTTAGCGGGACGCCATTGATGATGGTGGTGGATGGACGGGAAGTTGAAGCAACGTCCGGCACGATAGCGAACGGTCAGTAGTCATAGCGTTTCCAGGCCAAACAAAATAAATTTCCACATAATCATTGACACCGCTTACAAAAGTTGCTAATATAATCAACATAAATAAAAGCGTGTTACTGATTCGATCAGGCATAAACCTACTCATAACGTACTTGCAGTCTCTTTGGTGAGATGCGATACTTTTTAAGTAGGTTTTTTGTTTGAAATCCAGGAGGCCGTGAGTAGTGAAATTTCTAAAGAACTTCAATAATAACGCTGCTTTAGTGGTGGATGATCAGGGTGTTGAATGGATTGTGGTTGGTAATGGCGTTGGTTTTGGTAAGCATAAGGGTGATCAAATTGATGAGCAGAAGATTCAACGACGCTTTGTTGCGACACTGAAGCAAAATGTCGATATCGACAGCTTTCAAGATTTGAAACCGCAGTCATTTATGATTACGACACAGGTGGTTCATTTGGTGGAGCCGCTGCTCAAAGTTAGTTTTAGTGATTATCAGTATTTCGTCCTTGCAGATCACATCGATTTTGCATTGAAACGGGCGAATGATGGCATCGACGTTGATAACGGAACCGTTCGTTGGGAAGTCAAAAAGTTATTTCCTAAAGAATTTCAGGCGGCGACTAAAGCGGTGGAGTTGATTAATTCGACTGCCGATGTGACGCTACCGAAAAGTGAAGTTGTCTTCATGACGTATCACTTTATTAACGCCGGTTCGGATGGTTCCAAGTTACAGGAAACCATCAAAATCACTAAGCTTATTAGCGGCATTATTGATATTGTGCAATATCAATTTCAAATGCGATTAGATCCGGAATCCTTTAACTATAACCGCTTTGTCGCACACCTGCGCGCCTTGATGGTTTAGCGGGTCAGTCGAACGAGTAGTACGGGTAGCGAACTGGACCAATCGTTGTTACAGTTGATGATCGCCAAATATCCGCAAGCATACGCAACGGTTGAGCGAATCGATACGTTTTTACAGAGTAAAGCCGGTTGGCGGCTCGAGCCAGATGATAAGGTGTATTTGACCTTACACATTTGGCGCGTGACCCATCGGCAAAAAAGTGAATAACTAAGATAATCACGGTGTGTTACTGATCATGCAGGCATTAACCCAAATATCTTTTCTTGAGAGCAATCGTTACTAGGGCCCTAGTGACGTGGTTTGAAGAAAGGACATTTGGGTTTTTGTTTACTCAAATGGAAATTTTGAATGGAGGAACAAACATGGCATATGAAGATTTAAGTAAAAAAATTATCGCCGGTGTTGGCGGTAAAGACAACGTTAAGAGTGTTGTCCATTGTACGACCCGGCTACGTTTTAAGCTCAAAGATGAAAGCGCTGCCCATACTGATGAATTAAAGGATACGGACGGCGTGATCACGGTCGTTCAATCTGGTGGTCAATATCAAGTTGTTATTGGGAATGAAGTTGCGGACGTCTACGATACGCTGATCAAAGTCGGTGGCTTCGCTGACGGTGGTAGTGTTCCTGATGATTATGGCGAAGATGAAAAAATGAGCGTCTTCGATCGCTTCATTGACTTGATCTCGGGTATCTTCACCCCAATGTTAGGTGTCTTGTGTGCCGCTGGTATGATCAAAGGGTTCGTCGCAATGTTCGTTGCGTTCAATTGGTTATCAGAAAATTCAGGGACCTATAAGATTTTATATTCAATTGGTGATGGCTTCTTCTACTTCTTGCCAATCGTTTTAGGACTGACCGCTGCTAAGAAGTTCCATGTGGACCAATTTATTGGCATGGCCATCGGGATGGCACTTTGCTACCCAAGTATCGTTGCTTTGAACAGCAGTAAGACGGTATTGAGCACGCTCTTCAGCGGTAATGTTTTTGAATCACAGATTCATGCCACTTTCTTAGGTATTCCGGTTGTGATGATGAGCTATACCTCTTCAGTTATTCCAATTATCCTGGCCGTTTGGTTCGCTTCTAAAGTCCAAGCCTTCGCTAAGCGTATCGTGCCAACAGTTGTTAAGACGTTCTTGGTGCCATTTATCACATTGTTGATTGCCGTACCAGTAACGTTCTTAATCATTGGACCAGTTGCAAGTTGGCTCAGTGATGGGATTTCAACGGTCTGTGTTGCGATTTACAACTTCAGCCCAATCCTCGCCGGCCTAGTCATGGGTGCTTTCTGGCAAGTCTTCGTTATCTTTGGGGTTCATTGGGGCTTTGTGGCCGTTATGATGGCCAACGTTGCTTCACAAGGTTTCGACCCAATCTTAGGCTTATCCTTAGCCGCATCCTTTGCTCAGACTGGGGTCGTATTAGGCATCTTGTTGCAGACTAAGAATCAAAAGACTCGTGGGATTGCGTTACCTGCATTTATTTCTGGAATTTTCGGTGTCACGGAACCCGCAATTTATGGGTTGACCTTACCACGCAAACGGCCATTCATTTTAAGCTGTATCGCTGCTGCTATCGGTGGTGGAATTATCGGTTTTGCTGGGACCAAGATGTACATGATGGGTGGCATGGGAATCTTCTCAATTCCTGCCGCTATTAATTCTAAGACTGGTATTGACGGTTCTGTTTATGGCCTGATCATCGCCATGGCAATCGCAATGGTACTTGGTTTTGCGCTTCAAATGTTGTTCGGTTATAAGAGTGTTGATGGTAATGATAAGCAAGTTAAAGTCGATGCAACTGCCACGACTGCAGAACCAGTCATGGCTGGTGGCGCAAGCGTTGAAACGACGCCAACTGGTGCTGCAACGAAGGTTGAACCAGATGTCACTTATAACGCTGCTACTAATTTGAGTAGTCCTGAAACGGGCGAAATTGTTCCATTGAGCGAAGTCAAAGATGAAGTGTTCTCGTCTGGTGCAATGGGTAAAGGGGTCGCAATCGAACCAACTGATGGCACGCTTTATGCGCCTGCTGATGGTGAAATTGCCCTAGTCTTCCCAACTGGACATGCCGTTGGGCTCAACACGAGTGATGGTGCTGAAATCCTGATGCACATTGGGATGGATACGGTTGAACTTGAAGGTAAGGGATTTGAGACGTTGGTACAGAAGGGTGAAACAGTCAAAGCTGGTCAACCGCTCGTGAAGTTTGATATTGATGCCATCAAGGCTGCTGGGTATCCAGTAACGACGCCAATCGTTGTGACGAACTCCAAGAATTATCATGAGGTTAAGCTGGCTTTTCCAAATGCCAAAGACGTCAATGCGACTGAACCGCTGTTACAATTAAACTAATTTAAACTAAAAGGAGTTTTCAATTATGTATTCAAAGACAATGCCGACTGGTTTTCCAAAGGACTTTTTATGGGGTGGCGCAACGGCTGCCAACCAAGTTGAAGGGGCTTGGAACGTTGATGGTAAAGGATTAACGACCGCTGAAGTTGTTCAAAAAGCGACTGACCGTAAAGTCATGTCCATGAACGAAGTGACCAAGGAAAGTATCCAAGAAGCCATCGATGATCAATCTGATAAACGGTATCCAAAGCGTCGTGGTGTTGATTTCTATCATCACTATAAGGAAGATATCAAGTTATTTGCTGAAATGGGCTTTAAAGTTTACCGGCTATCAATTGCCTGGGCCCGTATTTTCCCAAAGGGCGATGAAACGACGCCCAATGAAGCTGGATTGAAGTTCTACGACGATGTCTTTGCAGAATGCCATAAGTACGGCATTGAACCCTTGGTAACGATTTCACACTACGAAATGCCACTGAACCTGACCTTAACCAACAATGGTTGGGCTAGTCGGAAGACGATTGCGGACTTCACGCGCTATACTGAAGTGCTATTCAAACGCTACAAGGGTGTTGTGAAGTACTGGTTGACCTTCAATGAAATCAACGCCTCAACTTGGGGTTTCACTGGTACGGGTGCGGTTGACAGTGATTTGAATGTGCATGACCAAATGCAATTACGTTACCAAGCGCTACACCATGAATTTATTGCTAGCGCGATTGCGGTCAAACAGTGTCACGAAATCGACCCTGAAGCTCAGATCGGCTCAATGCTCGCTCGGATGCAGACGTATGCCAACACCCCAAATCCGGTCGATGTGCGTGCGGCACAACTTCAAGATCAATTGAACTTGTTCTTCACCGATGTCCAAGTACGTGGTGAATACCCAGAATACATGAACCGCTACTTTGTCGAAAATGGTATTGAACTAGAGATGGAACCTGGCGATGAACAGTTGTTAGCTGAAGGTAAGGTAGATTACTTGAGCTTTAGCTACTACATGACGACGATCACGTCTGCCACTGACGACGTCGAACAGGCTAGTGGTAACTTATCTATGGGTGGTAAGAACCCATACTTGAAGTCCAGTGCCTGGGGCTGGCAGATTGATCCAGTTGGCCTACGCATCACACTCAATGAATTCTGGGATCGTTACCGGGTACCGCTATTTGTTGTTGAAAACGGCTTAGGTGCCGAAGACAAAATCAGTGACGACGGTAAGATCCATGATGACTATCGCATTGACTACTTACGTCAACACATCGAACAGATGAAGGAAGCAGTCAAAGACGGCGTCGACCTGATGGGTTACACGACTTGGGGCTGTATCGATGTTATCAGTGCCGGGACGTCCGAAATGTCCAAACGGTATGGCTTCATCTATGTTGACCAGGATGATGAAGGTAACGGTAGTCTCAAGCGGATGAAGAAGGATTCGTTTGATTGGTATAAGAAGGTTATTGCTTCGAATGGGGAAGATTTAGATTAATGGGTAACCATTGCCATTAAAGCCAATAAATGTTTATACTGGTTGTAAGGGCTATCATTCTCGTTGGCTAGAAAGGGTGTTAATGACATGTCAGAATTTCCAGAAGGATTCCTGTGGGGCGGTGCGACAGCTGCTAACCAATTAGAAGGTGGCTATCAAGAAGGTGGCCGCGGATTATCGATTGCCGACGCCTTGCCAGGTGGTAAAGAGCGGTTCAAGATCGTTAGTCAGCCGGACTTTGATTGGACCATTGATAAAGATAAATACACCTATCCAAACCATGAAGGTATTGATTTTTATCATCATTATAAAGAAGATATCGCGCTATTCGCCGAAATGGGCTTTAAGTGTTACCGTTTCTCAATTGCGTGGTCACGGATTTTTCCAAATGGTGATGAGACCCAACCAAATGAAGCGGGACTGACGTTTTATGACCACGTGATTGACGAATGCTTGGCTCATAATATTGAACCGGTCATCACGATTTCACATTATGAACTGCCATTGAACTTAGCCAAACGCTATGGTGGATGGAAGAATCGCTATCTGATCGATTTCTATGAAACATTCGCACGGACAATCTTGACGCGGTATGCGGATAAGGTCAAGTACTGGATGACATTCAACGAAATCAACAGTGCCGCGCATTTTCCAGTCATGGGCCAAGGCTTAGTCCCATCAACGGGTGCAAACGATAAGAAGAACGTCTTTCAAGCTTGGCATAATCAATTCGTTGCTAGTGCCAAAGCTGTTAAAATCGCGCACGAATTGCGGGATGACATTCAAGTTGGCTGCATGATTCTGTACGCGACGAGTTATGCGTACGATTCCAATCCTGTCAACCAGTTAGCG
This sequence comes from Lactiplantibacillus sp. B652, assembly GCF_023806745.1. Lineage (NCBI taxonomy): Bacteria > Bacillati > Bacillota > Bacilli > Lactobacillales > Lactobacillaceae > Lactiplantibacillus > Lactiplantibacillus sp. B652. The sequence goes on along the minus strand of NZ_JAMSKY010000008.1, from coordinate 95,478 downwards.
AACTTACAGCACAACCAAGATTTCAATTTCTTCTGTGCGGACGTGCAGGTTCGTGGTGCTTATCCAGCCTACACGAAACGGTTGTTAGCTGAATACGACTTAACCTTTGATGACCTGGAAACGACTGATGGTGACTTAGCGCTGTTGCAACAATATCCAGTGGATTACATCGGGTTTAGTTATTACATGTCGAGTGCGGTTGAAACCACGGGTAGTGTGACGGACACGGTCGCTGGTAACTTAATGGGTGGCGTTAAGAACCCATTCTTGAAAGCGAGCGACTGGGGCTGGCAGATTGATCCAACTGGTCTGCGGATTGCCCTCAATGAGTTATATGACCGTTATCAAAAGCCACTGTTCGTTGTTGAAAATGGCCTTGGTGCAATCGATAAGCCAGATAAGAACTTCCACGTAGAAGATGACTATCGAATCGATTACCTGAAGCAACACATCGAAGCGATGGCTGGTGCAATCGACGACGGCGTCAACTTGATGGGCTACACGCCATGGGGCTGCATTGACTTGGTCAGTGCTTCCACTGGTGAGATGAGTAAGCGCTATGGCTTCATCTACGTGGATTTGGATGACCAGGGTAACGGCACATTGGCCCGGTATCCTAAGAAGTCGTTCTACTGGTATCAAGATGTGATTAAGAATAATGGGTTGGTTAAGGAATCTGAATGATTTAGATTGACTGTTTGCATCCTGATGTAGAAAAATAAATATATTAGTAGTTAAGAGGAAGGACACATTGAGTAGTTTTTTAAAACTATCCAATGTGCCCTTTTGTGCCTAGCAACCTGAAATTGAATCGCTAAGGTCGAGAGATTCAAAAATCTGTGAGAATCTAGCAAGATAATCCCTAAAAGTACTATAAAGGAATTGAGAATCCTTTTTAAAGCCGCATTTCAGAGTTGGTGGTTTAGCCTGTGAATACTGTGGAGCTACTGTTTCTAGCTGCATTAATTGGCTATCGAAAGGCGTTGGCGCCACGACCGACATGATTATATGATTTATCTGCTAGTTCACTAGAGTTTAAGGGTGTTGCTAGCGTGATGAGTGAATAGCATCGGATGGAAAACGCTTGCATTTATAAAAGAAGGTGGTATTCTTAAATCATAAAGTTGGAACGTTCAAAGTTTTAACTCTGATAAATCATATTTATTCAATTATGTAACTATTTTTAGTGTTTTTGGAACGTTATATAAGGAGGGCTTTTTATGCCAGTTGTATTAGCACGAATCGATCAACGATTAATTCACGGAGTTACAGTAAATCAATGGAATGGGGAACTCCGTCCTAAACGATACATGGTGGTTGACGATGTTGTTAGTCAAGATGAGATGGTTAAAGCAAGCATGCGGATGAGCAAGCCAGCAGGTACAGGCATGTCAATTATTAACCATGAAAAAGCAATTAATAATTTCAATAACGGAAATTATGATTCACAACGAGTGTTTTTGATTGTCAAAGAACCTAGCATGTTGCTCACGTTGGTAAAGACTGGGGTTGAAATTCCTGAAGTTAATGTAGGTGTTATTTTTGAGGATGCTGGTCGTCGGACCTATACAAAGCGTGTTGCCCTTAATGATGACGAACTGCGAGACTTGAAAGAATTAAGTAGCATGGGGATTCCAGTTAAGTTCCAATATACGCCGGAAGAAGATGCACTTACACTCGAAACCGTGATTAAACGAGTTGGAGGAAACTAAAAATGCCAATATTTGTACAAAATATACTGATTATCCTGTTAGCAGCCTGGATGGCGTGGGATAACGGAACTGGTGGTCAAGTATTAAATAATTGGCCGGTTACCATTGGTTTGGTTATGGGACTCATTATGGGAGATGTCACAACAGCGCTTGTTATTGCCGGGACCTTACAATTAATGTCACTAGGCGTTGCAGGTATTGGTGGCTCATCTGTCCCTGAGTATGGTCTAGCAACTATTGTAAGTGTTTATTTGGCGATAAGTACTCATGCTAATACTGGAACGGCCATTGCGGTAGGGTTACCAGTTGGTATGTTGACGCTTCAGTTAGATGTTATCGCTAAAATCATTAATAACTTTTTTGCGCACTTGTCACAGAAGTATCTGCATGAAAAGAAATTTCGTAAAATGGAAATCTCATTTTATTGTTCAGTCGGTGTTTGGATGTTGAAATACATTATTCCAGTATTATTGGTCGTAGCGTTCGGAACACCGCTTGTTAAAGCTATTTTGAATGTTATTCCAACTTGGTTTACGAATGGTCTAACAATTGCTGGTGGGATGTTGCCAGTGGTCGGGGTTGGAATGTTAATGCATTATATGCCAGTTAAAAAATATTTCACGTATTTGATCGTTGGCTTTGTGTTTTCTGCATACTTAAAGTTACCTGTACTCGGTGTTGCTTTGTTAGGTGCTGCAGCTGCATTAGCAATTTATCGAATCAATTCTCAAAAAGATGCTGATAAAGCCGTTGCTGTTACTAGCGCAGAACAGGGAGATGATTATGATGAATGATAAGTCAAATACTACTGGAAAATTATCAGTTAAAGAACGGAAACATATGTTTCGGAGATGGATTTTTTCTGCAGGACTAGGATATAACTACGAAACACAACAGGCACCCTCAGTTGCATTTTCAATGGCTCGTGCTTTACGGAAAATCTATCCCAATGATGATGACTATATTGAGGCGATGGACAATCACTATAAGTATTTTAATGTAACACCCCAAATGGGGAATATCATTCTTGGCGCCTCGCTCGCAATGGAGGAAAAGGATGGTCTAAAAGCCAAAGATGCCGTTCAATCCTTGAAAACTTCGCTAATGGGGCCGTTCTCTGGTGTCGGTGATTCAGTGTTCTGGATCCTGTTCCCGACTATTATGGGGTCGATTGCTGGATATATGGCATTGCAGGGTAATGCCATTGGCGCTGTTATCTGGATGCTGATGTACATTGCATTATATTGGGTGAAAATGTGGCTTTTCAATCTTGGATATACATCTGGGACTAAATTGGTCACAACTTTAGGTAATAAGATCAATTTATTTACGGACGCCATTTCTGTCATGGGACTGATGGTCATTGGAACGCTGATTGCGACCGTTGTTACAGTTTATACGCCGTTTAAATTTCATACCGGAAAAGTAACTTTGGCGCTACAATCTGGAGTTTTGGATAAAATAATGCCGGGACTACTACCAGTATTACTAACAGCACTGATTTACTGGCTGCTGGGCAAGAAGTCATGGACACCAACTAGAATTATTTTACTAATTATTGTTATCTCGTTGATTGGTGCAGCAACAGGTATTTTAGGTGTTAAGTCATAATATAAAAGGTGGTATTTGGGATGAAGAGAGGATTTATTGTTGCATCACATCGCACATTCTCGGCGGGGCTGGTAGAAACGTTGCGCTTCTTCGCAGGTGACGATTTGAACGTTGAGGTCGTTACGGCCTATATGAGTAATACTCCCGTTGATGAAGATTTGGCGCGGGCAATGGCGAAGTTTGGTGAGGATGATGAGGTTGTCATACTGACTGATTTGATGGCAGGTAGTGTCAATCAAAAAGCGACTCAATATTTGAATCGTCCGCATACTCATATTTTAACCGGAATGAATCTACCACTTGCCATGGCACTTGTCATGGAGCCAGTCAATCAGTATTTAACAGCCGAACGAATTGAAGCAATTGTTACGGATGCTAAAAATCAGATTGTATACATTAATCAGCTTAATTTGGGGGATAAAGATGATGAAGACGAATGAATGGTGGCGTCGAGCAGTAGTTTATCAAATTTACCCTCAAAGTTTTAATGATACTAATAATGATGGTATTGGAGACTTACGGGGAATTATTGAAAAGTTAGATTATATTAAAAGCATTGGCGTGAATACGTTATGGTTAACACCCTTTTTCGAATCACCATTAATTGACAATGGTTATGATGTTTCAGATTATAAAAAAGTTGCTTCAGATTTTGGTACGATGCAAGATATGGAAGCTTTAATTGCTGAGGCGCATCAACGGGGCTTAAAATTAATTTTTGATTTAGTCGTTAACCATTCTTCTGATCAGCATCAATGGTTTCGTGAATCTAAGCTAAGTCGAGATAACAAATATAGTGATTATTATATTTGGCGTGATCCAAAACCGGATGGGGCGGCACCATCCAATCTAGGATCGGTGTTTGGTGGCTCAGCTTGGACGTATGTAAAAGCACGTAACCAGTATTATCTACATCTTTTTGCCAAGGAACAGCCGGATCTAAACTGGGATAGCAAAGCATTACGTTATGCCGTTTATGATGTGATGGACTTTTGGCTTGCAAAGGGTGTTGATGGATTTCGGATGGATTCAATCAGCTTCTTGTCCAAAAACGCTGAATTTGAGGATGTTCCTGTCGAGGACAATAAGAAGTTTGGTGCATACTATTATGGCACAGCAAATGGTCCTCATATTCATGAGTATTTGAAGGAAATGCATCAAGTAATTTACAGTAAGTATCCTGATATTATGTTAGTCGGCGAGACACCCCATACATCAATGAATCAAGCGAAATTATATGTGGAGCCTAATCGTCAGGAATTAAATATGGTTTTCCAGTTTGAACATATGCATGTTGACTATGGTGCCTATGGCCGTTATTCTGATGTCACTTTCAAAATGAGTGATCTACGACAATCGATGGCTCGTTGGCAGAAGACGCTAAGTTGGAATGCACTATATTTAGGTAATCATGATCAGCCAAGATTAGTATCTAGATTTGGTGATGAGGGCCGTTATCGTGTGAAATCGGCTAAAATGTTAGCGATGATTCAGATTTTGCAAAAAGGAACGCCATTTATCTATCAAGGTGATGAGATTGGAATGACCAATGCGCACTTCACAGCGTTATCCCAGTACAAAGACCTTGAAGCACATAATACTGCTGCGTTTCTACAGTCAGAACATGTTTCTCACAAGCAGATAATGACCTTTTTAGCACGGAAATCACGAGATAATGCACGTACGCCAATGCAGTGGGAAGATACGGTCAATGGTGGCTTTTCATCTCATAAACCGTGGATCGAAGTCAATACGAATTATGCTAAAATAAATGTAATTGAAGCTACGAGTGATGAAAATTCAATTCTAGCTTTCTATCGGCAACTAATTGCGCTAAAATTACAGTCACAGCTGACAATTGATGGTGACTTTACATTAATTAGTGCTAATGATTCTAGTGTTTTTGCCTATCAAAGACAGTTAGACGGACAGAAATTAATTGTGTTAGGATCGTTTTCTGACAAGAAGGTTAGATATAGTTTGCCAAAAGAAATTGCAAATGCAAACGGTAAGCTAGTTTTGTCAAATTATCAGGACACGCCTAACGATTTAAACCCAACATTGTTTTTAAAGCCATATGAAGGAGTAGTGTATCTAATCAATGAGCAACATGAATGATGTCGCAAAGGAAGCAGGCGTATCGCGGGGAACAGTGTCTAATTATTTAAATAATCGACCGGTCCGTTCGGATTCAAAAGCAAGTATCGAGCGAGCAATTGCCAAGTTAAACTATGTACGCAACACTGCGGCACGCGATTTGAGGGCTAGTAAATCAACATTTGTTGTTTTAATTATTCCAACAGTATGGACGCCTTTTTTTGCGGAATTGACGTATTGGATTCAAAAGAATCTTGAGGGACAAGGCTATAAAATGATTCTTTGTATCTCCAATAGTGAGTTCGATCATGAACGAGAGTACGTCACAATGGCTGAGGAACAACGTGTCGCTGGAATTATCACAATCTCATATTCTGATTTAACGCAACATGTTGATGCCGAAATGCCATTGGTTGCGATTGAAAAAGAGAAAACTGGTCTGTTCCCACTAGTGACTTCTGATAACTATGCGGGCGGACAGCTTGCAGCTGAAGCCTTTCGTGAACGTGATGTGACTCAATATATTTGCTTGGGATTTGATTTGGATTCGATGGGTGCCATGTTATCACGACAAACGGGATTTACTGATTTTTGTAATGAGCAACACTTGTCTAATAAGGTGTACGAGTTGCCTTCAAGTAAACAGGGTCGTGATGTACTCAAAAGGGCAATGATGGCGACACTTCAAGAAATCATAACTGATTTCTCGGATCAAAAAATAGGTATTTTTGCGATTTCAGATGCCTATGCCAAAATGGCTTTAACCTTACTTCAAGAGATGAAAATCGACGTGCCAAATAAGGTGCAAATTATTGGCTTTGACGGTGGAAAGAGTTCTCAAAATGCCCTTCCTGAGTTGTCATCTATTCGACAACCGGTTGAGCTAATTGCCCAGACTGCTACAGATAATCTCAATCAGCAAATTCGTGGTGAAGGTAAGCGCCATCCTGTATCGCGGGATATTCTACCAGTCTCATTTACTGAAGGAATGACCACTGTTAAGACAAAGTAGTGAACTAAAATTATAAAAGCTAAACAAACCCCAGCGAATTTTTCGCTGGGGTTTGTTTAGTCGTTAAGTCTAATCCACAAATCGAAACTTACTCCAAGGCTTAATAAAATCAAGCAGCAGTAATTCTTCAGGCGTAATCCGACCAATCCGATTCTTACGGGGTTCACGGTGCGGATTTAAGACAATCTGCAACTCGTTTTTATAAATACCAAAATCATCATTTCCAACTAAGACGTCCCCACGTTGGAACTCAATATCATTATCGTGCGGAGCGTTGGGTGTCTCCTTATAGGTCACTCGCGGCATTGTGGAGCGGATGACGTTCGGATTAATGTCACCTCGGCGGAAGTGCTGAGGTGTCAGTGCAATTGTTCTTTCAATCTCATTGACGTGAGATTCAAATTCAATGTGGAATTGCACCTGGTAGCGATTGATGGCGGCTAATGCGGCTAGTTCTGCTTCACTGGCGTAGGCGTTGCCGATAATTACGTCATCGATGAGCCCTGAAGCAAAGAGATGCTTGGCTTGAACGGCGATCGGTAAGCGGCGATCAGCTTCCAGCGTGGGAAGGCCGTCGTTAACGTTCCAAGGCCCCATCGTGCCGACCTGACTTGCCACAAATGCGGCGGAGTGAATGCCGAATTTTCGGAATCGTTCACTACATTTGACGAAAAAGTCGTAAGGCAGAGCCGTGCCAACTTGCGGGTAGAAGTTATGGCATCCATAAATAAATGGCACATTAGCTTGATAACTAAGAATATTATTGAGGTAGTCGACGTCGTTACTCATGTTGAGCTCAATAATTAAGCCGTATGGATTATATGACAGCATGGCTTCAGTGGCACCGTCAAAGCCTTCATCCAGCCGAATACCAGCAACGTGCAAATCAGCAAAGAACTTGAGATCCTTATATGAAATACCTAATTGCTTGAAGATACGGGGTGAGACGTCCAGGATTGTTTGGTATCCGAGTTGATTACCAACGTCAATGATTTTTTGATACTTAGCTTTGGTTTCAGCAACCGTTCCTGAAACTTCTAGCATACTCATGAAGATTCTCGTAAAACCATATTGATGGCCTAATTTTAGATAAGCCGCATTTGCTTCGAAATCACTATGGTCGGGATAGATTGATAATCCTAATTGACGCATTGTCATTAATTATTTTCCTCCTGAGCCCAACAATGCCAATAAAGGGCAGCGTGGGCATTATTAGTTGTTATATCGTTGAATTTAACTGTTGGTACGACCTGATGAATGGCGGTAGTTAACGCGGCTCGTACCAATTGGTTATGCTGCAAAACAGACCCTGAGAGGACGATGTTTTGTGGCCGTGGCGTTTCAAAACGCTGATATAAGGTAATCACTTGTTGCGCTAGTGCTTGCGCCGATGCCACCAATACTGCGATTGCTTCCGAATTTCCCTGATCAGCTAAGCTAGCGATTAGTTGTGCTAATTGAGCATTTGTCTGCCGGTTTTGAGCGTAGAACCGTTGCACTGCGGCTGGCACACTGGAAGCGTCCAGTTGAGCTAGCAGCGGCTTAGTCAATTGACTGGTTTGTCCGGCATCCGTCCGAGTGAGAATTTGTTTAAACGCCCGCTTAGTAATGTCATAGGCGCTTCCTTCATCACCCAGAACGTAGCCCCAGCCACCAACGCGGAGAAAATGGCCCGTTTGACGGCCATAAACGACCGAGCCAGTCCCAGCAATCACTAATAGGCCATCAGCACCGGCGAGCCCATTCAGCAACGCGAGTTTGGCATCACTAATAACACGAGTCTTAATCTGATAGCGCTGATTGACGAGTTGCTGAATTTCATCCGCATGGCCGGCAGTTTCAATACCCGCGATTCCAATTAGAATTAGGCCGACTTGGTCAGCGGGGATGGGCGCAACCAGTTGATCTAAGACGCCGGTTAAGTTGGCGATTGCGCCAGTATAGTCTAAGACGACGTTCCCGGGACCACCTGTCACACTTTGGACTAGGTGCTCGGGAGAAGTGGTCCAAGTTTGACCAACGATGTGGGTACCGCCGCAGTCAACGCCGATTAAGTAGGTCATAATTGCGCCACCTCCTATAGGGCATCTCGAACAACACCATGCGCGCGTTGCAAACGTTGTTCGGCTTCAGTAACGGAAACATTAGCTAAATTCATGACGATGGCAGTCTTGACGTTCTGATTAGCAGCAGTGAACAGTTCGCTAGCTTCATCTGCAGAAACGCCGGTTGCCAGTTCAATCATATGCTTAGCGCGGATGACGAGCTTTTCGTTGGTTGGTTTGACGTCGACCATTAAGTTATGGTAGACCTTGCCAATCTTGACCATCGAGATCGTAGACAGCATGTTCAGCACCATTTTCTCAGCTGTCCCGGCTTTCAAACGGGTTGACCCGGAGAGTACTTCGGGACCCGGAGTGACTTCAATTGCCACCTGGGCATGTTGACTGATTAGGGCTGACGCGTTGCAAGCTAAGCTAATCGTGGCCGCACCAATTTCGTGCGCATAGTCGAGTGCACCGATGACATATGGCGTACGGCCGCTAGCTGCAAGACCCACGACCGCGTCATTAGCCGTTAATTTTAACGCTTTAAGATCCTGCCCGCCGAGGTTGAAATCGTCCTCGGCGCCTTCGACAGCGACGGTCATGGCTTGAGCGCCTCCAGCAATCAGGCCTTGAACCATTGATGGATCGGTACCGAATGTTGGAACGCATTCTGCGGCATCGAGGACGCCTAAACGACCGCTAGTACCTGCACCCATGTAGATCAGGCGACCGCCAGCTTTAAAACCTTTAACGATCAAGTCAATGGCAGCGGCGATTTGGGGTAATTGTGGCGCGATGCTTTGGCTAACTTTGGCGTCTTCTTGATTCATTAATTGTGCAATAGCAAGTACGGACATTTCGTCTAAGTGATTACTGGCCGGATTACGACTTTCGGTAGTCAGTTGGTTAATATCTGCTTTCATATAGTAGTTTCCTCGTTTCTTAGAATATGTACCAAAAGGACTGCGGCACAAGCAGCAGTCCTCATGGAGTGATTAATGATAACGGTCTAATTCATGGCCATCATCCAGCCAGACTGATGGCCATGAATTAGACAAAAATCGATCAGTTTCATTATGACTCATACTTAGGTTTGAAGTTATCAGTGTTCGTAAACCTTGCGCTATTCGGCAGTAGCTGCTTGTGCTTGAGCCGCTTTTTCAGCGTCGGCTTTAGCAGCATCCTGTTCAGCCTTTAATTGTTTACGATCCCAAATCTTGAAGAATGGGTAGTAGATGAAAGTGGCGACAATAATGTTAATAATACATAGGACGGCAGCGCGCCAGTCCCAAGCAGTTGTCATCAATGCCCCAATTGGTCCAGGAAGTGTCCAAGGGACTAATGCGACCGTCCGACTGACTAAGTGGAGAACGGTGGCTGCCCAAGTAATAATCCCCATGCTCAATGGTGCCAGTACGAATGGAATAGCGAAGTATGGGTTCATCACAATTGGCACACCGAAGATAACGGGTTCGTTAATGTTGAAGATCCCAGGAATAATGGTAACCCTTCCAATTGTCTTGCCATAAGTCGACTTAGAGAAGAAGGTTAATAGGATACACAGAGACAGTGTTGCACCGGCACCACCAACGTAGACGAACCATTGGAAGAATTGTTCAGTCATGAAGTGTGGAACCGTTGCTGCAGTAGCGCCTTTAGAAATAGCAGCTAAGTTTTCGTTCAGGTTTGGATACCATAATGGCCAGAAGATTGGGGTGGCCAAAGCGGCACCGTGAATCCCGAATAACCAGACAATATCGGTTAAGAGGATTGGAACGATAACTGAGATCAAATTGTCACGCCCAAAGTAGGCTAATGGACTGAAGACCCATTGTAAGAACGCGTTAACGTCAAAATTCAACCCAACGTGAATGACCCAAGCGCCAACGATTAAGAAGGTCGCTGGAATCAAAGCTGAGAATGAAGCGGCAACAGCCGGTGGGACCCCATCTGGTAACGTGATGACCAGATGATGATCACGACAGAGCCGAGTGACTTCGGCTGTTAGAATCCCGGCAAGCATCGCTGTAAATAAACCGGCAGCCCCGAAGTGTGTTAATGGCACCACGGTCGCAGCGGCCTTTAAGCCCAGTGCTTTGAAAGCAGCGGGCGTGGTCGTAATTGGTTTGACCGCTAACAATAGGAAGACCATTACTGAGACGACCCCGGTTGAAATATGGTCGAAGTGGTAATCTTCAGCTAACCGACCTGCAATGGCAAATGCCGCATAAATCGCCATAAAGCCCATTGAAAAATTAATTGGAATTGCTAAACCAGCGGCGTAGGGCTTAATAAAGTTTGTCCAAGCAGTAATGGGTAGTTGCGTGACGATCGTAAAGAACGAGCCGACGATGGTAACTGGAATAATAACCGCCATCCCGTCCCGAATAGCACGTAAATAACGGTTGGCTGCAATTTTACTCATGACGTCAACCGTTTTATCTTTCCACGTACGTGAATTATCCATGATTCATTCATCTCCTTAAAAAGTTTGGTTGGTTCAAGTAGTTGTAAATTATCCCCCCTAATTTCAAAAAAGTTAATGCATTAACTTGATTTCAACAGTGAGTATAGCATAATATAGCAGTATAGTTAACGCTTTCATAACGTTATTTGTAACGAATAGGCCTAAATTTTGATTAAGTATAGACATTTAATGCATTAACTTTAATGCGGGATGGTGAAGGGTAATGAGTCGGAAGGAACCAATTTATCAAACAATTTTAAATGCATTGATCTTGGAGCTGAATTCAAATCATTTTCGTAAGAACGCGCCATTTTATAGCGAGAGCGAGTTACGAAAAAAGTATCAAGTTAGTTCAACGACGGTCGTGCGCGTCTTAAATACGTTGGCTGACCAAGGGTATATTTACCGAATTCAAGGAAAGGGAAGCTTCGTGTCCAAGTTTAATCGGGGCACTGCAGTACGAATCACGGACACGCATCCTTATGATGTTGATGAGGAACAGGTCGCCGTACTCGTCGCCAATCAAGAGACTGTGCCACCCGCCCGTGCAAGATTCGCTGAGCCGGTGGCAACTTGGTACTTAGAACGATTGCGCGAAATGAAGCGGGCCCCATTTGAGTTCTCCCAATCATGGTACTTATCCTCACTGATTCCGGCAGGTGCACTTAAAAAGTTAAGAGCAGTCCATTCAATCTATGCTTTGATTCGCAAGCATTCGCAACTTGACCTCTCAAGACAGCCGTTTGAACAAGAGTATGCGGCTACCTGTGTTCCTGATCAGCGCGTGGCGGATTACCTGCACGTTGGCCTAGATACGATGATTATCAAAATTGAACGGTGGGTCTTTCAAGGTGATCAGACGCTTGAATATACCATCAGTTATATGCTACCGAATTACTTTGGACTTAGATTGAGCAGTGATTCAAAGTCAGTGGCAATGAATCAAATTCGTTGATTGGGCATTTGATAGGAGGAGCACATGTCAATTCACAGTAATAATTTTTATTCAAATATCTTACGGCAACCTGCACAGGTCCAAGTGATTTTACCGGAACCTTTAAATGCCGCTGGACAAGTCCAATCGGCTTATATGAGTGGAGACCAGCGCTTACCAACCATTTGGCTGTTGCATGGATTGGGTGGCGATGCCACGTCCTGGATACGGCGGACGGCCATTGAATTGTTAGCGACGCAGTATCGGGTTGCAGTGGTGATGCCGGAGACCGGTCGGGGCTTTTACACAAATATGGCGCATGGGCCACGGTATTGGGACTACTTAACACGTGAGCTACCCACTCGAATGCGTTACATTTTCCCATTATCTGCACGGCCAGCTGACAACTATTTGTTAGGCAATTCGATGGGCGGATACGGAGCGCTACGCTATGCGTTGACCTATCCGCAACAGTTTGCAGCGGTGGCGGCATTGTCGCCGGTAACAGATTTAAAAAAGTTTCACGTGGAACAAGCCGACATTATGCCTGATTTTGATTTGGCGTTTTCACCAGAACAATTACAGAATACGGCTGTTGACTTACAATACTTACTGCAGCATTCAACCGACTGGGGAACGTTGCGAGTCTTAATGACGACGGGTGATCGAGATATTTTAAACGCCATGGATGAAGCATTTAGACCACAATTAGCTGCTGTTTTCAAAGAGCGGTTTGAATGGCACTCACAAGCAGGACATCATGATTGGCAACTGTGGAACCAGCAATTGCCGTATGCAATACACTGGTTAATCAAGGGAGGTTGGGCACGTGTTTAATATTAAGGATGAGCATGGTCATTATAATTTATGGGGACAGACGATTTTAGCACTAGTACCGCTGCTGTTAGCGGTAATTGCCTATCCATTGTTACCTGGTAAAGTCTATGTGCCAACTGCGGTCACGAGTTTGGAACCGTGGGGAATCAAGAGCAATATTTTTATCTATCCGGTCTTTTGCTTGATTTTATGGTTCTTTATTTGGCTATTTGTATTTTTTAATCGACTCTATGAAAAGAACCTCAAAGTCACGCGTCAAAAATACCGTCCGATGGAGAACTATTATATCTGGAGTGGCTGGGTATTGGATATCTTGGCGGCATTAATGGTACTACTACAGATTATCGTGAGCGTGCGGGCGTAATATCAAACAGCAGGTGCGCGTGGGATAAATCGTCACGGCACACTGAAATAGGGCGAGGAACCGATTTGGGTTACTCGTCCTATTCATTTAAAGCTATTCTACTAAGTTGTCTTCTAGCATGATCAGGTTCAAAGCGTATGCTCTGATTTCGAACGCCATTCGGCATCATTTCAGAACCAGTGCCACGGTGACGAATTCTATTAGACATCTGTTCAGAGTCACACCTGCTTTATCAACCATGATTTAGTCTGCAAATTTTCGATTACGAATCATCAGAATGATAACGATTACGAGGCTGAGTAAGGTAACGCCCGTGTCAATTTCAAAGACATGTAATACGCTAGCGGCCGTGTCATCAATAATGAAGCTTGAGACCAATGGCCCGACAAAGAATGTTAGGGCAGTCGCGAAGCTATAATACCCGGTCACTTTGCCTTTTTCGGCCGGGAAGTATTGGCTGAGTAAGGTTAGTCCCAGTTGCCAGATTCCACCAGCAGCGAAGAAGCCGATTGCAATAGCGGTCAAACGAGCACCGTCAGCGCTAGGAATCACGACCATTTGTAACAATGCTAAGAATGAGATTAACGTGTAAACGAAAATCAATTTGATAGGTTTGATGCGTGTGACTAAGGATGACGTAATAAAGACAGAGATCAATGAGGCCATCGCGTACCAGGAAATCAATGACTTGGAACTATTGAGTCCGAGTTTTAGAACGCTACTTCCGAAGTTAGGTGCATACTGCGAGAAAATATAAAATGTAAATGACAACGTGAATCCCACGATGATCAAGAGACTACCATCGATCAACATAGACGGCTGTGCCGCATTAGAATTAGTTGGCGTGTTCAGCGCTTGGCTCTGAGGCTCGTTTTTAGCGTGTACTTGGGTCAATGTTTGCGGTGCAAAGCTTGCCAGGGCAATCAAGACAATGTCTAAGACCATCACCACGACCATGATGACCAGTGTGATTTGCGCATTTGGCTGTGCTGCGACGATAAATGGTAACACGAATTGCGCCAGTGACATCGCCGCTTTGACGAGTGAATTCATGCTAGCGGCTTGCTCCTGAAAGGCATCAGTTAGTGCCGGGTAACTTGCAGTATCACCAAAGGAATTAGTGGCACCCATAAATAGTGCGGCAATGCAGGCGCTAATGAGATTGGTGCTGAAGAATAAGCCAGCTAAGAATAGGATTTGCGCAACCATGCCAATCAGCATCGTGCCTTTGCGTCCGAGCCGATCAGAGAGGTAGCCGGCAATCAGGATCGTTAAGAGGCGACCAATTCCAATCATGGCGATTACAGTGGAAATTCCCTTAACATCGGTGTGCCATAGGGCTTGGAATTGACTGCCATATTGCGAGACGATAATGGTCGCCATCCCTAAAATGGCGTAATTTAAGTAAATTCCAGCAGCTAGCGGTAAGTATGTTTTATGCTTCATGGTTATATCCTGCTTTTCTTTCAATTCCATGGTTGTCACCCACCAATTCTATTTTTCACAAACTTGGCTAAATTAACGGTTTTAAACGGTTATCTTAAGGCTGGATAACCAGATTATAAACAACGTTAAAACAGACAAGTAAACGGTTTACATATTATAAAATTTATGATTGATACTAAATTCACAATCGTTGATTCACTTCAAATTTTAACACGGCCACGGCAAGTGTCTAATAACAAAATCGCATTCAATCAATAGCCTGAAGCTATCGGTTGAATGCGATTTTTTGGTTGTTGTTTAGATGTTATTAACGGATAAGGTTTTACTCTGATCTCGGACAAATTTAATGAATTCTTCCATTGCGGGCTGTGGCGTGCGATGCTTTAAAACTGCCATGTATAAGATTCGTTGCCAAGTTGGAAATGACAAGGGGATGATTTTGACAGGCATATTTTGAAGAATCGACATGTTCGGAACGATTGCGATGCCAAAACCACTAGCGACCAACCCGGCGATGGCTTGATCTTCTTCGACTGTGTATGCGCTAATTGGTTGTCCGCCGCAGTTATTGAAGAGCTTCTTCATGATAGGATGTAAGCCGCTACGCTCTGAAAACGTAATTTGCGGATAAGCCAGTGTCTCCGCGAGATTAATACTGGAACGATTGGCCAACGGGTGATTGGTGGGTGTGATACAGACCATCGTTTGCTCAGCGACTGGGAAGAAGTCGATGTCGCTGAAGTGATCGAGCTTGGAACAAAACGCCACGTCATACTTCTTATCACGGAGTCCCCGCAAAATATCAGGGGAGAGACCGGTATCTGTATTGAACTGAAACTGCACGGCTGAGTGGGGGCTTAATTGAAGAAATCGTTGCGCCATATCTGGTAGCCACTTGATACTGAGCGTTCTGAGTGCGGCAATCCGGATGGGAGATTTTTGTTGATTGAACCGTTTGACGTTAGTGACGCTCTTGTCTAAAAGTAATAGCGCGGATTCGACATCGTTAGCGAAGACCTTGCCGGCAGGTGTCAATGTGACGCTACGCCCGGATTTTTGAAAGAGTGCGACATTGAGCTCGGCTTCCAATGAATGGATAGCCTTGGTGAGACTGGGTTGTGTAATATGTAACAGCTTGGCAGTTTGTGTATAGTTTTCTGTGCGGGAAAGCGCGACGAAATAACGTAGATGATCCAGATTCATGACTCTTCTGACCCCCTGAAATTTCAACTTGTTAGTGACTGACGGGTATTAGAAACTTTGTTCTAAGGCTAATATACCAGAATTAATAACTTTTAGCTATGATTTATGGTGGATAAAAGCAATTGGACGTTTTTGCTGATAGCGATTACATTTAACTTGTAAAATAAATTATGTGAATCACAGAACATGCATGTTACGAATCCACTATCCTTGGAGGAAAAATATTATGACAAAAGCACATCCAATTACAATTAGTTCCTGGACGCTGGGTGATCAATGTACATTTGAAGATCGTTGTAAGGCTGCAAGTGCTGCTGGTTATGATGGCATCGGCTTACGCGCTGAAACTTATGTTGATGCTTTGAATGAAGGCTTAACGGATCAGGATATTTTGAACATTTTAAATAAATACCAGATTCGTTGTACGGAAGTTGAATACATTGTTCAGTGGTGTGAACCCCAACGGTCATATGAACAAAAGTATAAGGAACAAGCTTGCTTCCATATGTGCGAACTGTTCGGTGTTAAGCACATCAATACTGGTTTGATGGAAGATTATGATATTGATTATACCGCTAAGAAGTTACAAGAATTGGCTGCGCGTGCGGGCGATTTGATTATTGCGCTAGAACCAATGCCATACAGTGGCCTGCCGAATTTGGATAAGACTTGGAAAATCATGCAGAAAGCTAACTGTGACAATGTTTACATGTTATTAGACATGTGGCACTGGGTTCGCGCTAACCAACCATATGATTTATTAACTAAGGAACAGGCTAAGCGCGTTATTTCAATTCAAATTGACGATGCTTACACCCGGCCATACGCAACTTCCATCTTACGTGATGAATCAATGCATGATCGGTTAGCCCCTGGTGCAGGTGACTTAGACACAGCCGGTTTCGTTAAAATGATTAAGGATGCTGGCGTCGATCCTAAGGTGATTGGTGTCGAAGTGATTTCTGATCAGTACATGGCTAAGGGAATTGACTACGTTGCGGATTATACGTATAAGCAAACTGTGTCAGTTTTGAAGCAAGCTTGGCCTGAAATTTTAAAAGATCCAGTTCAGGCTTAATAATTGAGTAGAAGGAGCGAGTACTAATGACTAATAATTGGCTAGGATTAATAGATAAAGTGGTTGCGATTACAGGTGCTGTTGGTGGAATGGGAACTAAGTTTTGTGAGGAATTTGCAAAGCAAGGTGCCAAGATCGTCTTGATCGATATGCTTGAGGATAAGACTCAAGAACATGCTAAAGCACTTGCCGACAAGTATGGTGTCGAAACATTGGCAGTTAAGTGCAATACCACCAATGAAGCAGAAGTCGATGCTGCGGTTAAAGCAGTCACAGACAAATTCGGGAAGATTGACGTTTTAGTTAACACGGCTGCAATCTTACGTTTCTCACCACTTGAAGATCTACGATTAGATGAATGGCAAGCAGCTTTAAATGTTAACTTAACGGGTTATTTCTTGATGTCACAACGTTTCGGTCGTGTCATGATTCAACAAAAGCACGGTACAATGGTTCACATCTCAACGGTCGCTTCACGTTATCCAGAAACTTATAGTGGTGCTTATAGTACGACTAAAGCAGCGGTTAACATGATGTCGAAGCAGATGGCCGCTGAATGGGGACAATACGGTGTTCGGAGTAACTGTGTCCTACCATGCTTAGTTAAGACGCCGTTATCAGAAAACTTCTATAGTGATCCTAAAGTTGAAGAAGGTCGGGAACGCTTAGTTGCTAGTCGTCGTATCGGGACTTTGGATGACATCGCCAATACAGTGTTATTCATGGCTAGTGATCGTTCTGATTACACTAATGGCGGTGAAGTCACTGTCGATGGTGGCTTGAACATCATGATTTCCGACATGATTCCAAAGCCAGGTGGCCGTCGTCAATACGCGATCGATCATCATCAACCAGCGAAAAAATAATGATTTGATTCAGTTACATGAACTTGTGGATGAGACTGGGACAACTGTCTCAGTCTCTTTCCTTATTCAATAGACGAGGAGATTATAAATTATGGAAAAGCGTATTTCAGGAACAACCGGTTTATTTACCTTGCTTGGGTCACCCGTTGGTCATTCAGGCTCGCCAGCAATGTATAATTTCAGTTTTCAACAACAGGGGCTAGATTATGCTTATCTCGCGTTTGATGTTAAAAAAGAGCAGATGCCTGAAGCAATCGATGCGTTACGGCTATTTAAAGTTCGCGGTAGTAATGTGACGATGCCATGTAAAAGCGTTGCCGCGACGCTGGTCGATGATTTATCCCTAGCAGCCAAAATTGTAGGCGCTATCAACGTTATTGTGAATGATAATGGCAAATTAACGGGGCATATTACTGATGGTATCGGGTTTGTCCGTAATTTGAAAGAGAATGGCGTGGATGTTGCCGGTAAGAAGTTAGTTGTGATTGGCGCTGGAGGTGCGGCGACTGCATTACAAGTTCAATGTGCCTTAGATGGTGCGAAGTCATTGGCAATCTTTAACCGTGACGATGGTTTTTATGCCAATGCTGAAAAGACACAACAGAAGATTAAGGAAGCTAAGCCGGAAGTTGACGTTAACGTCTACCATCTTGAGGATCAGGATAAATTAAAAGCCGAAATTGAAGATGCTGATATCTTAGTCAATGCCACGATTGTTGGCATGAAACCACTAGACGGTCAATCATTGGTTGATCCGAGCTATTTGCGTTCAGACTTAGTCGTTGCAGATACTGTTTATAACCCACTGAAGACGAAGCTGATTGAAGACGCTGAAGCGTTAGGCTGCACGGTGGCACCAGGTAAAGGAATGTTGTTATGGCAAGGCGACGCAGCCTACAAGCTCTTTACGGGTAAGGATATGCCAACGGCCGAATACCAAGCATACGAAGCGAAGCAAGTTGCCAAGCAACACTGAGGAGGATCAACTAATGGAAGCACGGATTGACGGTCATACAACGATGTTAGGACTGTTTGGCTCACCTGTAGGCCATTCTGGTTCTCCAGCAATGTATAATTATAGTTTTGAACAAGCAGGAATTAACGACGCTTATTTAGCATTTGATATTCAAGCTGATGAGATGGCGAGTGCGTTGACTAAGATGCGCGTGTTGAATATGCGTGGTGCCAATGTGACGATGCCGTGTAAGAAAGTCGCAGCAGAATTAGTTGACGAACTTTCACCAGCCGCTGAGTTGATTGGTGCTGTGAACACGATTGTTAACAATGATGGTGTCTTAGTCGGCCACAACACGGATGGTGCTGGTTACGTTGAAAATCTGCGGCATCACGGCGTTGGTCCTAAGGGAAAACGACTTACTGTTTTAGGTGCTGGCGGTGCGGCTACTGCGATCGCGGTTCAAATGGCGCTGGATGGTGCTCAAGCAATTCACATTTTTAACCCCAAGGATGACTTTTATCAAAATGCGGAATTGACCGCACAAAAGATTATGAAGAAAGTTCCAGCTTGTCAGGTGACGGTCGGTGATATTAATGATCAGGCGGCATTGGCTCAAGCGATTAGTCAGAGTGATATTTTAGCTAATGCGACTAAAGCCGGAATGGCCCCGAATATCGATCAAACCAATATTAAAGACATGAGTGTTTATCGCTCAGATTTAGTCGTGACCGATACCGTCTATAATCCAGCAACTACCAAAATGTTGGCGGATGCCGCAGCACATGGTAGTCAAACGATTGGCGGAAAAGGCATGTTGGTCTGGCAAGGTGCAGCTGCCTTCAAACTATACACTGGTCAAGAAATGCCAGTCGAAGAAGTGACGAAGCGGTTCTTCTCAGATGATGGGGGTCGTTAAAATGGCAACTAATACAAATTCGAACCGCAAATACTATGTCACGGCCCTAGCACTTTATTTTGCCTACTTCATTTTGGGGATTGCTTCCTCAATTATGGGCCAGTACAAGACGGATTTTGCGAAGGCTTGGGGTGCGACAACGCTGGCAAATGGCACGATCGATGTTAGTATGGTTGTTTCAGTAATTGCAGCATATGGTCTTGGACGTCTCATTGCTTATCCATTTGCGGGCCCCGTCTCAGACAAGATTGGTCGCCGAATCAGTGGCTTTATCGGTATCGCGTTGTATGCCGTTTTCTTCTTCGGCATGATTAGTGTCCATAGTATGTGGTGGGCTTACGCGATTGGTATCGTTAATGGGATTGCCAATTCATTCTTGGACACCTGTGTCTCACCCAGTGTGATGGAAATCTTCCCTAAGTCCGCTTCAATTGCGAACCTGTTTACAAAGTTTGCGATTACGGTGGCCCAATTCATTCTGCCATTTGTCATCGGACTGGTTGCAAGCGCGCAGTTATCATATAAAGTCATCTTCATTGGTTGTGGGATTCTAATGATTGCCGATGCGATCTTAGTGCTGATTTTACCATTTCCACAACAAGATAAGACGGCTGTTAAAACGCAGTCAACGACCAGTAAGAGTGGGTCAAAGCATCGTTTTACACCGGCTTCAATTGCTTCGATATTAATCGGCTTTACGAGTTCCGCCACCTTCATGATCTGGCTCAACTGTAATCAAGAATTAGGCGCGAGCTACGGCATCAAAGACCCAAGTACCTTACAGTCATTCTATGCTGTCGGGGCGACGGTCGCCGTACTTTTGACAGCCCAATTCATCCATATGGGCTTGAAAGAAACGACAGTGCTGGTCCTATATCCAAGTATTTCAATCGTCATGTTACTACTGTGCTACTTCATCAGTAATCCCGTCATTTTGTACATTGGGAGCTTTGTAATCGGTTATGCCGCCGCTGGGGGTGTGCTCCAGTTAGCCACTTCAACGACCATTGGTTTCTTCCCGGACAGCAAAGGCTTGGCCACATCATTGGTCATGATTGCTTCCAGTGTTGCTAATTACGTCGTGTTATCTGCTGCCGCATATTTGACAAAGGTCACGGGAGCCAGTGCGCCAAGAATGATCATTCTAATGAACGTTGTGATTACACTAATCGGCGTCGGATTAGCCTTGATTGTTAAATATCGTGGACAATCATCGTCTGTCTCGACGGCCTCCAGTGTTGAAAACTAAGATTAAAATTGCGTCTTTGTCATGAGGACGCAATTTTTAGATTAATCGGTCCTCATCAGTGTAATGTTGCCAACAATAGCTACGTGCAAATTCCTGAAAACGGTGAACGGCTGGCGTGACGAATCCGCTACGGCGAACGATCAGATAAATCTGGTGATTAAGTGGCTGATCAACCAAGTGCTTGATGCAAACCTGACTAGGATTTAATAGCGGTAAATAAGGCATTAACGCGACGCCCAATTTGTACCGCACGAAACCCGCCATGGTGTGATCTTCTTCAACTTCGTATGCCACTTTAGGTTGAACGTGGGCGGCTGCCAGAATTTGATCAATTAATGGGCGTAACCCACTATTTTTTGAAAATTGAATCATCGGGTAAGCTGCTAAATCAGCGACGTGGAGTGAGTCGCTTTTGGCTAGTGGATGATCATTTGGCATCACGGCAACGATTTCTTGTTGGACTAGTGGAATAAAGTCAAAGAGGTGGGCCGTGAACTGGTCACCAAGCTTTCGGACGTTGGAGGCAAGCACGATATCATATTGTTCATCTGCTAATCCTTGTAGCAATCTCTGCGAGTTCCCTTGACCCAGTTCGAAGGTGATGGCTTGATTTCTGGGCTGGCTTTTAAAGTTAGACATTAATTCTGGCACTAATTGCTGGCCAAGCGTGTACGTAAACCCCAATTTGACGTGCCCAGTATCAGGATCCATCAGTTGCTTAACGAGTTCATTGCCTTGTGATAAATCATTTAAAGTAGCGGTAACGTACTTCAAATAGACGCCACCAATGGACGTTAACTTGATATTACGACCGTCAGCTTCGAACAGGGGGACGCCTAATTCATGTTCGAGCTTTTTGATCGCATAACTGAGTGAGGGCTGTGAAATACCAAGATTTTCCGCCGCTTTTGCCATATGTTGAGTTCGAGCCAACTCTTTGAAGAAAATTAAATGCCTTAAATTCATGGTTAGGACGCTCCTTTATTCATAGAAAAATTTGATGATTTAAACGAATCATCCATATTTATTATATTAAACTATTTTGCTAACATAACAAGTGAATTGAGTAACAAACCCGAAAATAAATTGAGGAGTGTTTTTTATGACAGAACGAATTGATGGACATACAATACTGATTGGCTTAATGGCATATCCGATTAGACATTCAATGTCACCAACCATGCACAACAATGCTTTTGCTAAATTAGGCTTAAACTATGCCTACTTAGCATTTGAAGTCACGAATGAGACGTTACCAAGTGCCATTGAATCAATCCGGACTCTAGACATGCGCGGCTCCAATATTTCAATGCCCAACAAGCAAAAAGTCATTCCACTGCTTGATAAGTTAGACCCAGCTGCCAAGATGGTAGGCGCGGTTAATACGATCGTTAATGATGATGGTGTGTTGACTGGATATACCACTGATGGCATTGGATTTATGAAAGCGCTAACTGATGAAGGGCTGGATATTCGTGGTCACAAGATGACATTGTCAGGTGCCGGTGGTGCTGGGACTGCCATCGCGGTTCAAGCGGCCTTAGACGGGGTCAAGGAAATGTCGATCTTTAATATGCACGATGCAACGTGGGCAAATGCGGAACGAAACGTTAAACTAATTAATGAACAGACGGATTGTCATGCAACCTTGCACTCACTCGAAGATCGTGATGATTTTAAGCAAGAAATTCAGAGTTCATATATTTACACCGATTCAACTGGGGTGGGTATGAAGCCACTTGAAGACAAGACGTTGGTTGATGATCCAAGTTGGTTCCGTCCAGACCAAATCGTGTTTGATACTGTCTACGCCCCACGAACAACGAAGCTGATGAAGGTTGCGCGTCAAGCTGGATTAAAGCACGTTTATAACGGGTTAGGCATGATGCTCGAACAAGGTGCCGCTGCGTTTAAACTGTGGACAGGCGAGGATATGCCAGTTGATTATATCCACCAAATTCTATTTAGTGATGATGACGCTAAATAATAAGTTATTGATAACAGGAGGTGCGCGAGATGCAACCAGTCATTAAATTACGAAACATCGAATTAGGCACTGGCCGTCCCAAAATCGCGGTGCCCATCACGGGTAAGACGGTCGCGGATATTCTGAGTGCAGTTGATCCGATTAAGGCCGCTAAGCCGGACTTAGTTGAATGGCGCATTGATTTCTTTGACGGCGTCACGGATGCCGCTAAGTTACAGGATGCCGGCCAACAACTGCGAAACGCATTAGGCGATATTGCCTTGCTGACGACGTTTCGGACGAAGGGTGAAGGCGGTGAATTGGCCTTAGCCGACGCTGACTACTTCAAGGTGTGCCAAGCGGTGATCGCTGGGAAGTTCACCGATGCGTTGGATGTTGAACGTTATCATGAAGAAAAGGACGTTAAGCAGTTGGTCGCGCAAGCTCAGGCTGCTAACGTCGTTGTCATCATGAGTAATCATGATTTCGACAAGACACCAAGTGCTGCGGAGATCGTCAAACGGTTGACCAGCATGGTGGACTATGGTGCGGATGTCGCTAAGATGGCTGTCATGCCACAATCCGCTGAAGATGTGTTGACACTACTGAGCGCCACCAATATCGCCCATCAATCGTTGTCACGACCTGTGATTACGATGTCGATGGGTGACTTAGGCAAAGTTTCACGGATCGCGGGCGAAGCCTTTGGATCGTGTCTCTCATTTGCCACGGTCGGTGCCGCTTCAGCGCCGGGTCAGATTGCCTTAGCGCACCTACGACCAGAACTAGAAGACTTGAAATTGAATTAAGCGATTAAATAAACTAACGATGAACAAGTGGGGTCAGCAGGATGATGGAAACGCATAAGAAATATGTCTCGCAATTTACGATGATGGGTACCGTTATCTCGCTGACCCTCTTTGAACCGAATCAAACGGCGGTTGAGGCCGTCTATGATTACTTGCAACGGATGGATGAGGCCTTTTCGGTCAACCGTCCTGACTCGGAAGTGGCCGCGATCAATCGCTATGCCGGGATTCATCCGGTACTGGTCAGTACGGCGTGCTTTCGGTTAGTAGCGGATGCGATTCGCTATACGCAACAGTATCCGACTAGTTTTAACGTTCTGATTGGACCGCTAGTCAAACTATGGAAGATTGGCTTTGGTGGCCATCAGGTACCGTCCGCTGAAGAAATCCAGCAACGGTTAGCCCTAATGGACTTGCACGAGGTGATTTTAGATGAAGCGCAATCTAGCGTGTATTTACGCCAACCTGGCATGCAGCTGGACTTAGGCGCGATCGCCAAGGGGTATTTTGCTGATCAAA
This sequence comes from Lactiplantibacillus sp. B652, assembly GCF_023806745.1. Taxonomy (NCBI): domain Bacteria; kingdom Bacillati; phylum Bacillota; class Bacilli; order Lactobacillales; family Lactobacillaceae; genus Lactiplantibacillus; species Lactiplantibacillus sp. B652. The sequence continues at coordinate 71,386 of NZ_JAMSKY010000008.1, read as the reverse complement.
TCGTGACGCAATTGCAACAGGCGGGTATCGAACACGCCATCGTTAACTTAGGTGGCAACGTGAAGCTCCTCGGGGACAATCCACTGACCGCTGATCAACGGTGGCAGGTCGGAATTCAAGCCCCAGAAGCGCCACGTGGCTATCCAGCGTTACAAGTTGAGATGCCAGCACGGACGGTCGTTACCTCGGGAATTTTTGAGCGCTATTTTAAGATTGGCAATCGCCAATATCACCACATTCTTGATCCGAAAACGGGTTATCCGGTGGAAAACCAAGTTGATCAAGTGACGATTATTACCGAACAGTCAGAATTAGCAGAAGTGTTGTCGACCGTGGCCTATTTTGAAGGGCCGAAGCGGGGTGCTCAGCTGATTGAGCCACTTCCTAAGACGGAGGCCATCTTCATTGACCACGACCAACACGTCACAGTTACCAGTGGCTTAACGCCGCGACGCAAAGGAGTGTTTACTATTGAGTAAAAAACAAATTACCGGACAGGCAATGGGCCACAACGGTATCATCAATTATGAAGTGGACGTACAAGACAATAAGATTGAGGACTTGAAGATATTAAAACATTCCGAAACGTCGGGGATTTTTAACCAAGTCATCGATAAGTTGAAGCAAAATATTATTACTGAACAGTCATTCGACGTGGATACGATCAGTGGTGCGACGGTCATGACCCAAGCGCTATTGAAGTCGGCTGATCAGGCTGTCGCCGATGCTGGCGTGACCGTTCATCCAGTCCCTAAGAAGGCTAAGCCGCAGACGAAAAACTATCGGACTGACGTCTTGATCATCGGTGGTGGTGAAGCGGGATTGGTTGCCGGTTGCCGCGCACTATCGATGGGACAAAAAGTCATCTTAGTTGAGAAAAACGGCTATTTAGGTGGCGCGACGATTTTGAATGGTTCCAATGTTGTCGGGACAGGTTCGGATGTCTCCGCACAAATCTTTGATAACAATCACGATACACCAGAGATGTTAGCGCAAGATGTCGCTCGTGAAAGCTTGGAAACCAATTACCCGGCCTTAACTGATTTGATGGTGCATAACATTGGCCCAGCCATTGATTTCATCAGCAAGTTCGCCGATTTGCATTACCAAAAGGCCCAGACCCAAACGCCGGAACATTCGATCAATCGACAAATCGAATTGCCGTCCGCAAGCAGTTACGAATTCATTCAAAAGGTCTCAAAAGCCTTTGCTGCCGCGGGTGGTCAAATCTTACTAGACACGCGGGTCGAAAAGTTGATGCTGGATAATGATAAGCAATTACGTGGTGTCGTTGCCGCCCAAAAGGACCAAATGGTCAACATCAAAGCGCGTTCAGTCGTCCTAGCTGCCGGTGGACATGGTGCCAACCAGAAGATGCGCGGCGAAGAGAGTGAAGGTATCGATTACTATGGTCCAATGACGTCGACTGGTGATGCTTACCAGTTCAACGCAGATTTGGACCTACAAACACACGATTTAGGCTGGTATAAGCTCTATCCACATGGTGTGGAAGTTGAACCAGGCGTGGCCAAGTTGACGACCTACGCTTCAAAGCAAGCGACGGACATGGGTGCCATTTATGTCAATTCCAAAGGAAAGCGGATCGTTAATGAATCCAACGTTTACACGGCTTTCCGGAATGCCATTCTCAAGCAGGATGACAAGGTCGCTTACTTAGTTATGGATGAACGGACTTGGAAGAAAGTCTATGATCTATTGATTTTACACGACTTTACGCCGGAAGAAATTCAAAGCTTCTTCGATAACAAGGATAAGCGCCCAATCTTCGTCAAGGGTAACCTAGCTGATGCAGCTAAACAAGCTGGTATTGATGTGGATGAATTGGCCCAAACGGTCAAAAATTATCAGGGCTACGTCAAAGATGGTCATGATCATGAATTTGGACGCGATCCGAAGTTCTTGCACCAATTTGAAGGTCAGACTTTCTACATCATTGAACAACGCGACCGGTTTGCCACAACTTTAGGTGGTTACAGTGTCAACGCAGACAACTTACAACTAGTCACGACCAAGGATGCGCCGGTTGCCAATTACTTTGGTGCTGGTGAGATCATCGGTGGGGCCAATGGTCACGATTCGATGCCAAGTATGATGAATACCTGGGGTATCTCATCTGGTTACGTTGCTGGTGCTGCCGCTAGTGACAACGCCCAACGGCAAGCCGCTGCTGGCGACGATGAAGCCAATATCGTGGCAATCGTGGGGACCAACGCCTCCAAGTCTTATAATCGCAAGTTATTATACGTGATGAAGGATTTGTTTGAGACCCAGGTTAACTTTGATATCTGTGAAATCAAAGACTTACCACTATTCAACGAAGACGATATCGACCAAGAGCCTGCAAGTGTCAAAGCACTAGCGGCTAAAATCGAAGCAGCCGATGGTGTCGTGTTCGGCGTGCCTGAATACGATCACAGTATTCCAGCAGCGTTGAAGAGTGCCATCGAATGGCTCTCATGTGCAGAACACCCATTCAAGGATAAGCCAGTCATGATTGTTGGTACGTCACTAGGTGTTCAAGGCACCGTCCGCGCCCAAATGAACTTACGTCAAATCCTGGACTCACCAGGTGTTGACGCCAAGGTCCTCCCTGGCAACGAATTCATGTTGCCACAAGCTGGCACCAAGTTTGATGAGAATGACCATTTGACTGATGACGCTAGCGAACACTTCTTGAAGCAGTGCTTTAGCCATTTTTTGACCGCGTTACCAGCTAAGACGAAAACGTCGGTTACGAATTAAATAGAGCGAGTTGAATAAAGCTAGCACCTGAACCCGGTTGGGGTTGGGGGGCTAGCTTTTTGGGGTTAATTAACTCGTGTAAACTTATCTACGATTTTCTTTGTGAGAACAGCCATGGTAACAATGTCGGTGTATCAAATGCTGGTTCCCAGCACCCGTGTGGATTTGGTGTAACTTTACCATCATCATAAATCGTCACATTGACATTTTGATTACCACATTTTTTGACCATCTCAGTTGCTTCAAGTGTTCCTTGCACATTTACGGTATGATCGTCATGTGAATGGAATGCCCAAATTGGTGTTTCTTTGAGTGCCTTCGCTTCTGCCATGCGTGGATGCATATATCGGCCCTCACCAGCCGCCCCCACAAAGGATTTATCTTCGTTATAAATATACCCGCAACAGGGGACGATTGCACTAAATAAATCTGAGTGATGTTCTGCAAAATGCCATGTTGCTGCACCGCCGTTAGATAGGCCCACCAAATAAATACGTTTTGAGTCAATATTATCTGACTGAATTTTTGATTTAATCAGACTCAATAATGTTTTACGGATTTCAGGTCGGAACCAACCGTTTAACTCAGGTGCCCAAGTCGCTTGTGGGACCAGCAAGACAGCATTTTCATGCTTAGAGATATAATCATGAATTGTTTTGGGCACATCATTACCTAACAATGGCATCTGGTTCTTGAATCCTCTTTCACCAGAGCCATGTAAAAAGACAACTAATGGTCTTGCTTCATCTTTGGAACCCGTCTGATATTGATAATAAGAGATTCGGCCAGTATCCCTTTGAAAAATATTTGTATCGAAATCTGCCAAATAGTCATCATCTTTAAAGATAACTTCATACTGTACAGTATTTTGGTTGCAAACCTTCAAACTAACTTGGGGGTAGTAAAATTCGTTGACAAATTTTTTTACATCAAAATTCAACAGCGATAATGCCCGTGTCTCTTCAAATTCGATATGAATTTTGCGACCAACTTTTAATAGTGACTTGATTCCAATCTTATGACCATTAACTTCAAAACGGAGGTGTGACTCGGTGAGCTGTTCACCAGTTTCTCCTAACAAATCAGCGCTTGTAACATAATAGCCCGCATTAATAACTTCACAATTATAAATAATCTTACTTGGCATAAAGGACACCTTCCATGTATCTAACGATTCGCTTTAAGAATAGAATATTAGCTTCGCAATTCCTGTCGAAATATCATTTAATGATAGCGGTACTGAGCCTATATCAGAAAATGATTTCATCAATATTCACAATACTGCGCTTGAGAATGCTCAAGATGTACTAAGAGGTCACTCATGCTTCGGTAAAGCCTCACGTACAGCTTGAGAAATGACGAACTGTGCGTTCTTATAAGCGAATATACCTTGAATATCACCGGTATTCAGTGCTGCGATTGCTTGATTTGATAGCAAGAGACTATCTGTTGAGAAGGAGACTTGCTTCTCGTCACTCATCGTTGCGACAAATGTTTTCTTATCTGAACGATTTAAGATGCTGAGTGCTGCCGGGTATTCTGGTAAAGTACCTAATTCCCGGTTGACTTTTAGATCACCTACTTGCTGACAGCGGTAAACGATGTAGCTACCTTCTGAGCTTTGTCTGATCAAAAGTGCAGCAAAATGATCTGCATCTATGATAGTTGCGATTCCAAAACTTCCTTGATTGACATGACTGTCAGGTGAAAGTGTGACAGTGAATCGTTCATCATGTTCCGTTTGTCGAACACCAATAAATGCTGGCGTGCTGAGGTCTGATAATTGATGTTCGTTACCAGGTAAGTGAAGTTGGCCGTCGTAAATGCTAAGCCCTGGCACTTGATCTCGTAAGCTCAGCCACTCGGGATTTAAATCAGACGTGGTGAACTGATCTACGAAGCGATTCTGTTGCTGAGCGTGTGGCAATGATGCCGCATGCTTTGGAAATTGGGATAAGTCAACATTTACTGTAGGAATCCTATTATTCACAGTTGGCCAGTCCTTTTCCCAAGTAACAGGGTAGAGTAAAGTTTCTCGCCCGATGTTTGTAATCGCTGTGAACCCAACCTGTGCGGGACGGGTCCCCAAGCAAACAAGCCACCAATTATGATTGACATCTTGGAATAAGTCGCCATGACCGATATTTTGAAGGGGTTCACTCGCTCGATCACGATTGGTAAACAGCGGATTGATCGCGCTGTCATCAGCGTATGGCCCCCAAATGGATTTACTCCTGAAAATGGTAATCATGTGACCTTCACCGGTACCGCCTTCTGCTGCCAATAAGTAATACCAACCTGACTTTTTGAGAATATGAGGGCCTTCAACATCTCGACCACCAGTACCATAGGTTAGAATCACAGGCTCATGAATAATCTTGCCTGTCGTTAAATCTATCTCGACTTGACGGATTGCCTTTGTCCCTTGTTTATCAACATATCCGGTGAACTGGACATAAGCGTGTTGATCTTCAAAGTAGATATCCGGATCAATCCCAGGGACATCGATTTCTGTCCGCTGTGTTTCCCATTCGACGTTTTCGCCGTCATCACTTAAACGACCACGAATCAGGAAAGTCTTAAATTCGGCAAAATTAGTGGTAATCACATAAAAATGGTGTTCGTAATATCGCAAACATACTGCAAATATACCCTCATTAGACTTCGACTGTCGTAGATCCGCTTGATTAGGAGAAGATACGATTCCGGGGAGTTTCGTCCAATTCAGCAAATCGTTACTTTTGGATAGTGCAATTCCCGGATAGTATTCAAAAGTACTGTTAACCATATAGTAAGTAGAACCAACTCGCGTGATACTAGGGTCAGGATACATTCCCCGTAAGATTGGGTTTTGATATTTTAAGACCATTAGATTATCGCTCCTTCATAAACTGACGCTCACTTGATAATGGTGTCGATGTCAGCAAATCATTGATTTTGACGAGATGATCTGTATCAATGTTGATAAAAGGTAATAATGTGTTTAGCTTAGTTAACGACATCTTACCAAGACCACCTTGAACGGCATCAGGATCATTCTTAAAGAAATCTAATACCGAATCAATACGATCAATTTGTTGTACCAATTGCTGATCAGCCATAATCGTCGCAGCGGCTGTATCCTCAGAGTAGTGCTCGATGTAGTTATTAGTTGGTTGATAGTAGATTTCATACTGACCGCCGATGAGTTTGAAACTGTTGCCGGTCAATATCTGATCATTCACGTGGATTTGACGACCTTCAGCTCTTGGTAGCTTAACAGTAACGGTAGTACCAAAAGGAACGGTCAGGCTAACTTTAATCGTATGATTAGTGTCCGTTTCGATACGTGAACTCATCTTGAATGGACCATAGGGCGTATCGTAGTGTCCACTGATTTGTTTCAGTCGATAGTCGAAATGAGGCACAAAGGTGATTGATTGATAGCCAGCGTCATGTTCACTAATACCAACTAAGTATTTGTAAGCCCATTCCATAATGGCACCAATGCTGTAATGGTTCAGAGAGTTCATGCCATCTTTGTTCATACTACCGTCGGGTTCTACGGAATTCCAACGCTCCCAAACAGTGGTTGCATCCATTTTGACAGCATATAGCCAGCTTGGAAAATCGGTTTGCAAGAAAATCTTGGTTGCGACTTTGTGCTGTCCATATTTGGATAATACTTGGCAAATGAATGGCGTCCCGACAAAACCAGTTTTTAAGTGATCGTTATCCTTTCCAAGTCGATTGGTAAGATCATTAAGGACACGTTTTACTTGTGATTTAGGAACCAATTCAAATTGAAGCGCAAGTGCATAGGCAGTTTGAGTATCGATTGCCAAACGCCCAGTCGGTGTAATATATTCTCGTTGAATAGCTGACTTAATATTCGTCGCTAGACTGGAGAATTCATCAGCATCTTGGGAATGATTAAGCATAGCTGCAGTTTTTGCGACAATTAAACTGGAGTAATAGTAATAAACGGATGCGATGAAATCTTCGTCGGTTTTACCCGTTGGAAGCGCAGGGTTTTCACCATCCAAGGCAATCCAATCACCAAATTGAAACATGCCAGTCCATAAATTAGGGGTTTTTGTATTTGCAGTTATCCAATTGACCCAGGATTTCATAGCGGTATAGTTTTGCTTTAATACCGCGGTATCACCGTAATCTTGATACATGTTCCATGGGATAATGGTGGCTGCATCGCCCCAGACAGCTGCACCGCCATCATCAACACCCATAGCAGGCGCATACATTGTCAGCATGCCATCATGCTGACTTTGTTCTACTGCCATGTCACGTGCATACTTTTTGAAGAACTGAAAGACGTTCATGTTGTATGCTGCAGTATTGGAGAAGATATTAGCATCACCTGTCCAACCTAGACGTTCGTCACGCTGAGGACAGTCGGTTGGAACGTCCAGGAAGTTGCTTTTCTGTCCCCAAACAATGTTCTTAAAGAGACGGTTGACATCTTTGTTATCAGTGTGAATTGAGCCCGTAGTCGCCATGTCGGAATACAGAACTGGTGATTTGTAGTCCTGTGAATCAAGTGGCTTCGTATTACCTGTAACTTTAACGTAACGGAAACCAAAATAGGTGAAATGAGGCCGAACCCAACCTTCTTTTCCATCTGATACATATGTGAAGCTGGCCCGGGCAGCTCTAAGGTTCTCACGGTAAAAGTTTTCTTGTTGCAAGATTTCACCAAATTGAAAAGTTAATACAGTCCCCTTGGGCTCTCGATTATAAAAAGTTAGCCAACCTGCATGGTTTTGACCAAAATCGAGTACGGTCTCTTTTGCAGGTGTTGTCAGTATTTGTTGAACTGCCAGATTCTCGTGAATCTTGATTGGCAGACTTAAACGATCTTGAAGCGTCGTTTTAGACTCTGAGAGGATGACCACTGGCTGCCAATCAGTAATAGTGAGTGTGTCGTCAATATCTTCGCCATAATAGATCGCTGATTTGGTGATTTTCCCAGTTGTGGTTTCCCAGCTCGAATCGGTATTCAAAACAGTTGTACTGCCGTCTGCATAGGTCAGATGAAGTTCGGCGAGGATGCGCTGCTGGTCACCGTAAATACAATCCTTACCACCATCAAAGCCATAGGTTCCTTTATACCAGCCATCACCGGTACTAAAGCATAGTTCATGCGTTGCTGGTGACTGTAAAGCTTTTGTGACATCATAGGTTTGGACTTGAACCCATTTGTTATAGGCAGTCACGCCTGGTGCTAAATACTCATCACCAATCTTTTGATGATCTAAATACGCTTCATACAATCCCAATCCAGTAGCATATAATCTCGCTTTTACGATTGGTTGTGTCGTCTTAAACGATTTTTTGAATAGTGTGTTTTGAACCGATTTATTGGAATTTCCAATCCAATCTGCTGTGTATTTTTCAGCCATTTTACCAGTCTCAAAGTGGCTATCTGCGGAAATTTGTTGCTCGCTATTTTGAAGGATGATGCGGACAGAATATTCTGTTCGAGATTCTAAATCCATTGCAACGTCGAAAAAGTTATTATCGTAATCGGTTAATTCAGTTTGATAACAAGGTTGCTCTGAATTCGATTTCCAAATAATAAGTTGTTTCTTCACTTTAGTGTAATGTGGCGCATCAACCTTGAATTCAATTCGCAAATTAGTTAGATCAAATCCCAGTGGTTCATGCATATGATTAATTAAAATCTGTGAAATATTCATGATGAAAATTCTCCTACTATATTATAGTTTAGCCGTTAAATCTCCGCAGAATGGGTCAACAGGGCTTTTGCCGACGAATGGTTCTTGACCACTGATTTTGCGTAATACCGCATCAATATTTGATTGATTTCCCGTATAAGCATTGATAAATGTCGAGACTCGTGGCAAATCAAACAAGTGGTATGGATTGGCCGTAGAGATGAAGACTGTTGGAATACTTTGCAAATACCAAGGAGCATCGGCAGCCATTAAATGGACCCAATTCAACCGGGTCGTCGTTTGGTTGCTGGCAGTTTCGACGTTTGCAATATAGAGTGCCAAATCAAACTTTTTCTGTAGGTCGCTGACGCCTTCTTCAAATACTTCGTGAAAATCTAATTTGTTTTGATCAAATAACGAGACTTCAAACCCTTGGTCTTCCAAGCCCTTCTGAAATGCGTTCGCAACATGCCCGCCTTCTTTAAAGCCACCGTCGTCAGAATCACCTAATACAACGAGACGAATCCGTGGGTATTTTGCAGGAGTTACGGGTAATAAACGGTCGCGGTCTTTGACTAGCGTGACTGACTTTTTGGCAACTTCATCTGCCCAGCGTAAGTGTTCCGCTTTATTAAGATTCAATTGGCTGGCCGGTGTTTTCAAAGAAGTTTCTTCAATGTCCATAACGCCCTGTGATAGTTTTGTGCCGAGAATGCGCGTCACGGCTGTATCCACACGTGACATTGGTAAGGTGTGATTCTGAATAGCTTCCTTGATATAAGCATAATCCTCATCGATATTCTTATTAAAGAGAATCATATCAATGCCAGCATTAATGGTTGCAGGTAGGACCTCAGACCGGGGCAGTGTTGTATTATAGCCTAACATTGGTGTGGCATCCGTAATGGTAAGCCCGTTAAAGTTTAATTGATCGCGTAGTAAACCATCGATTAATAGCTTGGAACTAGATGCAGGCCGTAAGTCTTTATCTTCAATTCCTGGTTGTAAACGGCGTTCCCAAGCAGGTTGCATAATATGTGCAATCATAATACTTGGAATACCAGCTTCGATAAAATGGTGATAGATCTGCCCATAGGAAGTCATCCAGTCGTCGGCGGATAGTGAATTAATGGAACTTAAAAGGTGTTGATCACGTTCATCGACCCCGTCTCCTGGAAAATGTTTGATAACAGGGATAATGTCACTTTTCTGTAATCCCTTCGTCTGAGCTGAGGACATTTGAATGACTTTTGATTGATTGCTCCCAAATGTACGGGTATTCATAATTGGGTTGCGAAAGTTGTTATCGATGTCTACAATTGGTGCAAAAGACATGTTGACACCAACTTGACGTGCTTCATTACCGGCGACTTCGCCTAGTTTAAACGCACTAGTGGTATCGTCTGTGGCTGCCATCTGGAGGGGCATCCCAAACCAAGTTCCTTCTGTAACAATGCCATTACCGCCAGATTCCAAATTTGCTGCAAAGAACAATGGAATTTTGGTAGCTGACTGAATGTGTTTAACTTCATCCTTAATTTTCTCTGCAGAATCGGGTCGATACATCATCCCGCCTGGCTGGTATTTCCGGATGAATGCGGGCAAATCAACGGTATCTTTATCTTGTCCGATAACGAAGAATAGTTGGCCAATCTTTTCATCCAGAGTCATTTGTGAAACTTTGTTTTGAACATAGTCAATTTGATCTTGGTTTAAATAATATGGTTTTTGCGTTAAATCTAGCATAAGATATAAGCCTCCAATTTGTGTTTGCGCTTACATTCTAGCTTAAGTGTAAAAGTGAAACTATTGCTAAAAGTCAGATTAAGTGTGTTCATTTCATAGATGTGTGTCTGCAGGCCTTATCAACAAATATACATTAGAGTATTATGAAATCGATTACAATAACGTGAATCAACTTATTGGTGAATAACGTGTGAAATAGCAACTTTTGAAGGGAAATGATCGAATGAATACCGAAGTTTTAGAATTATTACGACGGAATAATCGACCACGTGATTGGAAGAAAATTGCAGCTGGAATGCATGTTCATCCAGTCGATAATGTTGGTGATAAGCCAGTGTATGAATTTTTTAGTACTTTGGATGATTCCTTGGAAATTAATTTGCAATCTATTGCGATTTCAGTACAGCCTGTAAATTCATACATTCCGTTTCACATTCACAATTATGTTGAATTGATGGTTCCACTGTTAGGAGACTGTGTTGTTGCAACCAAGCATGGCAACTTTCGGGTTGCTCAAGACGATGTGATTGTTATGGGGGCAAGAACGGTACACCAGGTACAACCAATTGATGATGGCTCAATTGTCGTCAATATCGCTTTGAAGCGATCGGCTTTCTCGTTAAACGATTTTGAATTTTTACGTCCAGTCAATAACACGACGAACATATCAACATTACTCTTATCGATACTTTCCAATGAAGATCGTAGTGAAGGCAATTATAGTATATTTGGAACAAAGCATAATGCCAAAATCGTAGGGGTGCTATATGATATCATCCAGGAATTTTATGCTGCGGATGGTCAGAGTAATCAGATTATTCGGCTAGAAATTTTAACTTTGTTTTTGCGGCTCATTCGTGTGGCTTCAGAGACTGATTTCAGGGTTAAAAAGCAGGTGAATATGGGGACCAACTTATTGTCTTTATTGCTATATATTGAAAAGCACTATTCAACGATTACGTTAGCAGCCATGGCAGACTATTTTGGATTCAATCCTAATTATTTGTCAGCTTTTTTAAAGGGTAAGACTGGATTAACGTTTATCAAACTGGTCCATTTGCAACGAATTAATGTTGCTGCAGAATATTTGACGTATACTTCGGCACCCGTTGATCAAATCGCGATTAAAGTTGGCTATGAAAATCCGTCATATTTTTATAAAGTCTTTCGGAAGCACCTAGGTGTGTCTCCTTCTGAGTACCGAGCCCAGCATCAACTAAAATAAAAAGAAAAGCAGTTCAATTTTTTGAACTGCTTTTCTTTTGTCCAATGATAATTTTATTTGAAACGGTGACGATATTGATTGGGGGATAGGTTCGTGCTTTTTTTAAAATAATGATAAAAATAAGTCTCACTGTTAAAGCCAAGTTGTTCGGCTATCGCATTTATTTTTAAGTTGGTGGCAACTAAGAGTTGTTTTGCTTTTTGGAGACGGACTAATTGGGCGTATTCGGTGAGGGTCTGACCAGTCTGTTTCTTGAGCAATCGGTTTAGATATTCTGCGTTGTAATGCAGGTGTTCTTGAATATCGGCTCTAGAGGCTTGACCTAAACGTTCGTCAATAAAGTGGATGACGCGGTGGACGAGATAGTCCTCCTTTGAAGCATCTAAGTCCACGTTTTTGATATTAAATCGGGCCGTATCTTCAAGAGCGCTTAACAACCGTAAGACCAACCCATGCTGAAAGTAAGTCGCGCCAATTTTCTTAGTTGCGACTTCCTGTTGTAATGAATCCATGATAATTTGAAAAGTTTCATAGGGCACTGGTATGGTTCGAGTGATTTCTAGATAGTTACGCTTCCACTGGTTATTTGATTTTAGATTTTGATTTAAAAAACTGAAGATGGTGCCAGTACTGGTGATTGCGTCCAGCAGGGTCCTCAATAGCGGTTGTGATAGGTTAATAAAAATAACGGTACATCCGATATCTAATGACTCCGCATGCGTAATCTGAGGAGGAAGAAGACAACCATCGCCTGCTTTGAAATAGAATTCTTGGCCTTCAATGAAGTTGGTTAATTGTCCTTTAAGTACATACATTAACTCAAAGTCTTCGTCCTGATGAGGTTGCGAATAATCAGCTGCTTCAAAAGATTTGACCTGTCCAGATTGGACCATTGTGTAGAGAACCTTATTGTTTAATCGCTGTTTATAAAAGAGTGCTAACGGCATCTGGGTTGCAATGATTGCCCGCTTATTACTAGATGTGATCTGTTCAAAATAATTATGTGGCATTGTTGTGATACACCTCTTGACTAAGTTGGTAAATTGCAGGAAATGATTTTTTTGGTCGATTATCGTCATTATAGCATAGGAAAAATGCGTCTAAACTAGAACCATATTCAGAGGAGTTGAAAAAATATGCGTGTGAAAAAATATTTAAATGATGATTGGCAATTTCATGCAGGGGAGCTGAAGGTCCCTTTTAAGACTGCTAAGAAGGCCCATGCACTTGGTGGACTAACTGCAGCGTTACCTGCAGAAAGTGAGCATCGCATCCTGCCAAGTGCTGGTGGCGTCCATTTCCTAAAGTTAATTGCTCAAGGAAATGTGGAGATGGGGCTAAGAAATCTAGCTGGAACGGATTTAACTAGTCATCTGGATAGCTCTTGGCAGACTGTTACATTGCCTCATGATTGGAAAGTTGCGCAACCCTTTGTTAATAATCCAGCCAATTTAATGAGTGGTTCTAAGGCGGATGGTGTCGGATATTATCGTCGCGTCTTTGAGTTACCTACAGAATTATTTAAAAGTCACCGATTAATTTTACATTTTGACGGTGTAATGCGTATGGCAGACATTTGGTTAAATGGTGCTTATCTCGCACATAATAATAGCGGGTACACAGCCATTGATCTGGATATCACTGAAATGGCCAATTATGGTGACGAAGGGCCGAATGTATTGCTAGTGCGGGCGGACACAACGACTGGTCCTGAAGGTTGGTGGTATGAAGGTGCAGGTATATACAGGTCAGTTTGGCTAGAGCAGGTCCCTTATGTGTCCTTAAATGAGAAGAGCCTCTATGTCTATACTAAGTCTCTAGCTGAAAGCAGCGCTGATCTAGGTATTGAGTGTTCTGTTGAAAATCACACCGATAACCCACAAGTCGTTCAGCCTACTGTCGAAATCAATGAAGAAAAGATCAGTCTTGAAAAAGTGACTATTCCGGCTCACGAACAACATTTATATCGTGCAAACTACTCATTGAAAAATCCGATGCTGTGGACGCCTGAGACACCTAATTTATACACAGCTCGTTTTAAGATTACTGATGATTTGGTGCAGAAGGAGTTTGGCGTCCATACCTTCAAGTATAACGAGAATGGTTTTTATTTGAATGGCAATCGATATGAACTGCATGGCATTTGTGAACATCAAGATTTTGGTGGTGTGGGTGTTGCACTAGATCAAGATATTGTCAGCTATAAGGTGTCACAAATGAAACGGATGGGTGTCAATGCATGGCGGAGTGCACATCACTTTGCCTCCGAAGAGCTATTGACAGCATGTGACCGTTTAGGAATGCTGGTTATTAATGAAAATCGACTACTGGAAAGTACTCCGTGGCGCGTGAACGATTTGGAAAAGATGGTCATGGCAAGTCGCATGCATGCCTCTATCGGCTTCTGGTCAGTTGCAAACGAAGAGTTGATTGGTAACACAGCTCTGGGTGAACGAGTTGCCAAAAAACTGGTTCAGACTATTAAAAAATGTGATTATGAACACCTAGTCATGTCCGCAGAACTGTTGAATCCTGAAGGTACCGTGGACGAGGATTATTTAAAGAATTTTGATGTCTTGGGTGTTAATTATCCTGAAGCCGGTGTCATGGGTGCGGGCGCAGAACTGATCAAGCAAAACCATCCGCACCTCCCAATGATGAGTACTGAAAATGCGTCATACTTTTCAACACGGGGCGTGTACAAAGATGATGCTGAAAAGTGTCAGTGTAATAATTTTGGCTCGATGTATTCGATGGTCTTACCTGGTAAACGGAAAGCTGGCGATCCCGGAGTAGGTGGAACTGCACATCCAGAAACTGTCATGGATTATTTCCGTCAACATTCATATATGGGTGGTGTGTTCTTGTGGACGGCATTTGACTATTATGGTGAACCATCCCCATTTGAATGGCCTGGAATTGGCTCACAATTTGGGATTTGTGATAATTGTGGTTTCCCGAAGGATTATTACTATTATTATCAAGCACATTGGACTAGTGATGACATGATTCATGTGATGCCAGCTTGGAAACGTGATGCTTTAGAGTTGGACTCAGATGGGAAAGTTGCGGTGCGGGCGTTTAGCAATGCCCAGTATGCCGAACTATTTGTTAATGGCATTAGCTATGGTCGAAAAGCGCTCGATGACTGTGAAGTTAACTGGCGTGTTCCATATGCTGATGGTGAGTTAAAAGTCTGTGCAGATAATGGCGGAGAAGTTGTTGCTAGTGATTGTCGGCATACGAGTGATATTGCGAAAAAGGTTAATGTTTCGAGTGTTTACCGTGGTGTACAGGATACGCTGTATGAAATTAGTGCTGTCGATCAGAACGGTTATTTGGCAATCGATTCAAATGATCCAGTAGATTTGAGCATTCAAGACGGAACGATTATTGGTACTGGAAACGGCAATCCTGCAAATATTGAAACACCAGTATTAAATCAAGTCAGATTGTTTAATGGGCGTGCTTTAGTGATTGTTCGTCGAGTTGGATCACAAGTCGAACTGACTGCAAAATTAAAAACGGCACGTCATGGTTAGTACTGGGAAATGAACATAAGAAACATGATTTTTGAATATGGTGTGCGTGAGAAGGACACCATATACTTATAACTGTAAATGAAAGCGCAAACATTATTGAAAAATAAGACGTTATAGGGAAGGGTGCTTTATTAATGACTAAGAAAAAAGTTGCATTGGCGTTTAGCATATTGAGTATGAATTTATTGTTGATGTCTGGCTCAGTCGTTGGGGCTGCTATTGCTGCCATCAGTAAATCGTTTCCAACTGAACCAATTTCTAAAGTTCAGATGTTGAGTTCGATTCCACAACTTGGACAATTGGTTGCAACATTACTGTTCACATGGTTAACTTACCAATTGACACGTAAAAATATTGGGTTAGTTGCGGTTGCATTTGTTGCAATTGCAGGCTTGTTACCGGCATTTTATAACAGTAGTTTGAATATGATTTTAGCCTGCATGGTCGCATTTGGATTCGGATTAGGACTAATCAGTAACGTTGTACCAGTACTTTTACAAGAGTACTTTGAAGGTGAAGAACGTGCCACTGTAATGGGGTGGTCAATGGGCTTCAATAATATCGGTATGATGGCTTCAACTGCGATTGGTGGAATTTTAGGTGGCAGTAACTGGCGTAACTTATTCTGGATTTATGCGGTTGCAATCGTTATCTTCATTCTAGTATTTGCGATGTTGCCTAAAGGGGCTAAACTTACAGTCAATCATGAACAAGGCAACAAATCCAAAGGTGGCTTTTTACGAGTTGTCAAAGGATTGAATAAGTACGTATATATTATCTTAGCCGTTAGTTTTGTCATGTCCCTCATTATGATGACCTTTATGTCTAATCAATCAATCGTGTTAGCTGCTAAAGGGCAAGGAACCGCTTATACGGCACTAGTTACCGCCATCGGAAATTTAGGCGGAATTCTTACTGCTTTCGGGTTGAAATATATTCGTAAGATGACACGTAACGAAACTATGGCATGGGGCTTCATTTCCTTGGCATTATCATTTGTATTCGTCGTTTTCTTTAATAATGTTATCACGCACATCATTGGAAATATGTTCTCAGGAGCCGGAATTGTGATGGTTAATGCTACGATTCCATACGAATTATCCATTTTGGCTAATAAGAAACAGTTCCCAATCGTTATCGCAATGAATACCTTAATGACTTCGATTGCCGGTGTTACTGCACCGATGATTCTAGCAGGATTGCATATTAGTGCTGGGAACACTTCATTCGTCGTAGGTATTATCGCAAGTCTAGTGATTGCCGTCCTATTATTTGTAAGTCGGTTTGGTTCACGCGTCGGCCGCGCCCACAAACAGCAAGATAAAGACTGTTCTGTTGAAGGTGCGCAAGCGCATGCTAGCGTCTAAATAAGCTACTAATAATAATTTAGCCACATAAAAGACCAGGCATACTCTGTAGTGTGCCTGGTCTTTTATGCCTGATAATTAAATCTTCTGTTCCACATCCTCAATCGTCACAACCAAAGTAGCCCGAATCCAGTCGAACTTAGCGTGCATCTGATCGAAGTAAGCGCCGCTAGTCTCAAACTTACCGGTTCCATGAATATGGAAACCACAGCCAGTCCCAGTCGTGCCTGGCACCTTATAACTACCAACGGCGATGGTCAGGTGGTTATCCTTCGCGAAGTCGGCTTCAATTGAGTGCATACCAGCTGATGGGATCAATAGGGTATGGTCGTCGACTAGTTGCATGTAATGGCTCCACGTATTAACGACGTGGGCTGGCTGACCGTTGACGGTAACGATGGTTGCGGGGGTGGTGTCTTTGATTACTTCAAGAAATTTAGGGTCCATAATGAGTCTCCTTTAATATTATATCACTATAATATATTTTAGTTCATATATTAATTTTATCAAGCGAGACGGTTCAAAAGTGAGCAGAAATGTTGCCTTGTGAACGTCAACGGCACTAGTAAAAAAGACGGTTGCTTTTTACTAATGAAAGCGGTAACTTTAGCTAGGAGTGTTGATGAAGGGGTGTTTAAAAATGTATCAGGCAAGTCAGACGCGTTATGATCAGATGCAATACAATCGAGTGGGGCGAAGTGGCCTTAAGCTATCAGCGATTGGGCTCGGATTATGGAATAATTTTGGCAGTGTTGATCCAATTGCCAATCAAAAGGCGATTATCCATCAAGCCTTTGATCTGGGGATTACTTATTATGATTTGGCCAATAACTATGGCCCGGAACCTGGAAGTGCGGAGACCAACTTTGGTCAAATTATGAAGACCGACATGCGGCCGTACCGTGATGAGATGGTGATCGCCAGTAAAGCGGGCTATGTCATGTGGCCTGGACCATACGGCAATTGGGGGTCACGCAAGAGTATCATTGCTAGTGCTGACCAGAGCCTACAACGCACGGGACTCGACTATTTCGATATTTTCTACAGCCATCGTCCTGATCCTGAAACGCCGATGGCTGAGACCGCAGCGGCCCTCGACCAATTAGTTCGTCAGGGCAAGACGCTCTACGTTGGGATTTCCAACTATAATGGGGAACAGACAGCGGCGATGACCAAATTATTTGAGCAACTCGGAACGCCGTATATTATTCATCAACCGCGCTATAACATGTTCAATCGTCAAGCTGAACAAGACTTGTTCCCGGTACTGACGAAGACACACAAAGCAGCGGTTGGGTTCAGCTCGCTATCGCAAGGACTATTAACAGACAAATACTTGCATGGCATTGCAGCGAACTCCAGGGCGAATAAGGCCACGATTCCATTCCTCAGTCCCGTCCAAGTTGAACAGACCCTCACGACCGTTAAACGGCTCAATGAGGTCGCACAACAACGGGGACAGAGCCTGGCACAGATGGCTTTAGCGTGGAATTTACGTGAGCCCGCCTTAGCTAGTGTGCTGATTGGCGCTAGTCGGCCACAGCAGGTCGTCGACAACGTGGCGGCTTTGGACCAATTAGCATTTAGTGAAGCTGAATTAGCGAAGATTGATCAGATTTTGGCGGAACAGCCGGCCATTGATTGGTCAGCAGGACGAAAGTAACGTTATATAGCGAATAGTGGAACGCTATGTCAGCTAATTGAAATGCAAAAACAAAGAAAGGGTCGCATCCGAAGATGCGGCCCTTTCTGTACCTAATAGTTAAGATTATCTTAGCATAGTTTGCTGGCTTTGCAATGGTGAAGTTCTTTTACTAAAGAAATTAATGCTTAAGTTCGCTAATTTTCATATTTAATGATAAAGTTTTACATGATAGTTATCTCAAATACGTGCTAAAATCGACAAAACACTTTAAAATGACAATTAATTACGAAATAAAGCATGCGATAGCGACTTTAGATAGTGTCAGTATCTGTTTAAATTTAAGGGGGCCAATCCATGGCGGCAACGCTAAAAGATATTGCGAATAAAGCCGGGGTATCGTTGGCAACGGTATCGCGGGTGTTGAATAAGGATCAATCACTGTCAGTCAGTGAGACCACGCGGAAGCGCATCCTCGATGCCGCAGAAGCGTTACAATATTCTAAAAACAAGCGGCATACCATCACGACCGCACGCAAGCGACTCGCGATCGTTCAGTGGTATTCCGAATCTAAGGAACAAGACGATTTGTATTATATGTCAGTGCGGATGGGAATTGAACGGCGCGGTCAGGATAATCAGTTCGAAGTCACCCGGATTTTCCAAAATAATTTGCAGGAACTGGGCCCGGACGTGGATGCCGTGATTGCAGTCGGAAAATTCAGTCCGACTCAGGTTGATGATCTCGCTGCGGTGACCGACAACTTGGTCTTCGTTGATGACGACCAGTTTGACGCCGGCTTTGACAGTGTCATAACCGATTTTCGGCTAGCAACGGAAAAAGTTGTTGATTATTTCTGGCAACGCAACTTTCATCACATTGGCTTTATTCACGGTTCAGAAATGACGACCGACCATCAGCAGACCGTCGTCGACCGGCGAATGCTCGGCTTTCGGGCCGCGATGGAGCGCCGCCACGCTTTTGATCCCAAGTTTGTCTTTAAGGGTGACTACACTAGTGAGTCTGGCTTTAAGATGATGCAAAAGGCGATTCGAAGTCTGGGTGACCAATTGCCAGGCGCGTTCTTTGTTGCTAATGACCCGATGGCGGCCGGTGCACTGAAGGCCCTGCAAGCCAGCGGGATTCAGGTCCCAGAACGGGTCAAGCTATTTAGTTTTAATAACACGTCGTTAGCGACCTTTGTCTATCCTGAGTTGAGTGCGGTGAACGTGGATACCGAGCTCATGGGGGCGACTGCCGTGAGCCTGGTGATGAGCCGTTTAGCTGGGCGAACAACGACGCAACGCGTGGAATTAGGGACCAATCTAGTTGAACGTGCAAGTACCAAATAATCAGAAGCGAGACGTGAGCCGAATTATCGGCTCACGCCTTTTTAAGTAAAACTTTTACTCATCAGATGAAAAGTCTGGTATACTACTAAATGAAAGCGGTTTAAATAACACGGAGGTGGCATGTTTTGGAAACTAAAAAAACAGTATTTGATCAACTCGATGGCCAAGATGTCATGCGTTATACATTAGTTAATGACAAGCAGACGCGGATCTCAGTCTTGAGTTATGGCGGGACTTGGCAAGAATTTGTGGTCAATGAAGATGGCGTCGAACATCCCTTGATCTGGGGCCTCGACAGTATGGCCGATTATCAACGGGTCGGCTTCTGCCTTTGCCAATCAATCGGCCGGGTCGCTGGTCGAATCGGTGGCGCCAAGTTCGAGATCGACGGGCAAGATTATAATGTCGATATGAATGAACAGACTCATTCGCTTCATGGTGGTAACCATGGCTTTAATACCTTGAATTTCGACGGCGAGTTTAGTCAGGACGACGATAGTGTTAGTGTGACATTATCCAAGCATATCAAGTCAACTGACGATAATTACCCGGGAAATATGGACGTTAAAATCAAGTTTACTTTAGATAATCAAGACCAAGTCTCGATTGCCTTCACCGGTGATACTGATGCGGCAACGCTCTTCAACCCAACGAACCACGTTTATTGGAATACGACCGATGACCGGACGAGCTTAGCACAACAACAACTTCAAATTACCAGTGCTGCTCATCTCGAATTCGATGATGAAAAGGTCCCAACGGGCAAGAAGTTGGCAGTTAAGGGCACGGCCTATGACTTTAACCAAATTCAACCAGTCGAAAAGGCGTTAGCCCAATTGAAAGCTGAAAATGGTGGCATCGAATTCGATGATGCTTATGAAGTAACGCCGAGTGCCACGGAACCAATCGCAATCGTCGGTGATACTGCGGGTAAACGCCAAGTGAAACTTTACTCTGACCGGAATAGTCTGATTATTTTCACGGCGAACCCATTCGATCCAGACAAGCAAGACGCGCATGAATACAACGCGTTAGCAACTGAAGCGCAGACCTTGCCAGACGCCATCAATCATCCTGATTTTGACGACATCGTCTTACGTCCTGGTCAACCAGTGACCCATACGATTCGTTACCAATACGAACGTTTGAACTAGAATTAACTCCTTGTGTGAAATCACGAGCGCCCTCAATCGTCGGGGGCGCTTTTTTTGCGCGTACGGGGCCAGTTTGGCTACTAGTAAACGTTGTTTAAAGTTGTAATGCGTGTCTAGCAGTGAGATGTTAATGCCGATTTGGTAAATTTAGTTGCCACTTATCGAAATTTAGTTGAGCGAATGATAAAAATTCCAATATTTCACGGGATTTAGTTGGTATTGGCTGAGCATTAAAATTGACGCTAGCGGGTGATTACTAAAACAATTAAGCAAATTTTACTAAAAATCATTGACAATGTCCTTGAAAACGATTACATTTAAACATGTAAATTATTCAAGAAAGATGTGAGGCGAGATTATGGATGCAGAACAAAAGCAGAGCAAAGGTCGGAAGATAACATCACGACTTGCTTATTCATTCGGGGCGTTCGGGCATGATGCCTTCTACGCAACGTTATCGACATACTTTATTATGTTTGTGACCTCCCACTTATTCGATAAGAGCAGTGGGGCGCAAGGGACACAAATGATTGCATGGATCACCATGATTATTGCGGGCTTGCGGTTCGTGGAACTAGCAATTGACCCACTGATTGGGAACGCCATCGATAACACCAATTCACGTTGGGGCCACTTTAAGCCATGGATCGTGGTTGGTGGGATTATCGGTTCCGTCGTTCTAGCACTGTTATTCACGAATTTAGGCGGCTTGAACACGTCAAACCCAATTTTATATTTAATTATTTTTGCAATTTTATACATCACGATGGATATCTTCTATTCATTTAAAGACGTGGGTTTCTGGTCAATGATCCCAGCGATCTCATTTGACTCAGCCGAACGTGAAAAGACGGCCACATACGCCCGGGTTGGTTCTAACATTGGTGCCAACATTGTTGGGGTTATCGTTATGCCAATCGTTCTGATGTTCTCTGTTAAATCTAACAGTGGTCAGGGTGATAATCGTGGTTGGATGGCCTTTGGGATTATCATTGCCGCCATCGCCTTGATTTCTGCCTTAGTCGTTGCATTAGGAACTAAGGAAAATGATTCTGAATTACGTAAGAACACTGAAAAGACGACTTTCAAAGAAGTCTTCAAAGTGTTGGCACGGAATGATCAATTAATGTGGTTATCACTGATGTATGGGATTTATACGGCAGGGATTGCCATCACTAACTCACTTGAACTTTACTACTTCACCTACATTTTAGGTGATGCATCGAAATTCACGATGCTTGGCTCTTTGAACGCCGTTATCGGGATCTTTGCCGTATTGGCCTTCCCACCATTAGCTAAGAAATTTAGCCGGCGGAAAGTGTTCTTCTTAGCCATCGTCATCATGATGATTTCATTGATCATGTTTGCCTTTGCTGGTCAATCATTACCAATGATCTTGGCCGCCGCTGTTCTATTCTACATTCCACAACCATTGATTTTCTTAGTTGTTCTGATGGTTTTGAGTGATTCCGTTGAATATGGTCAATTGAAGTTTGGTCACCGTGACGAATCTTTGACCTTATCCGTTCGGCCATTGCTTGATAAATTAGGTGGCGCGATTTCTAACGGGGTCGTTGGTTTAACTGCCGTTTGGGCCGGGATGACTGCTGGTGCAACTGCCGGCGACGTGACTGCTCACGGACAAGCCATCTTCAAATTAATGATGTTTGGGGTTCCAGCTGCCATGATCCTGATTGGGACGTTCATCTTCTTCAAGAAGGTCAAATTGGACGAAAAGATGCATGCTGAAATCGTTGATGAACTTGAAAAGACTTGGTCAACTCACTTGGAAACTGATGAAACACCTGCCGAAGTTGAAGCCGAAGCTGATACTAAGACGACTGTTTATCAAGATCCAGTTGCTGGTCAATTGATCAGTTTAGATGAAGTCGCTGACGAAACTTTTGCTAACGGTAGCATGGGTAAAGGCTTTGCAATCAAACCAACTGATGGTCGTGTTTTAGCGCCATTTGATGGTGAAGTTGTTGCCACCTTCCCAACTCGGCATGCGATTGGGCTGCGTTCTGACACCGGTATTTTGACGCTGATTCATATCGGGATTGGCACGGTCAAGATGCGCGGGACTGGCTTTGTTCAGTACGTCGAAAAGGGTGATCATGTCACACAAGGCCAAGAATTGATTGAATTCTGGCAACCAGCAATTGAAAAAGCTGGCCTGGATGATACTGTGATGGTCGTTATTACGAACTATAAAGATATGCCTGAATTTAAGTACCTGAAGACTTCAGGAACCACCATCCATGATGATGAAGATATTTTACAGTTATCGAATGTCGGCTTACCGGATCAAGCATAGTTTCTTGATGAGAAGAGCTATTAATGACGCGAGCCATTAATAGCTCTTTTTTTCAGTAGTCGTAGGGAATCGTGAAAGGAAGTATTTGATATGGCAGTGACGTTGCAGCAAACTTTGATTAATATTGACGAACAGCACCTGGTCTTTCATCTGCATAACGATCAGATTTCGTATATCTTAGGCGTTGAAACGGGTGGGGTCCTCGCACACTTGTACTTTGGCCCGCGGGTCCGTGGTTATCACGGCGAACGCCAGTATCCGCGAATTGACCGGGGATTTTCAGGCAATTTGCCGAACACCACGGACCGGACGTATTCGAAGGATGATCTCCCACAGGAATATGGTGGCAACAACACCGGTGACTACCGCCAACCAGCTGCGATTATTCGCGCCGCAAATGGGGCCCGGACCGTGGACTTTCGGTACCAAGATTGTCGGCTGGAGGCGGGTAAACCCGATTTGAAAGGCTTGCCACAGACGTACGTCGAAGCGGAAGATGAAGCTCAAACGTTGATTGTGACGATGCGTGACGCGACGTTAGGGGTGACCGCGGAACTGGCATACACCATTTATCGCGATCGGCCCGTCATCACGCGCAGTGTCCGCATCATCAATCATAGTGAGCAACCCGTTGATTTGGAGAAAGTGGCTTCGATGCAGATGGACCTGCCAACGCAGCCACTGGACGCCATCTCATTGCCTGGTAGTTACGCGCGTGAACGTCAAATGAGTCGTGAACGGCTTCATCGCGGCCTCACTCAGTTTGAAAGCCGCCGGGGTGCCAGTTCTCATCATATGAACCCGTTTGTGGCGCTCGCTGATCCAGATACGAACGAATTTCGGGGCAACGTGCTCGGGGCGTTGTTGATTTATTCTGGTAACCACCAATTCAGTCTGGAACGGGACCCAATCGGTCAGACCCGTCTGACGGTCGGCATCAACGAATATAACTTTGATTGGCAATTAGCGGCTGGTGACAGTTTCCAGACGCCAGAAGTGGCGATGGTTTATTCAACGACCGGCTTGAACGGCATGTCGCAAGTCTATCACGACTTATTGCGGGAACGGGTCGCACGGAGCCGTTACAAGCACGAACCACGGCCAATCCTGATCAATAACTGGGAAGCGACCTACTTTGACTTCGATGCGGATAAGATTCAGAGCATTTTGGATGCGGCCGCACCGTTGGGAATCGAAATGTTTGTGCTGGATGATGGTTGGTTTGGTCATCGGAATGATGATAAAAGCTCACTGGGCGACTGGTTCGTTAACCGGGAGAAATTACCGGCGGGCTTAGCTGATATTAGCAAACGGACCCATGATAAGGGGATGCGTTTTGGTCTGTGGTTCGAACCGGAAAATATTTCGGCGGACTCGACCCTCTATCGGCAACATCCGGACTGGGTCTTAGGCGTCCCTGATCGTGGCCGGACCTTGTCACGGAACGAATATGTCCTTGATTTTAGCCAACCGGCAGTCGTTGACAACCTGTTTGAACAGATGACCGCAGTGCTGGACAAAGTGCCAATCGATTATATCAAGTGGGACATGAACCGGAATCTGACGGAAGTCTATTCGCCACATAGCGCTTCTGAACATGAAGGTGAGACCAGTCACCGCTTTATTCTGGGCGTTTATGACTTGATGGAGCGTTTGACGAAACGCTATCCGCAAATCTTGTTTGAAGGTTGCTCCGGTGGGGGTGGGCGTTTCGATGCCGGGCTAATGTACTACATGCCACAAAGCTGGCCATCAGATAACAATGACCCCATCGAACGCTTGAAGATTCAATACGGGACTTCGCTGGTTTACCCCATCTCTGCGATTACGGCGCACGTCGGGACGAGTCCTGACGAATTATTAGGTCGGTCGACCTCGATGAAGATGCGGAGTGCGGTCGCAATGAGCGGAACGTTGGGCTATGAATTAGACGCAGCCCAGTTGAGTGATGCGGATAAGGCTGCTGTTAAGGAACAAGTGGCGTTCTACAAGCAACACCGTGACTTGATCCAATACGGCACGTTCTATCGTCTTGAGAGTCCATTTGACTCTAATACCGTGGCTTGGCAATTTGTCAGTCACGATCAACGCGAAGCCTTGTTATTCACCTTTGTGATTTTAGGCGCCGTTCAGCCAGAACCCCATATTACTAAGATGGCGGGACTGGATCCTGAACAGACTTACGTTGAAGCCGACAGCCAGCGCGCTTATGGCGGGGATGAACTCATGCAACTAGGACTCTACACGACGCCGGTCCAAACCAGTGATTTCACTGCTCAGATTCACTATTTCCGGGCAAAGGATTAGTGTGCGCATGATGGATTTGCACGGATGGCATGACTGCTGGGCGAATCATTCCTAATCCGGTTGCTTGCTAGTCGTGAAACAAATTAGTAAAACTTCAAATTAAAATGGTCATTTACAGACAGCTACATGCCTGTAAATGACCATTTTTAGCTAGCGGAGCATTCAAGCTAGCTCATCCGCAACCAGACAAAAATGGCAGCCATTATCGAAAATGACTGCCATTTTAGTACCCATATTTAGTTGTCATCGCTAGGCGGGCTAGCCATCACACACGGCATCATCAGCTGATTTTAAAAGTGGATATTGAAGCTGAAATCGATATCCTGATCAGCTGGAATGTGGTACTGGGATTCGACGTCGGTTCCCCAACTGTCGATCCCACCGACACCACGAACGGCACCGAAAATGGAGAGGACGGTCCGTCGAGCTAACGGTAATTCTTC
This sequence comes from Lactiplantibacillus sp. B652, assembly GCF_023806745.1. Taxonomy (NCBI): domain Bacteria; kingdom Bacillati; phylum Bacillota; class Bacilli; order Lactobacillales; family Lactobacillaceae; genus Lactiplantibacillus; species Lactiplantibacillus sp. B652. The sequence continues at coordinate 45,852 of NZ_JAMSKY010000008.1, read as the reverse complement.
CATGTGAGTGGCGTTTTCCAGTTCTGCGGCGGTATAAGGTAAGCAACTGAAAGCGAAGGGCGCGTCAACTTGACTGAACGTCAGGCTGAAGGGTTCGCTACTATGGTCAGCGTTGTTTTGCGTTGTTGACCGTGTTACCGTGACTTGTTCTGTCTGCATATGCATGCCGCATTCTTGTGGCACCAGATAAGGGGTGACGGGTAGACTGTCAACGTGGAACTGGCCATGACTAGCGCCGGCTAAACGGTCAGGATAGGTTTCGCCTGATAGTCCGGTGTAATCGAAGCCGTTTGCGGTCGTTGGCATGATGAACCGCAACCCGAATGCTGGTAACTCCGGTAAGCCAGCTTTGCCAGCATAGTGCGTCGCCACGTTGATCTGACCATCGGCCGTCACGGTGTAGGTGACTGTGACCGTCGTGCTAGGAACGGTCGTCGTCACGAATTGATAAGCCAAGGAGACTTTCGTGGCCGTTTCATGGTCGGTGTAGCGATTGTTGAGCGGTGCGATCGGTAATGGCGTGATGGCTTGGTCATCAACCGTCAATTGAATGTCTTGGCAGGTTGAGAATTTGTCAGCCGCGTACCACTGCGCTGATTTAGTCGAAAAACCGCTCCCGTGATCATTGTCGGTGGTTGCGCGCCAGAAGACTGGTGTCGGCGTCCGATAAAGCCATTCCTTGCCGTTGACGAGTAGTGATTCGAGACCACCGCGCTCGTAACTGAATAGGTAGTGGAAGTTATCGCCGGCCAGGCCTAAGCTGCCATCACCGTAAATAACGTGTAACTGATTATTTGTGTAAGCCATAGTAATATTTCACCTCTTGCATTGCTGGTTTTGGCGACCGGTCGGCAAACATTAAGCCGTCACCGGAAAATTCATAGTCAGAATGGCGTTCATCGAAGTCGCCACCGTAACGAAGGACGTCTTGGTCAGTGACTGGATCATGAACGAACAGGGCTTGGTCGATAAAGTCCCAGATAAAGCCGCCTTGATACATTGGGTATTTATCAATCAAATCGTTGTAAGACTTCATGCCACCGAGTGAATTCCCCATATCATGCATATATTCGCAATCGAGGAATGGCTTGGCCGGATTGTCGTCCAAATAAGCGGCGATCTCGTCCGGCTTTTCGTACATACGACTTTCGACATCTGAAATCCGGTCTTTTAGTTCAGGCGTGTGCACCACACCTTCGTAATGAACGAGTCGTGAATCGTCGTGTTGCTTGTAGAAGACTTGCATTGCGGCAATGTCTTCGCCAGCGAATGATTCGTTACCGAGTGACCAGAAAATGATGGATGGGTGATTCTTGAACCATTCGTAATTCGAACGGGCCCGGTCCACCACAGCTTCAAGCCAGTGTGGATTGTCGCCAGGGACGTTGTAGGACGGTTCGATTGCGCCCATCTTTTGCCAAGAACCGTGTGATTCCAAGTTGTTTTCAGCCATTAAATAGATGCCAGCTTCATCACAGAGTTGATACCATGGCAATTGGTCTGGGTAGTGGCAAGTCCGATCAGCGTTGATGTTATTCGCTAACATCGTCTGGATATCAGCCTTCATATCGGCCATCGTAATCACCCGACCAGTATGCGCATTCCATTCGTGCCGGTTGACGCCGTTGATGACCAGTCGTTGATTGTTGACGTAAATGACCTTGTCGTCACGGAGTTCAACGGTCCGGAAGCCAAACTTGTAAGGAACGACTTCTAAAAGCTCGTGATTAGCATCGTAAACTTCAATCAGTAATTGATAGAGATACGGTGAAGCTGGTGACCAGAGCTGAACTTGGTCAAAAGCCATTGCGTCAAATTTCACGGTGTCACTGCCCGTTTGGGTTTGCGTTGCAACAACTTGACCGTCCTGATCCTTAACGGTAAGTGCCAAAGTGGCCGCATCGCCAGTCAGCTTAGTGGTGACATTCAAGACACCGCTTTCAAAATCATCGTTGACGGTTGGACGCAGATCCAAGTCGTTGAGGTGAGTGGCAGGTTCAGCCAATAAATTGACGTCGCGGAAAATCCCGGAAAAGCGGAACATATCTTGGTCTTCGATAAAGGATGCCGTGCTTCGTTTGTAGACCCGAACGGCCAAGACGTTGTCGGTGTCTTGGATGTAGGGCGTCAAGTCGAATTCAGATGGTGTAAAACTATCTTCGGCGTAACCGATGAAGTGCCCATTCAACCAAACGTATAAGGCTTCTTCAACCCCTTGGAATTGAATGATGACCCGTTGCCCTTTGAAGGCATCGTCTAAATCGAATGTTTTAAGGTATGAGCCGACCGTGTTGTCGTCAGCATCACTGAACAGGCCAGGGGTTAATTGATCCTGATTCAGGGTGTATGGTGGGCGCCGGTAAATTTTACCTTCCCACGGATAGAGCGTATTGATGTATTGAATCTGACCGTACCCGGCGAGTTCGATGTGGCCGGGGACTTGAATCGTGTCGAAGTCACTCGCATCAAAGTCCGGTTGATAGAAGTCAACGGGGCGTTCGGCCGGTGTTTTGGCAAAGTTGAAGCGCCAAGCACCATTTAAGGACTTAACGAAACGACTGCCAGTTTTGATTTCAGCTGCGTCGTGATAATAGTGATGGTCACTATGCGCAGGTAATTGGTTAACCCGGAACACTTCCGGGTCGTCTAACCATTGAAGATTAGCTTGCATGAGGAAGCTCCTTTCAAAATCGTTAATAAAAACGCTTACAACTATGATGATAAAACATTGTGGGGTATTTGTACACGATATTTTAGTTAAAATTTAACTAAATCAATTGATGATAACGGGATAATAACCTCGGCGTAAATCGAAAATGAAGCCTAGGTTCAGGCGAAATGGTAAAGCGTTACCATTTTTGCTATAAAAGGATTGTTAAGGTATTGACAGCGGCCACTAAAAGCATTATAGTCAAGTTAATAAAATTTTAGTAAAACTATTTACGGAGGGATTTTTCATGAAAACTAGCGACTTAAAACAGGAGTTTACCGAAGCCTTTGATACCACACCAGAACGGGTCTTCTTCTCACCTGGTCGGATTAACTTGATCGGTGAACATACTGATTACAACGGCGGTCACGTCTTCCCATGTGCGATTACGATTGGGACATACGGGGTCTACGCACCACGGACGGATACGACGGTTCGGATGTATTCCGCAAACATTCCAGATGCGGGCATCGTGACTTTCGACGTTAATGATTTAGCCTATGATAAAGCCGCTGGTTGGACGAACTATCCTAAAGGGATGATGAATGAAATCGCCAAGACCGGTGTCAAATTCGATCACGGGTTCGACTTCTACGTTCACGGTAACATGCCAGATGGCGCCGGCCTGTCTTCATCCGCTTCAATCGAACTATTGACCGGTATCATGTTGAACACTGGGTTTGACCTCAACATAAGCCAATTAGACTTAGTTAAGATTGGCCAAAAGTGTGAAAACAACTACGTGGGCGTTAACTCCGGGATCATGGACCAATTTGCCGTTGGAATGGGTAAAAAAGATCAAGCAATTTTACTAGATACCAACACGATGGATTATTCCTATGCGCCAGTTAAGCTTGGTAACAACGTCATCGTCATCATGAACACGAACAAACGCCGTGAATTAGCGGATTCCAAGTACAACGAACGTCGCTCAGAATGTGAAGAAGCACTGCGGCGCTTACAAACTAAGCTGGACATCAAGTCTCTCGGCGATTTGACCAACGACCAGTTCGATGCAGCAGCTTACCTCATCAATGATGAAACCTTGATCAAACGCGCTCGTCACGCGGTCTTTGAAAACCAACGTGCGATTCGCGCAACCAAGGCGTTAGCTGATGATGATTTGACGACCTTTGGCGAATTAGTTACGGCTTCACACGTTTCATTACACTTTGACTACGAAGTAACTGGGAAAGAATTGGACACCTTAGCTGAAACGGCTTGGAAACAACCTGGCGTATTAGGTGCGCGGATGACTGGTGCCGGCTTTGGTGGCTGTGGCATTGCCATCGTTGACAAGGATAAGGTCGATGATTTCAAAGCCAACGTCGGTAAAGTTTACCGCGACACGATCGGCTACGACGCTGACTTCTACATCGCAGAAATCGCTGACGGCCCTAAGGAACTTTAATCGCGACGATTAGGACGTTAATCGTCAGAAAGTTAACGTTAATTTAGAAGATGTGCGTTAATTACTAAAAAGTGAACGTTAATTTAGAAGATGTGCGTTAATCATCAAAAAATGAACGTTAACAGCATCATGATTTAAATCAGTTATATGCATTGAGGAATTTGAGGAGGAATTAGAATGGCAGTTTTAGTTTTAGGTGGTGCCGGTTACATCGGTTCACACGCGGTTGATCGGTTGATTGCAAAAGGGTACGATGTGGCGGTTGTGGATAACCTGGTCACTGGGCACCGGGCAGCGGTCAACGATCAAGCTCGATTTTATGAAGGTGATGTGCGGGATACGGCGTTTATGAATACCGTATTTGACCAAGAAAACGTGGAAGGTGTCATTCATTTCGCCGCATTCTCAGTGGTCCCAGAATCGATGAAGGATCCGCTCAAGTATTTTGACAACAACACGGCCGGGATGGTCAAGTTGTTGGAAGTTATGGCTAAGCATGACGTTAAGCGGATCGTCTTCAGTTCAACGGCGGCAACGTACGGCGAGCCGAAACAAGTGCCGATCAAGGAATCTGATCCCCAAGTGCCAACTAACCCTTATGGTGAAAGTAAGTTGGCGATGGAAAAAATCATGCATTGGTCCGACTTAGCATACGGCATCAAGTTCGTGGCGCTTCGTTACTTTAACGTGGCTGGCGCTAAGCCAGATGGCAGTATCGGTGAAGACCACGCCCCAGAAACGCACTTGGTTCCGATTATTTTACAAGTCGCTGCTGGCGAACGGGATCAATTACAGATCTTCGGTGATGACTATCCAACGCCTGATGGGACGAATGTGCGCGATTACGTTCACGTGGTCGACTTAGCAGACGCCCATATCTTGGCGCTCGAATATCTCAAACAAGGTCATGACAGTGATGCGTTCAACCTCGGTTCTTCAACTGGCTTTTCTAACAAACAAATGTTGGATGCTGCGCGTGAAGTGACTGGGAAGCCAATTCCAGCCGTTATGGCACCGCGGCGTGCGGGTGACCCAAGTACCTTGGTTGCCGCTAGTGATAAAGCGCGGAAGGTCTTGGGCTGGAAGCCACAATACGATGACGTCAAGGAAATTATTAAGACGGCTTGGACTTGGAAAGAAAGTCATCCAGCTGGCTATGACGATCGGGGAGGCCAGAACTAATGACGAGTTTAGATCAATTTGTTGATGCTGTGATTGCCTCACCATCACAATATACCGCGATGGACCGCATTTACGTGCACAATCGGGTCTTAGGACTCGTTGGTGAAGGCGAACCAGTCGCTGCGGCGGACGACCAGTTAACGAGTTTGACGGATGCGTTGGTCGAAACGGCGATCCAAAATGGCAAGATCGAAGCGTCCCAGTCGGATCGCGATATCTTGGCTGACCAGTTGATGGACTTAGTGACACCGTTGCCATCAGTCCTCAACCAACGTTTCTGGGACAAGTATCAAGACAGTCCCAAAGCGGCGACGGATTACTTCTTTAATTTGAGCAAAGCCAACGACTACATCAAGACGCGGGCGATTGCCAAAAACGTGGTCTTCCCAGCTAAAACGGCCTTTGGTGACCTCGAAATCACCATCAATCTCTCGAAGCCTGAAAAGGATCCCAAAGCGATTGCGGCCGCACGGAATCAACCACAAGATGGCTACCCACTGTGTCAGTTATGTATGCAAAACGAAGGCTACTTGGGTCGCTTAGGCTATCCAGCACGGAGTAACCACCGCATCGTGCGGTTGACATTAGGCGGGGATACTTGGGGCTTCCAGTACTCCCCTTATGCCTATTTCAATGAACATTCGATCTTCTTGGATCAAGAACACCGGCCAATGGTCATCAACCGGCAAACATTCACGAACTTGCTCGAAATCGTTCGTCAATTTCCACATTACTTTGTGGGCAGTAATGCGGACTTGCCGATCGTTGGTGGTTCGATGTTGTCACACGAACACTATCAAGGTGGTCGGCACGACTTTCCAATGATGAAGGCGCCAATCGCGCGGTCAATCGACTTAGGAATCGCCGGCGTTAAAGCGGGCATCGTTAAGTGGCCAATGTCAACGATTCGGTTATCAAGTCCGGATGTCTTGGCGTTGACGGATGCCGCTGTCAAGATTCATGACACGTGGATGAACTACTCAGACGAAAGCGTGGACGTCCGTGCCTATACGGATGGTACTCGCCATCACACGACGACGCCCATCGCCCGTAAAGTTGGCGACGATTACGTTTTAGATATCGTGCTGCGTGATAACCAAACGTCCGCTGAGTTCCCTGATGGTATCTTCCATCCACACCAGGATGTGCAACATATCAAGAAGGAAAATATCGGTTTGATCGAAGTCATGGGCCGCGCTATTTTACCAGCACGTCTCAAGACGGAATTGGCCGAAGTGGGCAAATATTTGTTGGATCAGCCAAACGAAATGGTCCCAATGCATCAAGCATGGGCTGACCAATTGAAGGCTGATAACACGATCACTGCCGATAATGTCACCAAGGTGATCGACAAAGCAGTCGGCAATGTTTTTGCCCGCGTACTGGCAGATGCCGGCGTCTTCAAGTGGGACGATCAAGGCGAAGCGGCGTTTGACCGGTTCATTGCAACACTCAAAGACTAAATTGTAAATTAAGCAAATAAAACGTGGGGCAACGGGGTGTTGCTGTGCTACTGGCCAATCATTATTGGTCAGTGGTGCCAGTCCCCGCGACCCCACGTTTGTTATTAGAAGGAGGCGAGACGATGGCCGTCACGTTAAAAGATATTGCCAACCGGGCAGATGTCTCGCTGGCAACGGTCTCGCGAGTATTGAATTATGATCGCACGCTGTCTGTGAGCGACCAGACGCGCCAACGGGTGTTTGCCATCGCCGCGGAGCTACGTTATAGCAAGCGCAAACGGCGAGACGTGAAAACGATGATGCGTAAGAATATTGCAGTGATCCAGTGGTATTCCAAGACGCAGGAGCACGATGATCTGTATTACTTAGCGATTCGCAAAGGAATTGAACATCAGGCCCAGGTCTACGGTTTCACCACCACGAGCATTTTTCAAAACAAATTGGATCAGGTCGGTGATGATATTGACGCGGTAATTGCGGTGGGGAAGTTTAGCCCGACGCAAGTGCGCCAGTTGAGTGAATTGACCCCGCAACTCGTGTTTGTGGACGATGACCAGTTTGCACAAGGCTTCAGCAGCGTCGTCACGGACTTCACGTTTGCCACGAGTCGGGTCGTCGACTATTTCTGGCGGCGCGGGATCCAAGATATTGGCATGATCTATGGTCAGGAGTGGTCGACGGATCAACAAGTTGAGATTCCAAATCAGCGCCAACAAAGCTTCAAGCAAGCGTTAGAGCGCCGCCATGCCTATCATCCTGAGTATGTCTTGGCTGGCGACTACACGAGTCAGTCTGGCTATGTAACGATGAAACGGGCGATTGCCGCGCTAGGGCCGCGTTTGCCACACGCTTTTTTCGTGGCTAATGACCCAATGGCGGCGGGGGCCCTGAAAGCCTTGCAGCAGGCCAAAATTGCCGTTCCTGGACGCGTCAAACTGTTTAGCTTCAACAATACCTCGCTGGCGGAATACGTTTACCCTGAAATCAGCTCGGTCAACGTTGAGACGGAACTGATGGGCAAGACCGCCGTCGACCTGTTAGTCAACCGATTCCAAGACGCTCACCAAGCGGCCCAACGGATCGAGCTGGGAACGACACTGGTGGAACGGGAGAGTACGAAATAACGAAAAACATCCTGAGCTGTACTGTGGATTAGCAGAACGGCTCAGGATGGTTTAGTTTTAATCATTTAGTCGTAAAAATTTCTTCAATCAAGTTAGGATACTGCTGAATTAATTGTAGTAACCGGCAGGCGCTGCCATTTGGCTGAGATTTGCCAGCTTCCCAAGCTTCAACCGTGCGCGGGGAGACCGCCAAAACTACCGCCAGAACGCGCTGTGTGATGCCAAGCTCTGAACGAATCGCTTTGATATCTTGTGCCGAATAGTGAGGTACTGGTTGCAGCGATGATTCGTGGACCGTGACGTTTGAATAATCACCATTTAGCGCTGCAGTTGCTTGTTGGATGCTTTTTTGTAGATCAGTTAATTTTTCGCTCATGATTTTTCCTTTCTGGTTGTGAAATGCTAAAGGTCAATCAAACAGTTCAGCGCATTGATTAATGCCATTGTATGCGCACCTCGTCCTCTATTCCGTGCCACCCATGCTTTGGGATTAGCTAAAGAGTCAGCCGTGAAAAGAATCTGGCCAAACTTTATCCTGCGAAAACGAGCAATTGCGGCTAGTGCTGAGCATTCCATCTCCACGACTTCAAATCCCTGTGCCACATACTGATCAGCCAATGCAGGTGTCTCACGAAAGAAAGCGTCGGTTGTCCAAGTCTTGACGGTTTTTGCTGCAACTGAATTCTTGCGTAGTGACGCCTGAACAGATGCAATTATGTCCGAATCAAGCTGAATACTTGGCGCTGCTGGCAAGTAATGATAGGATGTCCCCTCATCACGCAAAGCTTCCGTAACAATTAAAAAAGAATTCTCTGGAATTTCTCGCAGAACACCGCAAGAGCCTACCGCAATAATCTGTTTGGCACCATAAGCAATTAGGAATTCCATAATCTGTGCAGCGGCTGGTGCACCCAAAACCGAACGACAGACCCCCATCGTTTCACCATGCCAATTAATTTGAAAGACCTGAATGGCACCCGAAAACATCGGAAAAGTTGCTAACGCTTCAGCGTTGTATTCTTGACTAAACTTACGCATCACTTCTGGCGTTACGAATGCCAGTAACATCTTATCTGGAAATTGATAATCTTCATCTCTAAAGGGATTAATAATCGCTTTAGGTGAAGAATCATAGTTAGTTATCGGAAGAAAATTCATAGTTGCCTCCAAAATTGTATTTCAAGTAAAATTTGCGATCTCACAAACGTTCGTTAATTTTTATACCGCTCGCTCTAGCTAATGTTAGTTTGACTTCACTGTTGTACTGTTACAAGTGAATATTAACATTCCAGCAAAAAATAGACTGTCAGATTAAAAAACTTTGGATGGGCGCATTTGATACGGACTTCCGAGCCCACGAATTGATTGACTATTGATCAAACGGGGTAACGTCAAACCATTATTGAATACGGTAATATCGTATACTAAATTTTCGTAGTTATCAATTTTATTATTCCGAATAGCAGGTGCCGTAGTAATGGGCACTTATTTTGGTGATGCTTTCGGGTGCGCTAATTTCATTTTTGCTCGTTGGCAGTAGCGACTGACTTGAATTGGTGGCAGACTGTTAATTCGTTCAAGGAACGTTAATATAAATAATGTTAACGTTAAAGTCCGGTACGCAGTATTAGGGGACAAGGACTAATATTTGGCTCTATAACTGCAATGAATTTTAATTGCAATAAGTTACAAATAGTTGCCAGTGAAACTCCAAAATTACCGGATGAGGATTCGATTACTGTAGTATTCTGATTGATTTTTCCGGATTTTATGGCCTGTTCAATGATGTAATATGCGGGACGAACCTTTACGTTGTTAAGCATATTGAATGGACTCAAGTTTGGCGAAAATAGATATGTGATTATTTGAACTTGAAACCTCCTGAAATGGTGTGTTCCCAATCAATTTTTTGATTATTGAAAGTCTTTAATGAATCGTTGTTAGTGTTCATGGCTTCTCCTATTACATGATTAATTTTGGGGTCTTTAAAATATTAAATACCCCCGTTGAATGCTACTCTTTTTTTAAATTAAAGATTAATTAAAAAATTGACAATTAGTTACATCTAGATTACAGTAAGACAATTAATGTTTAATCAATTAATCATTTTGAACGATTTTAATGCTTTTATTATTTTGAAATTATATTTCACAGAAGGCGGTAATGGTTTATTTTGAATCATACATTTACAAGAATTGGAGATGAACATGAAAGTATTTAATGCCCCGGATTCAAAGGGCCTGTTAAAAGGTTCGCCAGCAACAAGTTCTCAGACGCAAATTTGGTTATCTGAGAAAACCCATTCTTCTAAAAACCAGCAGTCAAAAGTTACATTTACAGTTGACGTATCGGGAAGGGTTGGGATAAAGAGGCTAAAAAAAGCAATTGAGTGCGTACTACAAAGTCAAAGTGCCTACAACGTCTACTTTTACTTAAAAGATAATCAGTTAATGTTTTCGGAGAGAACTTCGATACAAACTGATACGAATGATGTTTCGTTTGTAGTCCTGGAAAATATAAACAAAACTAGGTTTAACTTAGATGATGGTCCCTTGTACAAGATAACCATTTATCGCTTGAGTAAAACTAATGTTAGAGTATTGTTTCAATTTCATCATATTATTTTTGACCAATTTTCTGTGCATCTTTTTTGGAATCAAGTGGTTGATTATTATAATGGCGTTCAACAAGAGTTACCGACGAGTTCAAACTTTTTAGCTTTTGTTGAAAAGCCAAACTTTGGTATGACAAGGAATGATCTGGTTAGAATCAGGAAGGAATGGGCAGAAAAGTATACCAGAATTGATGACATTAAAATTATATGGATATCTGAAAAGGATTGGGAGATTTCTCAACAAAGAGTTCAATTTAAGTTGATCAAAAAAAAGCAAAGCTTAACTTCTATAAACATTCTAATGGGGGAGATAATTTCAAATGTTCTTTCAAAAAGATACTGTTCAAACTTTAAGGATAAATTGAATATTGCTATACCCTATGTAAATAGGTTTAAAGAAGAGTTATATATCCAGGGACACTTCGTTAATATGTTACCGATGATGATTGGACGTAGTGATTTTACTCCTAGCCTAGAAGAGTGTGTAAGCATGATGACTGATAATTTTATGGAACTTTTCTGGAGACAAAGACTTTCTTTTGATGAGATTCTGAGTACATTAAATTTTCCATCTCGAAATGAAAAGTCTGGTTTTGTTCAAATAGCATATGTATATGCAAGAAAAATAAAACTAACACCTTTGAATATGTCCACAAGGGTTAAGTTTAAAGAAATTATTCAAACACCGATAGATTTTCCACTAGTTATTTATGTGTTGGAAGGGAAAAATAGAAATAACGATTGACTTTGATGGAATCTTAATTGGGAAAAACGAGATTAGATACTTAGTTGATCAGATTGTTAAGGAATATAAAAAAGTATAAGGAAGCAATCAGATTGATGTCGGGATATGGAGAGTCACATGCATCTTTTGGTGAAATCATACAAGGAAACAGATTTGTAAATAAAACTAGTTTTTTTTAGTAACAATGCCGATAAATTTAAATTCTAAGGTAAAATTCATTCCGGATAATTCTGGATTAGTGCGCGTGGTCCCAAGTTATAAAACAAAAGTTATTGCAGCAATCAAAGGATTGGCTGAATTGCTCAAAATTACTGTATCGGGCACTTTTATTGTTGAGAGTAGGATTCCGGAGGGTAAAGGGTTGTCAAGCTCTTCAGCAGATTTAGTCGCTGCAATACGGGCATTTATAGATTATTCAAAAATTAAGGTTAATCTGGAACAGATTGGGAAAATTATATCTACGGTTGAGCTTTCTGATGCAGTTATGTACGACAAAAGTGTGCTTTTTTATAATCGCATTGGACAGTGTGAAGAAAAATATGATTTTCTTCCATCAATCACAATCTTAGCTGTTGATGAGGGCGGTGTAATCGACACAATATCTTGTTATAAAAAAAGGCAGGAGCAAACATTAAACACGTTTTATCTTCAAGAGACTCTGTTAGCAGATCTTCGTCATGTTATGAAAAAGCGTGATGTTTCAGCAATAGGACGTGTATGTACTCAAAGTGCAATTATTAATCAAGATGTTTTGCCTAAAAAATATTTGACGGAAATGCTTCAGATTGTCGATGATTTTTCGATACTTGGCGTAATAGTGTCGCATACTGGTACATACATTGGATTGTTATTGGATCAAACTGAAAGTGATTATGAGAGAAAACTTGCTCTTGTTACTCACGAATTGAAAGCAAAATCTCTTGAATATCACATTTATACAACATAGGGGTAGAAATGAAAAGGCAAACAAAAATATCAGGTTTCGAAGTAATAAAATATTTATCCTCTGTTTCCGCGTCATCAGCGGCCAACAGTGCCTCTGCATTGGCCATATATTGGTTCGTTCTTAAATCTAGTGGGAAAGTTTCAACGTTAGTCTTAGCAGGAGTTCTACAATCTTTACCTGCTATCTTTGCTGTCGTTATTTCCGCGCTTGCAAATAAAAGAGGGTCCAAATTTTTAATGGTATATAGTGACTTAATACGTGCGGTGCTTTTCTTAATAATTGCGATTGCTTGTACCACACGTTTTGGTATTTGGCTTGCAATTATTATTAATATTGTCATACAAGTTTTTGAACAACTTCGAACAGCTGCTACGACAACAATTATTCCAGAGGTAGCGGGTTCAAGTTCTAAATTGGGAACGTGGGTAGGCTTATCAAATAGCATTACTGCTGCGTTCGAGCTTATTGGTGTGTCTATCAGTGGTGTTGTTTTTGATGCTTTTGGGTATCAAACTCTCTTCACAATGATTTCTTTTGTTTTCATGATATCAAGTATATTAGCGATGTTTTTAAAAATAAATGTGGTAGTAAATGAAGATTCTAGTAATTTTGACATGATACAGACATTTCGACATATTCTTAGTTCAAAACTTCTAGTTGGAATTATTCTGCTGGCAATTGCTGTTAATATTTCATTTGCCCCGCTTGATGTAATATTAACGGCTTTTGTCAATGAGGTATTAAAAATGGGAGCGACTGTCTATGGATTTGTAGATAGTGGACTAATGGCTGGGATGATACTTGGATCTACATTATTTGGTATTGTGGCCGGTAAATGGCGTGTAAAACCAATTGCAATCGTTGGGTTCTTAGCATGTTCATCCGCTTTGTTTAGTTTCATGTTCATAAAAAGTTGGCAATTAACTATTGTAACAGTATTTTTATTAGGGACCTTAATGGCCTTTGTAGATAGTGCCATGGATTCTTGGCTTTTAGAAATTGTGCCAGAAAATGGCAGGGTTGCGATTTTTACAACTGTTACATCACTTTTTACAATTGCTGCACCACTTGGTACAAGTTTATTTGGATATGTTTATCATGCAGCCGGTGTGTCATTAGCCTTTGGTTTGATGGCATTAGTTATCTTAGTAGGTGTGTTTTTTTCATTGAGAATACAGGAGGATTGACGAATGGAACAATTTAAAAAGATAAAGATTGAGATGCTTTCCCAAGGTAATGCCGAAACTATCGCCAATGATTGGCATTATGAGGGCGTCTATTCATTTTATGATATGACCGAAGACCCCGAGGATTTTGAAGAAATTATCTCGCCAGACTTAAGAGGAGACCGCTATTTTCAGGTTGTCAATGATGATGAGTTGACCGGCTACTTTTGTATTGAGCCGTTATCAGCACGAAAGGCAGAAATCGGGTTGGGGCTTAAACCTGATCTAACTGGTCAGGGGCTCGGGTTATCGTTTCTGAAGTTGATTGAACATTTTGTTTTGCAACATCAGAAGTATCAAACATTAGTTTTATCAGTGGTGGCGTTCAATGAGCGAGCCATCAAAGTCTATATTAAGGCCGGTTATGTGAAAGTTGGTACTGAGATGGTTGCTTCTAATAATTCGGAATATGAATTTATTCTGATGGAAAAAAACGTCTCAAGGCAAGTTGATGAAATGAACCATTGAAATGGCCGCAAAGTCACTAATCTTTAGTGGCTTTTTTGTGCCAATCGTTAAACATCGACAATGAACTAGATTTTATTCGATTTAAAAAATGGCAGCACCAATGAATTGCGTATCTAAATAATATGGCTTGCTTGTTATGAGCGGTGTGTTGGGGTGGCGCAAGTTCGTAAACAGGACGGATCTACCCTTGAAGGGTATAATAGCGGTGAGGTGATGGAAATGAAATCGACAGCGGCAACGCTCAAACAAATTCGGCAACATTACCGAATTAGTCAAGCCCAACTGGCGAAGCTACTCAACACATCAGTTCGAACGGTGCAGCACTGGGAACAAGCAGACTATCAACCAAGTGGCGCCGCGGTGCGCTTGATTCAAATTTTGGCAGCGGATGATGCAGTTTTTCCTGCATTGACACAATTCAAGGAGGACGATCAAATTATGTATCTAGAACACGATGACCAAAAACTGACGATTATGGACGTGCCATTTCGGAATCGCAAGGAGTATCGGGCAACTCTGAATGCCATTATCAGTAATATGTATGAGGGCTTTGAACCAACGAAGCGAGATATTGAGGATGCGAGTCGTTTTTATGAGGATGGGCCAATCAGTGCACAAGAGATGCTAGCAACAATTCAAGCCTCCGCCGACCGTAAAGCTGAATGAGAAAAGTCTGGGCGGACTACCTTCAACCAAATGGCACATTGCGTAATTTGTTAGGAATAACCAACGCGGAAACGTTACAGAAAATCGAGTACAAGATAAGCACGCAACAGCAACAAGCCTTGATTCAAAATCAATACAGGTTGCCCAATGGTCAGCAGTTGACCGGACGTAAGATTGAAGAAATGAAGTTAATCAATGCTTATTTACTGGATCAAATTTACGATTGGGCCGGCCACTATCGCGAAGTTGATTTCAATAAAACGATGGACGGGGTCGTCACGTTTTTTCATCCCGTCGCCCTGTTCGGTAATGCTGAATTAGATATTCAGCGCCAACTCGACGATTATGCACAATTGCCCGACGACCGTGAAAAAATCGCCCAGGCGTTAGGCAGTCTCGTGACTGAAATCAATATGTTTCATCCGTTCCGTGAAGGTAATGGACGGACGACCCGGCTATTCACGGCCGTTTTAGCGCGGCAACATGGCTTCGAGATCAATTATACTCAGGAACAACAAGCCGCTTATATGCGCGCCTCAGTGGCGGATGATGCAGCACTGATGGGCCAGGTGTTTTTGGCGGTGTTGGAAGGGTAACTTTTGAAGACACTGGTAAAGTAGCGCTGTTTCATTGATAATAGAGCGTACCAAACTAAATTTTAAATCGAGGAGGATAATATATGCAGAAATATCGTGATTATCGAATGGCCATTGAAAAAACACTGGCCATGATTCAACCGACTGACGATGGCTTAGCAAGCGGCGCTGTGACCATCCAAGAAATTTTAAAATTAGCCGCATCCGAGACACCACTAGAACAGACAGAAAATAAAGAAGATACCCATTCAGAAGCACCCACACAGTCAAGACCGGACCCGACCGTTAAAAATGAAGCGACACTGAATACGGATCGGCCGACAATTGAGAAGATAAATACTGAGAAGTCAGCAACTGAGGAGCCAACGACTGAAAAAACATCCACTGAGCTGGTCACCCAATCAACTAAACCATCTCCAGATGAACCAAACCATACCGTGATGCAAGTTAGACGGCGACTAAAAGGGTTTGATTTAATTGATCCAGATAATGACAAAGCACCACATTACTATTACGATGAAATCCTAGCTAGACAATTAGAAATTCAAAATGGCGATTGGGTTCAAGTCGGAACAATGCAAAGAGGCAAGAATCATCCCTATATTGAAAAAATCTTGAGTCACGCGGAGGTTCCAAATTTAATTACCGTGGCCCCGCTCTACGTTGTTAACTACAACTCATTTGATGATACTTATCAGATTACCCAAAATTACCAAGGCACCCCATTAGCGAGTGTTAATCCCGCCGTTGAGACGTTTAAAATTTCAGGTCGCGACGCCTTGCGCCAACGGATCAATGATGGCCAGTTAGTCGACCTCGCTTGGTTTAATGAGCAGCCTGACAAACCAGTCGTTCGCTATGTCCATCATAGTCATCGGCCCCTGGGCGCACAGGCGAATCGACCTGAAAAACGGGTCAAGTCGACCACTTCTACCGGTCCGGCCGAACCAATTCAAACGTTAGCCTTTGATTTAAAAGCCCAAACGGTCGCCGTTGTCATGGGTGACGCCAACACCCGGCAGCAACAGATCACCCAGTTGATTGATGAACACAACGGTCATGCACTACTGATTGACGCCTTCAAACATAGCAACAGCGCCAGCTTCTACAATCAACAACTCAGCCAAACAGATATTGTCGTCATGGTCCAAAACCAAAACAAGCATGCGACATCCAAAGCATTGAGCAAGGCGGTCAAACAATATGACCTCAAAATGGCCATTGCCAATGGTGGCGGCCTACAACAAATCGAACGGGCGATGTATCGTGCCGTTAAAGGCCTACCAGCTTTTGAAAGTGGCAATTTGATTACTTATCCGCAGGCGGAGGCGCAATAGGCGGGCCAGTGGTTTGGCGATAGCTATTAAAGAAATTAGTAACTGGTCCGTTGCTAATCGAATAAACAGAAAATAGTACAATCGCAAAGCAAGATTAGATTTACTTAAGCATTAATAAAAGACATTTTTGACACCAGTTCGTGCGGAAGGCCGCCAAACTGATTGTCAAAAATGTCTTTTTTTGGTGGTATTTTACAAATTTAATCAGTCCGCGGCTTTAGAAAACTCTTACGATAGACTAATTTCGCATCGACTAAGACCATCCGTTTCTGAGGACGATCAAAGATGATGGTATCTTTAAGCGTCGCGATTGCCTGTGCCGCGATGTCATCCGTATCAATATGAAAAGTGGTCAATGGCGGTGAGACGTAGCGGGCAATGTCGATATCGTTGATGCTGATGATCGATGTGTCAGCGGGAACGGTGATCTTGTTTTCGTTGAAAGCCTGTAAGACACCGACTGCTAGGGGATCTGAACCGATTAGGAATCCTTTAGGGAGTGCCTGTCTGTACAACGATTGGACGACCTGCTGACCTAGTTGATAGCCACTGGCAACTGAAAAAGAGCCACCAACGAACATAAATCGTTCGTCGAAGAGCTGCAATTCACGCAAGCGACTTTCAAAGTACTTTTGTCGTGGGTCTTGATGATGGGTGACTTGTTGATCTTTACTCCAATAACCACCGTTAATGAGCCCAATTGGCGTTTTGCCGGCAGCGATTAATTGGTCGATCGCGTACTCAGTGATGGCTTGCAGATTTGGTTGAACCGAATTGAAATGTCGCGGATCCGGGTTGGAATCGACAAAAATCCGGTGAGGCGTCAGTTGCCGCAAGTGCTTGAGGGTTGGGGTGTCGAATTCACCGACTGCCATAACCCCATCAATATCGGCGGGGATGTGGTCAATGTCAGGATAAAAAGTCAGGTCCAGATTAGCCTGTTTACCATGTTCCACTAGCCCTTGCCGGAGATTGCTGAAATAAATATCTTCTAATTCTTGTTTCGGCTGCACCGCAAAAATGACCGCAACCTGGTAAGTCAGGCCGTGAGTCGTGTTCGGCTGCTGATAATTTAAGTTTTGAGCCGTCTGGAGAATCTTTTGACGCGCGTGATCTGAGATTGAAAATGTCGGGTCGTTATTTAATAGCCGCGAGACAGTCGCTGGTGAGTAGCCAGCCTTAGCGGCAATTTCACGAATAGTTGGCATTGAAACACACCCCTCTCAATGTGGATTAATAAACAATTGGTTACTGATTGAAATGCCTTCACAGTAATAATACGCTTTCATTCGCGGAAATAAAAGTAGTAACGATAATAAACGGAACGTAAATGTTGTTTACTCATATTTAGTAATTATTTTAGTAAAACGGCTTACATTCGACAATGAAAGCGCTTATCATAAGAGCTGTTAAAGATAAATTGATTAGACAGAAAAGTGAGGGTGCGTTGCAAATGACCAATCCAATCAAGACCACTGAATTTTTACATGGTGGTGATTACAATCCAGATCAATGGCTGGACCAGCCCGGCGTCATCAAACAAGATTTTAAAGCATTTAAGCAAGCCAAAATTAATACGGTAACGTTGGGTATTTTTGCTTGGGATAAGTTAGAACCTTCTGAGGGACATTATGACTTCAGTTGGCTGGATGAAATCTTTGATCAAGCTGAAGTACAAGGAACCAAGATTATCCTGTCAACGCCAAGCGGTGCCCGGCCACGTTGGTTGGCTGAAAAGTATCCAGAAGTGTTGCGGGTCAATGAACAGGGCCAACGGAATCAATTTGGCGAGCGCCATAACCATTGTTTTACCTCTCCCATTTATCGTGAAAAGGTGCAAGCCATCAATCGGAAGCTAGCCGAACGATATGGTAAGCGACCGAGCTTGTTATTGTGGCATATCTCCAACGAATACGGTGGTGCTTGCTACTGTGACTTGTGTCAGGCAGCCTTTCGTCAGTGGATTCAAAAAAAGTATCAGACCTTAGGCCATTTGAATCACGCTTATTGGAATGACTTTTGGAGTCATGATTATACAAGCTGGGATCAGGTCCAAGCACCGTCACCATTAGGAGATACTGGGGTGATGGGATTAAACCTGGATTGGCGCCGGTTTGTGACTGACCAGACGATTGATTTCTTTGAATCGGAAATCCAACCGCTACGTGAGCTCACACCGAACGTACCAGTTACGGCCAACTTTATGGGTGGCAATCCATCCGAGTCACACGTCTTCTACGACTTGGACTATCAAAAATTTGCTAAGCATGTCGATATTGTTAGCTGGGATTCTTATCCGAACTGGAGCAATGGCTATGAAAGCACCGCGCACTTAGCTATGAAGACTGCTTTGATGAATGATACGATGCGGAGCCTCAAGCATGATAACTACCTAATTATGGAAAGCACGCCATCGCAAGTCAATTGGCATCCGTACAACCGGGCCAAACGTCCTGGCATGCACGAAATGGGCAGCTTGCAACAGATTGCCCATGGCGCGGACTCCGTCTTATATTTCCAACTGCACCAATCATTGGGAGCTTCTGAAATGTTTCACGGGGCAGTCGTTACCAATCGTCGGGGAACTAAGACTCGGGCCTTCAAGGATGTCCAACAAGTGGGGCAAGATTTGCAACAGCTACAAGCGGCGCACGCAACGACGCGTTCGAGGGCGAAAGTCGGCATCGTTTTCGATTACGATAACATGTGGGCCCTGGATGATGCGCGCAATTATGCCAATGAGACCAAGCAATATTGGCGGACGATTCAGGAACATTATCAATATTTCTGGGAACATGACATTCCAGTCGAAATCCTCGCAACGACTGATGATCTATCCGCATATGACCTCATCATCGACCCGATGCACTTTATGATGAGTGCGGAATTTGCGGCCAAACTAAAGGCCTATGTTGAACAGGGTGGACACTTAGTCGGCACCTATATCACAGGCGTTGTTGACCGTGATTTCTTGGCCTACCAGGGTGATGGGTTAGCCGATTTACAAGCAACCTATGGCCTCAAGGTACAAGAAACGGATACGTTATATCCGCAACAGCACAATGCATTAACGGCCTATCATCAAGCTTATCAAATCAATGATTACTGTGATGTGATTGAGACGACGACGGCCGAGACGCTGGGCACTTATCAAAAGGATTTCTATGCCGGCACACCCGCAGTGACTAAAAACACGCTTGAAAATGGAAGCGCATACTATCTTGCGGCTCGAACAGATACTGACTTTTTGGCGGCCTTCTATGAACAATTGGCGATTCAACTTGAACTCAAGCCAAGCTTACCAATCACCAAAGCAACGCCAAAAGTCGCGATTCAAGTTCGTGAGAATGCAACGGAACGCTATTATTTCGTGATTAATTTTAGTCACCAGCCGACCACTGTGACGTTGGCTCAACCGTTACACGCTGTATTCAGTGACCAATCGATACAGGGAGAACAAGCGCTAGCCGGTTACGGTGTTCAAGTTTACACGATGCCAAAATAAATAAACGGGGTGAAACTAATGGAACAAAATGTGGAACAACAACCAGTGACGAAGAAGAAGCTGTCATGGCGCCAAATCAACGAAGGCGTGGCATTCGGGCTTGGTAATCTCGGTCACTCAGCCTTTTATGGCGCGTTAAGTACTTACTTTATCGTATTCGTGACCAGCGGGATGTTTAGCGGCGTGGCGCCGGCCATTGCAAATCGATTGATTGGACTAATTACCGGATTAGTCGTTGTGATTCGGTTAGCGGAAGTCGTCGTCGACCCGATTCTTGGGAATATCGTTGATAATACCGAGACACGCTGGGGCAAGTTTACGCCGTGGCAAGTGATTGGGAGTATTGTCAGTTCGGTCTTATTAGTCGTGATCTTTTCAGGCATTTTTGGCTTAGCCAAAGTTAATTGGATTCTATTTGCCATTGTTTTCGTGATTTTATTTATTATTCTAGATGTCTTTTACTCATTAACTGACGTTTCATATTGGGGCATGGTTCCCGCAATCAGCGAGGATAGTCACGCCCGTGGGATTTATACCGCATTAGGTAGTTTTACTGGAACGATTGGTTGGAACGGCCTGACGATGGTCGTGGTACCGATTACGACTTACTTTACCTTTATGGCGACAGGGAAGCATACTCAGGGTCCTCAAGGTTGGTTAGCGTTTGCTATTATTGTCGGGATTGTGGCGATCCTGTCAGCGTTATGTGTGGCTTTTGGAACGAGTGAAAAACACAATGCAATTCGAGAAGCCGCTAAGCAGAAGACGACGATCAAAGGCGTCTTCATGGGAATCATTAAAAACGATCAGATCATGTGGGTCAGTCTCGGCTATCTGTTCTATTCTTTAGCTTATGTGACGACTAACGGTGTCTTGTTCTACCTCTTTAAATTTGTGATTGGGAAGCCCGGCGAATTCTGGATTGCTGGTGCCGTTGCAACGGTGATTGGCTTTGTTACCTCGCCACTATACCCAATCTTGAACCGGTTCATTCCACGGAAAGTCCTGTTTGCACTCGGCCAATGCTCAATGATTTTGGCTTACATTATCTTTATCGTGGCCCATACTAATTTGACGTTATTGATTATTGGGTTGGTCCTCTTCAACATCAATTTTGCCCAACTCGTCACGGTATTATCGATGACGGATGCCATCGAATACGGACAATTGAAGAATGGTAACCGGAATGAAGCCGTTGTCTTAGCTGTACGGCCAATGCTCGACAAGATCACGGGTGCCTTTTCCAACGGGATCGTGGGTGCGATTGCCTTAGTTGCCGGGATGACTGGCAGCGCCACTGCCGCTGATATGACCGCCAGCAACATCCACACGTTTGAATTACTGGCCTTTTACCTACCATTGGCTTGTGCGATTTTGTCATTACTCGTCTTCATGTTCAAAGTAACGATTACGGAGAAAAAACACGCCGAAATCGTCGAAGAACTGCAGACGAAGCTTGCAACTGGTGAAGTTGCGGATGCACCAGCGACGGTCGCAACCGTTGACGATGCGCTGACAACGAAAGTATTAGCACCTGTCAGTGGTCAACCGATGATGCTTGAAGCAGTCAAAAATGGGAATCGAGGTCAAGGCTTACCAGGCGTTGGTTTTGCAATTCAACCAAATGATGGCCAGCTATACGCACCGTTTGACGGGACGATTCGGTTCACGTTCTCGACGAAACACACACTAGGAATTGTTTCTGACGCCGGACTTGAAACGATTATTCATGTCGGCTTAGGGACGGTCAACCTTCGTGGTGCTGGCTTTACGACTTACTACCAAGATGGCCAAGTTGTGCATGCGGGGGATCTACTGATGACTTTTGATCGTGACCTGATCAAGCAACATGGTTATGATGATGTCGTCGTCACTTTCTTCACACAACCTGGGCGAATCACAGCTCGGACGGATGACTGGCCGGCAACGATTCAACATGGACAGTCAGCGATGAAAGTTACTCTCAAACCAGAACCAAAATAACTCCTACACCCCAAATGAGCCCTGCCGGCAAACGCTGACAGGGCTCATTTCATATTTAAAAGGACTTCATCAAACATCGCACCAAAATTAGTTTAAAGATGCATTTGCAATTATCAATCGCAACTAAATCTAATGTTTGACCGGCAATTCCATACCCATGCTGGCCTGATTTTGCCGCGTGACGAGGTAATGAACGGTCCCGAAGACGGCGCCGACTAGTGCAGGTACGAGCCAGTCCATTCCGCTACTGGCTAGTGGCAAGTAGCTTTGGACGTGTGCCATGGCTTGACCAAAGGCACTTTGGCTAACGACTGCTGGAAACGCTGCGACCATGTCGAAGACGGCGGGAACAACGGTGAAGACGACGACCCAGACGTAAACGACGCGTGACTTATGGAAGAGCGGCGACAGGATGGATAAGAAGATCAAGGCCATCGCGAGTGGGTACAGGAACATCAAGACGGGTGTGGACCAGGCGATGATTTGATTGAGTCCGACGTTCGCCGTCAAGAATGAGGCGAGGCAGGTGATGCGTAACCAAGCTTTGTAGCTCAAGAAACCGAAATGTTTATGGAAGTCTTGGGCAAAGGCGGCGACTAAACCAATGGCGGTCGTCAAACAGGTCGTGACGATCAAGACGGCTAATACGGCCTGCCCGACTGTCCCCATGTAATGATTGACGATTTGGTCAAAAGCAACGCCACCATTATCTGATAATTTGAAGCGACCGAGGGATTGTGCCCCTAATAAGATCAATAAGACGTAGATCAACCCTTCAAACGCCATTGAGAAGAAGCCGGCGCGGGCAGTCACCCAGGCAGCCTTGTTGGGATCCGTTTGGCCCCATAAAGTTAACGGCCGTGACGATGGTGACCCCGAGTGCGAGACCAGCCAGGGCGTCCATCGTGTTGTAACCTTGCAAGAAACCGTTAGTGAACCCGGCACTCTGGTAAGCTGCGGTGGCAGTCGTGCTACCAGCATGTGCTAATGGGCTACTAAAGGCGACGGCGAAGATTACCACGAGCAATAATAAGAATAATGGATTTAATAATTTGCCGACGCGAGCCATGATCTTGCTTTGCTCAACGGAGAGGTAGTAAGCCAGACCGAAGAATGCGGCTGAGAACAGTAGGAGTGCCAGTGATTGGTACTTGGCTGGGAAGAATGGCGCTAATCCAACGGTGAACGAAACGGTGGCCGTCCGGGGTGTCCCGAAGAAGGGCCCAATCGTGAAGTGAATCAGGACCATGAAGACGACCGCAAAAGTTGCACCCAAGGGCCGACCAATATCGTAGACCCCTTTTGATTTAGTGACACAAACGGCTAGAACGGAGAGTAACGGTAATAAAACGGCCGTTACGAGAAAGCCCACGGCCGCCATGCCCCAGTGTGAACCAGCTAATTGGCCGAGATGTAGCGGAAAAATCAGGTTACCAGCCCCGAAGAATAGGGCGAAAATCATTGAGCTTAAAGTGACATAATCACGTTTGGTCAAGTTGCGTTTTTGGATACGATTTAGCATAAAATCAGCACTCCTTTGTGTGTTCGGGTCAACGATTGCTCGTAATGACGCCTTTAAAAAGTTGCGATTAACCAAAAAACGCCCTGATATCTGAGTTAGACTCAGAAACCAGGACGTTTTTACACGTGTTACCACCTTAGCTTTGTGACCGCATTGCTACGGACACCTCAGAAGGTACGGCAAGTGACCGGCCACTTGCGATACCCGGGCTCAATAATGGGAGCAACCAACAGCAACTAACGAGACGCTCGTCACTGCCACTCAGAGCTGATTTTCAATTAGCTAGTCGTGATGTCATTTCACCAAGCTGACACTCTCTAAACACTGCTAGGAAATTTACTTTGTTCGTCAACGTGTTTGTTAACCGTTTTTTAATGTGGTTCTAACTTACAACCGTGAAGATTATTTGTCAATCTTTTTTTGAAAATTGATTGGAAAATGTCTTAGGGATACTGACGGGTCGCGGATTGTGGGCTGGGAGGGCTGGAGAGACGCGATTGCTGCCGCTGATTGGCACATCAGAGCCTCAGATTATCAGGCGTTATTGGCAGTTGTCGCTAAGTTAGTAACTTCAACGTACGGGGCCGGGGGCAGTGACATAAAAATAAGAATGTGTGTACAACATGCTATAATGTACACACGAAAATACGAGGAGGATTATCGATGAGCGAAAACAATTCAGATCACATCAAAATGTTCAAAAACGGCAATTCATTTGCTTTCCGGGTGTCTAAAAAAGACCGGGAAGCGCTAAACGCCACGAGTGAGACTAGTTTTGAAAAAATTGTTTCCCCTGACGGCCAGGAGATCACATTTCGCAAGGTAGCGGATGAGCAGACCGACCTGTTAGCGATGGCCGACCATATTCTTGACCAACACGGCGACTTATTGAAACGACTGGAGGACTTATGAGATACCTAAATAAGCAATTCCTCATTGACCTCAACCAAGATATTATCAAGCGTGCCGATAAGAAATATGGCGGTGTTCAGTATTCGCAGGGACTTGAAATTGTGATTGAACAACCGCAACAGGTCTTGTTTGGCAAGGAATTGTATCCTAATATCTGGATTAAGGCCGCGTTTATGATTCAGAAAATAACGAAGAAGCATATCTTTGTGGATGGCAATAAACGGACCGCGTTCTTCAGCGGCATTATATTCTTGTACGCGAATGGCATTCGATTGAGTTATACCGATGATGAAGCCGTGGTACTGATTCTGGACGTCACGACCAACCCCGACACGGATGAAGTGATGGTGGCGTTAGCGGAGTGGCTGAAGGCCCACCAAGTCCCCAATGAAGCTTAAATACTGAAACGCTATTCGCTACAAGCTGGCGGATAGCGTTTTAAAATTGATTAATGACCACCGATAATCAATGTGCGCTAATTTTTTATGAAAAAAACACGTTAGCAGGTGCGGAATCGGCTGGAAAGTTGGATAATAGCACTATCAAGTAATTTGTGAGGAGGAACCGCCGATGACGACTAGTGACGAACAGAAGCCGCAATGGCAAGTGAATCAGAACCGCCACACGCGTTTCCGGACGATTGTGAGTGTGTTGCGCAAGTACAATGTGCTGAGTAATCTGGCGCGTCAGAAGAATCCTGACCAGGTTCGCGCGGCATTCGAAGAACTGGGACCCACTTTTATTAAAATCGGGCAGATTCTGTCGTCACGAACGGATATCGTTAAGCCGGAGTTCGCCAATGAATTCAAAAAATTGCAGAATAATGTTCGCGCCGACGATTTCGACGTCGTCCAACAAACGATTGAGCGGCAGACGGGTAAGCCAATCGATGAAATGTTCGCCCAATTCAATGAGCAGCCGTTTGCATCCGCATCAATGGGACAGACCCATCACGCGACTTTACTGAACGGTCAAAAAGTGGTGGTCAAGGTTCAACATCCGGGCATCGATGCCGAAGTGGCGCTAGATATTTCACTGTTCGAGCGGGCATTACCACTGTTGCGCTACATTCCGGAATCGTCGGTTGTCGACATGCAGGAAATGGTGGCGGAAATCAAGCGGTCGCTGTTTAACGAACTGGATACGAGCATTGAGGTCAAAAACGGCTCACGCTTTTACCGGTTGAATGACGGTGATGATATCATTCGCGTGCCGCGCGTCTACGGCAAGTACAGCACGCAAAAAGTTCTGGTCAATCAGTACATGCCGGGCACGACGATTCAGCATTTTATGGCTAAAGTCCTGGCCGCGGATGAAGCGGGTGATCATCAATACGATGAAGAGCGCCGCTACCTAGCAAATGTGCTCGTCCAGAACTTTCTCAAGCAAGTGTTCCAAGATGGCTTTTTCCATGCGGACCCGCATCCTGGTAACATCTTGTTACGTGAGCTGCAGCCGAGCGATATCGGGTACAATGACACGGTTCCGCAGCGCGTGGGCAAGCTCGGTAAACGCCAACTGCCGCCGTATCGCTTGGTCTACCTAGACTTTGGTATGATGGGCGAAATCAGTCCGGCACTGATGGCGGGGATTGCCAACGTGGTCGTGGCTGTCACGACGGAGGACACCCATCAAGTCGGTAAGGCGATTCTGGCCATTTCCAATCGAACCGGGGCAGTTGACGAGGAAGCCTTCTTCAGTGAGCTCGCGCCGTTTTTGAGCCAATATTATAATTCGGGTTTGGGCGACATTGACTTTCAAGGGTTACTATTTGAGATGGTCAAGGTTTGCCGGAGCAATAACATTCAGATGAATCCAGCAGTCACGATGCTAGGCAAGGCCTTTGGGACGATTGAAGGCATCGTTGAACCCTTAGACCCGACCCTGTCGATGATGGATGTGGCCCGCCCATTTGCCCGCAAGTACATTCGCGAAAACTTTAATATACGCAATGAGCTAGAGGACGGTTTGTTGGCCAGTCTGCAGAGCTTACGGGATGCGCCCAAGATCCCGTCGCGCCTGCTGTCGGCTTTGGATACCTTTGAAAACGGACAGACCCGCGTCAACTTGGTGTTTTCACACCGCAAGCTATTCATTGACCGTATCGATTCAATGGTCAATAAAATCGTGCTCTCAGTGATTTTAGCCGCACTGATCGTCGGGTCCTCGTTACTCGTCCAGAGTCATCCGGATAATAGCTGGATCACGAACATCGGGATTTTCGGTTATGTGTCGGCGGTCGTCGTGATTATCGGCCTGCTGATTGGGACGCTGCATTCGTGGTATACCCATTGGCGGCGGAAATAGGCAAGTTTAGAGCCGAATGCGGTCTGAGTCGGCCTTGCTTGCGGACGGGCTCAAAGGCAGTTATGACGTCATTATGGTAAACCAGTGTTTCAGCCGATAAAAATTAAAACTAAAAAAGTGCGGCCATGATTTCAATGACGAAATCATGGCCGCACAGTCGTTACTAGTCAATTAAATGGCTTAGTCTTCTGAACCCATGACGCGGGCACAAAAGGCAGCTAAGATGGCACCAACTTCTGGTGCTAAGATGTAGACCCATAGGTGTGATAAGGCGCTACCACCGGCGAAGATTGCGGGACCAATTGAACGGGCAGGGTTCAAAGACCCACCGGTCAAGTTGAGGGCAACGATGATCAGGAAGGCCAACGTTACACCAATCGTCAAACCGGCGAAGTCCGCGTTACCATGGTCGTTGCTGGTGACGTTCAAAATCACCAGTAAGAACAAGAAGGTAACGAGTGCTTCAACGAAGAAGGCCATCCCACTACCGATTTTTGGAAAATCAGTTTGTCCGAGTGACGTTGCGGATAAGCCTAACGCGCTGACGAAGGACTTAACAGCTGCGGAAGCGACGATTGCCCCAATAATTTGGGCGATGATGTAACCGACCGCGTCGGCGGCATCGATTCGGCGATTGATCAACATCGCGGTCGTTACAGCCGGGTTGAAGTGGCCACCTGAAATACCACCAAAGGCATAGGCGGAGACGGTGATGGCTAACCCAAAGGCTAATCCAATGGCGAGGACGTCACCCTTGGCAATCACAACGGTCGCGGTCCCTAAGAACACTAACATAAACGTGCCGAGAAATTCGGCGAGATACTTGCGCATATTTGCACACTCCCTTTTGGAATAATTGCTAACCTAACCTATTTTACAATAACTATCGGCTAAAACGAGGCTTTTTGCTCAATTAATGGCAACTTGCCGTAAGTTTTTGATAATTATATTTATTAGCTGGTTATATCCTTTGCATTGATGTCACGGGATTTTTGGTGATTTTCATCGGACTTGAAAACCCGTATATGAAAAATTTGTTGTTTGCCAGCGATAATTACCACTGGTCAGTATGATGAGACACTGACCTAACGTGCTGTGCGGTTGTTATTCAGCATGCAGGATGCTTAGAACGCGCCAATTTCTCAGTTTAAAAGCAGTAGCTGTGACCCAGTTCCAGAAGTCGACAAACGAACAGCTAGCCAAATCAAAAATACGATTCTGTTCTATAATAGTAACGACAGTAGTTGCTAGCATTAA
The DNA here is from genome assembly GCF_023806745.1 of Lactiplantibacillus sp. B652. Lineage (NCBI taxonomy): Bacteria > Bacillati > Bacillota > Bacilli > Lactobacillales > Lactobacillaceae > Lactiplantibacillus > Lactiplantibacillus sp. B652. The sequence continues at coordinate 17,878 of NZ_JAMSKY010000008.1, read as the reverse complement.
TGAAAATCATTCAGTTTGTTTCACGTGAAACAGTAAAGGAAGGTTGAATTCATGGCGTTATCGTATCAAGCATTGTTAACGGCAGTTCCGGTGGTGTTAAAGGCGGGCAACGTGCCCAACATTGTCGGTGAAGCGGGTATCGGTAAATCAGCACTCGTCGCGGATGTGGCGCGAAAGCTCGGGGCAAAACTATTTACGACGGTCGTCAGTCTTTCTGAAAAGGGCGATTTAGCGATTCCAGTGCCGCCGCTAACGAGTGACTCGTTTATTCAGACGCAACACTATGGTCAATTGGCGGATGTCCAATTTGGCTATTCTCACACGCTGATTGAAATCGTTCAATACGCCGAAGCCCATCCGCAACAGCCAATCTTATGGCTGCTCGACGAGTTTAACCGTGGGACGCAGGCAGTTCAAAGTGAATTGATGAACCTCGTTTTACAACGTACGATCAATTCGTTACGGTTGCCCGAACAAGTTCAACTGATCCTTGCCGAAAATCCCGATGCCAGCATGACTGGCTTCGAACAGAGCACGTACGGCGTCGTTGCGGGGGACGCGGCCATCAAAGACCGGACCGTCCGTTTAGTGATGCGCGCGGACCCAGCGGACTGGCTAGCTTGGGCGCAACGTTCTGATGAACAGCGTCAGCGGCCCAATATTCATCCGCTCGTCCAACAGTTTATTAGTGAAGATGTGACCCGCCTCAACCAAACGGATGTGCAGGCGGACTTAACGGCGACGCCCCGTGCCTGGGAACGTGTCTCAGCCAACCTATATGAACTCGAACAGTTGCCGGATGACCAACAAACGCTCGTCGCACTCGATATTTTTCAAGGTGATGTCGGCGCGACACTGGGGCTGGCCTTCTATCAATTTATCGAGCAGCAAGCCATTCACGTGACGCCGGCGATGCTGTACGAGGCCCAACCCGTCGGTGCCGTGGTCCCTGCCCCAGTCTTGAAACAGTTCACCGCGATGAGCGAGCTGCAAAAGAGTACGGTGCTGGCGAGTTGTTTGCAGCTGACGGCGACTTATCCGTTGACTGATGACCACAACGCCGGACGGTTTATGCAATTATTGCAAACGCTCAGCCAGGATGGTCAGTTCGCCCTGGTCCAACAGATTGGCCATCAGCGTGAGTTACTAAAACAGCTCTATACGGCCAACGTTGCCAAACAAAGTCCGTATGTCACGGCACTATATCAATATTTGCAACAAGTCGCGAGTTGGTCGAATCAATAGAAGGGGGTGCGGTCGATGCTGAATAACGCCGCGGAATATGCCAATTGGCGCCAAACGATGTTGACGACCGCGTCAACCCATCCGGCGCAGGAAGCTGCGACAATGCTCAGTCGTGCCATCATTGAGTTATTGGCGACGGACCAGTTTTATGGCGAATTACTGACGCGCTTGCCCCGGCAACTGAATACTGAGTTGAACGCGCCGTTTGCCTTGAGCTGGGTAGATAATCAGCTCGTCTTACAGTATGCCCCGCAAGCCTTAGCTCAGACGTTTACCCGGTTCGACCAGTTACAAGCCGGCCTCAAACACGTCGCGTTACACGTGGTGTGGCAACATCCATTGCGCTACCGCAATCAAGTCGCCACACAGCAACGACTTGTGACGTTAGCGACGGATTTGGCCGTGAATCAGTATGTGAGCGGGTTGCCAGCAACGGCGATTTCGCTGGCTCAGATACAGGCGCAGGTGCCCGTCACGTTACCGCAACACGCGGATTCGGGGACTTATTTACGATTATTGCGCCAACAACAGTCAACCGATCCAGAACGGCCGAATGCGGGCCAGACAACTAAATCCACGCCACAAGGGCCGCAACACCGCCAATCAAGTACGGGCCAAGAGTCACTGCCAGCTACCGGCCCCATTGACGATGCTCGTCAATGGTCGGCAAGCGGCCAGTTGACGAACCCTAATCTGGCGCAATCACGTCTACGCCAATTAGCCAAGGATGCGTGGCAACAAACGACTGAAGCCGGTCGGGGCTTGGTTGCGGGCCACGTCGCTGCGCAATTGGACGTCCTTAGTCAGCCAGCGCAAATCGACTGGCGGCAATTATTAGTCCGGGGATTAGGCCAAATTCCGAGTGGCAAGAAGGCCTCACACGCTCGCTTTAATCGGCGTCAACCCGCCCGCATGGAGTTGCCTGGTCAGATCAGTGATACCCGTTTGGATTTACAAGTCTACGTTGACCAGTCGGGGTCCATCAGCGATGCCTTATTACGCCAGTTGTTGGCTCAAGCCGCCACCTTGACTCAACTGTTAACGGCGACGATTACGATCAAACCGTTTGATGCAATCGTCCAACCAGGTCAAACGTATCAGGCTAGTTTCCCGCAACAGGTGCGGTTCGCTCGCCATGGTGGCGGGGGGACGGCCTATCAGCCGATTTTTGACGACTTAGCCCGGCATCATCAAACGGCTGCGACAACGCTTGCGCTCATCTTAACGGACGGTCGGGGTGAGGCTCAGATTGACGCGCATCATTTTACCAATGTCATTTGGTTATTGGCGCAGCCAACTGACAAGTTATCGATTCACCCCGTCGTTGGCCAGGTCGTTAATTTGAATTTAGGAGATGATCCCGATGGCCCAACCACTTAATCCAGATGATATGCAATCATTATTGACACATGACCGCCGTTATCAGCGTGCGGCCGCAATCCTTCACGACCAGTGGCAACGCGTCTCGGCGGAAGAAGACCTCGCTTATCGCCAGCAGATCACGGTCGACGATCTACGGTTTGCCAAGGCGTTACTAGCTAGTGAAACGCTGACGAGCCCCTTTGACTTCGACCATTACGCCGGTGCTCAACAGCTGCGCCAGCACTATGGTAGCCAGCTGACCAGTGCCGCACAAAATTGGTTGGTTCAGAAATATGTTTAGTCGTGTTCAGTTTACTGGCCATGAACGATTTAACATCAATTAATAAAATAAAAATGCAGATGCTAAAAGAAACCACAGCTTTCCGATTCATCAGAAGGCTGTGGTTTTATTATGCGCAGTTATTAACGCGTTAAAAATTGGCGCCAAGCTTGTTCACGCAGCGCAATATCTGGGTGAGCGCCCTGACGAAGACGAGTCTGGAGGCCAATCCGGGCTTCGAGTAAGGCCTGGGCAAGGGCAGTACTGGATTGCGTGTTGATGATTTGCTGACTCGCTTGACCCTTTAAAATGACGGCGGACATCAAGGTCAAGTAATCATTGTAGAACCAATCAACGGCTTGCTGGACATCGGTGTCAGTCGTCCCGAATTCAGCGACCGCGTTGGCCATCAGATCACCAGCTGGCTGGTCAGCGTTAGTTAAATCACGGCTAAACAGCATGCTGAGCACCGTCAACGCATCAGCGCCACTTTGTTCGAGCTGTTGCATCGCTTGCGTACAGCTTGTGAGCGTTTGTTGATGGTAGCGACTTAGCGCGCGGAGGTAGAGCGTATGCTTGTCACCAATGGCATTATAGAGACTCTGCTTTTTGACCCCACTGGTCGCGACGATTTCATCCATCGACGTGTGGTAGTAGCCTTGTTGCCAAAATAAAGACATAATTTTTTCAATAACTTGATCATCTTGAAATGTTTTCTTAGCGGGCAAAATCGAGGCCGCCTTTCTGATTTGAAATAAGTATTTCAAGTATACCATAGCCGGATTAGCGATTTGGTAAATATAATTGAACGGCTAAAATTGTTTGCTCAAAGGGCCTTTACTGTTTTGAAATTGGATTTTAATTGAGCACAATTAGTTGCATTTGGAAATTAAATAAAATTAGGGTTATTAAATCGATTACATCAGTTTATAAATTGAAGATAAGTTAAACAAACGGCGTAGCGTTGCGGGACTATTCCAAATTGATATAGCAATTCAATAGTTATAAATATCAGAACTTTTACCTAATGTTACTTCTCATTAAAGTCTAACAACAATATAATGTTGATGGCTTATTTAGTTAAGGCGGGTAACTACTAGCGATTATTTGACCATAAATGGCAGGCTGAAAAGCTTGATGTTAAACTGATTGCAGTAGTTTATATCGAAATATTTGTATTCGTCATAATATTAGAAACGGCTCAGAGGTCCGTTAAAAAGGCACTTTTAATCAATGATTAAGGGGCAACATTAATTGACAGCGATTCCAATACCATGATATATTTTCGTTGCTGATAGGGTTACTCACAACGATTCACTATTAGTACCAAGAATTAATTAGATTAATCAGACGTCAGTCAACTACTGGAAAGGAGTGGTCATATCAAATGGCAATCTGGCGGATTAATAATCGGGCTCAGCCAACTTATTAGCATTCCGGTGCTGGCTGATACCCAAACTGGAACTTACCATTTAACGGTCACTTCTAACTCAGGTGTGACTGGCAATCCCGTCAAAGGACCGCTACAAGGAATCTTACCGCAGATGAATGAAGTACAGCAGTGGATTCTACTCGTTATCGGGGTCTGCGGACTAAGTTTGTTAATATTCTTAATTCTAATCTGGTGGCGCAACCGTCAAACAATAAAGGAGCAACCAAAATGAAAAAATATATTGGAACACTTGTTGCAGGCATGACACTTATGGCAGGCTTACCACTCGTTGGGCAAGCAGCTGATAAAACGACTGAAGCACAAGTGAAGTTGGAACAAGATGAAAATAACAAGGACATTACGTTAGATGAAGCCCCAGCCTTGGATATGGGAACGGTTACAATTGATAACACGACGCAAACCAAGACTGCAGATACGGTCACAGGTAGTGTGAAGGTGACTAACCCCGGTAATACGGATGGCTGGAGTGTTCAAGTCGCGGGCTCCAAGTTTTTAAATGGCAGTCAGGAATTACGGGGCGCCGCATTAACATTCAAGAATGCCAGTGTGACGGCTGATGATGAAGCCAACGCTTCTAAGAATCCAACTGCACCCGATGTAACGGTGAACGAATCTAACCAAATGATTTTAGGCGCCGTTGCCAATGAAGGAATCGGTAAGTTTACGAGTGCTTATGCCAAGACGGACGTTTCCCTGTTAGTACCTGCTGGTAACTCAGCTGGGGCTTACACTTCTACGCTGACTTGGACATTAGGCAACGCCCCTAGCTAATTGAGAACCAATGGACCAAAGGAGAGCTGAGGTGTGACCGATGAGAATGGGATTGTTGGTGACAGGTCGGTTACTAATGATGGCCGTTAGTGGGCTGATTATTAGTAATTGGGGCTGGAGCGTGACAACGCAAGCTGCAGATAGACAGTCACAGGTGCAGGTTAAGTTGACCCCGTCGGACGATGACGACGCAGTTTCTCCGGTCGATCCTGATGATCCCAGTAAGCCATACCCTGGTGATCCGGCAGATGAAGGTAACGTGACCGGAACAGGCTCACGGGGCAAATTAACCATCGATTTCGTCAGTAATCTTAAGTTTAAACCCGTCACGACAGCCGGTGGACCCGCTACGGTAACGGCGCAAAATGAGCGTGCGATGATTCAGGTCACTGATCGGCGTGCATCGGCAGCTGGCTGGACACTACAAGTAACGCCCAGCCCGTTACAAAGTGGTCAGCAGCAGTTAACGACCTCGTTGAAGTTAGGCAGTGTCCAACTCAAACCGGGGACGGGCAATGTCAGTGCCGCCCCGAACGTGGTCAACACCGGCGAGCTCGTGACAGGTATCGCGAACAACGTCGTCACTGCCCAACCGCAATCGGGCTTGGGCACGTGGTTAGTTATTTTGAATCGGGGCGATGAACTGACACAACTTCAGATTCATGACCGGCAACTCAGTGCGGGTGATTACACCGGTACGTTAGCCTGGTCATTAAACAATGCACCTAGTTGAATAGTTTGATTGAAGCTGCTACTCGTCAAGAATGGCAGCTTCAATCATACATAGCACGTCACTTACCGTTGAAAAAAGGAAGGGTAACCCATATGAAAAAAATATTTTGGCAGTTAATGGCAGTTGTTGCTGTGATTGGGGCCGGCTGGACGATGCGCGCTCAGGCCGACGATTTGAACTATACGGTTCAAGCTGATTTACCTAAAAATCAGATCAATCAAAAAGTCTCTTACTTTGATTTAAAAGTGACCCCAGGCCAAAAACAAAATCTGACGTTGCATATTAAAAATAGCGATAGTAAAGAACACCGCTACACCGTTTCACCTAACTTGGCGGTGACGAATGATAACGGGATCATCGACTACAGTCAGGCCAACGCGAAGGCGGATGATTCACTGAAGTTTAACATCAAGACTGCGCTTTCGAAGAAGCAGGTCGTGACGGTGCCTGCTAAGTCGAGCAAGGCAGTGACTATCCAGCTGAACGTCCCTGAAAAAGAATTTAAAGGTGTGGCACTCGGCGGGATCAACATTGTTCAAGAGTTGAGTGGTAAGAAGCAACAGGCCAGTAGCGGGATGGCCATCAATAATCAGTACGCCTATGTGATTGGGCTCCAGTTACAAGAGTCCGATAAGACGACCATCAAGCCGAACATGAAGTTGCATTCCGTGAAAGCCGAACAACGCAATTACCGGAACTATGTCTCGGCGAACTTACAAAATAATCAGCCGGTCATTATGCACGGACTCAAGATCAAGAGTTACGTGACCAAGGCCGGGAGTTCTAAGAAAGTGTTAACGACGAATAAAGAAAATATGTCGATGGCCCCGAATAGTAACTTTAACTTTGCAATTGGTGATGGCAACAAACAGCTCAAAGCTGGCAAGTACACGTTACATTTAACCGCGACAGCGGATAAGGGCAAGTGGCAATTCACTAAGAACTTCACCATTACGGACAAGACGGCTAAAGCACTCAATGATACGGCTGTGACCGAAAAACAAACGAACTATTTCTGGTGGTTTGTGGCACTCGGCGTCGTCATCATTGCCCTATTAGGCGCAATTATCTGGCTACTATTGAAAAACCGCCGCCGTCAGGATTAACTAGCGAGAGGAGTTTTCAACATGTGGAAGGGACCGAAACAAATACTTGTTGCATTAGCGGCATTAACCGGGTTATGGGCCGGGACCGCCCAGATTCAAGCTGCGGACGAAGCGTCGTTAGCAACGGCACCGTCTGGCTTGAATCAGTTGGATAAACTCTTCACGCTTCCTGCCGCATTCAATAGCGGGGTGACGAACAGCGCTAGTATCGCGAACGTTACTAATGCCAGCTCGCCAAACACGCAGTCGATTCAAGTGATCAATGGCAAGAAACAAATGGGTGGCTTTTGGTCAAATGATGCCAACCGTTTTGACATTAACAAGGATGCCACCTTCAAGATGTGGCTATACTTGGGGTCATCAACGAGTACCAGTAAGGCCGGTGACGGGATGGCCTTCGTCTTACAAAATGATCCGAACGGGACGACGGCTTCCGCCAAGGTCAGTTCATCGAGTATTATTGGGGAGACCCTCGGCGTGTGGGGCGTCGATACCAATAACAAATTACAGGATGGCGATGAATTTGCCAAAACTGCCATCCAGAATAGTTGGGCCTTAGAGTTTGACACCTATACCAATACATCGACCGGTTATAGCGATGCGGGTAAGGGTGACGCCTTTGATAATGGGATCAAGAAACAACATATTGCGACCGGCTACCCAGGTAGTGCGAGCCAATATATCAATAATTCAGTCAAGAGTCTCGATATCACGGGGATTATCTGGTCAACGCGGTACTTCTTTACGCAGACTCACCATAATTTAGTCACCAACATGACGCTGGGTGACAGTAAGTGGCACCACCTCGTAATGAACTGGAATGCCGCTAGTAAGACGATGACTTACACGTTTGACGATGTGAATCCGGACGGCTCGGCAACTGGTGGTGGCTTTACTCAGAGTGAAGTACTCGACACTAGCAAGTTCAACAGCAGTGATGGCTTGATGCGCTGGGGCTTCATGGGCGCGACTGGGAGTAATTCCGGGAACAACATGGTCGTGATCGAGAGTGCGCCTAATCTCGTCGATGCGAGTGCGGCGGTCAAAGTGACGGATAAAACTAAGAACCGCGAAATCACGACCGGCAGTCAGTTGAAGGCTAAGCACAAGGTCCAATATGACTATCAACTCACGTATCAGAGTGGCCAATTAGATTGGGACAATATCACGGCCGAGCTCAATTTGCCGAAGTACGTGACGTTTGATAGCGCAAAAGTGACGTATGCGGATGGCAGCGAACAAGCCTTGACCGCGCCAACTGCGGATGCCACTAAGGTCGACTATAGCTTGAATAAAGCCTTGTCAGCCAGTCAGAAGACGGCGACCATCACGCTTACCGGGACGGCCAACGATGTGACGGTCAACCAAAATACGACGGTCACCAGCGCGACGTTCAAGAATAAGGTCTTCGAGACGTCAACTGAGGCGCCTGATTATCTGATTACGGTCGACCAGCCGATGGGGATTTATATTCGAAACAATCCTTACACCGTTGCTAATGGTGAGGATGTCACGATCAAAGGAATCGTGGCCGTTGAAAACTCCGAACAATTGACGAACGATAAGGTGACGTTACATCCCACGGTCAACGGCCAAGAAATGCCGACGGTGCAGATGAGTAACGATGAAGAATCCGGGTTCTTTAGCTACAAGATCAAAGCCAGTCAGTTACATGTCGGCAATGATAATAAGCTTGAAATCTGGGCGTCAGACCCTTATGAAAATGAATCACCAGTTGGTGTTGCCAATATCACGGTGACCGGTGGCGAACTGAGTTTTAAGAGCGTCTCCAAGAACAGTACGTTCAAATCGATCACGCTTGATGGGCAAGCCCAAACCACTGATCGTGAAGACGACTGGCAACTGGTCGTCCGTGACAGTCGTGGTAAGGGGTCCAGCTGGCAACTGCAGGCGAGCGCGACTAACTTCAAAACGACGGGTGGTCAGACGTTAGCGGGTGACGTGCTCTTCCGCGAAGGTGATAAGACAACGGTTCTGAATAGCAACGGCACCGTAATTGACAGCCATACAACGACCAGCGATAATGACGACTATGACGTCTTATCTGACTGGACGAGCAAGTCTGGCATTTTGTACCGCAGTAACGCCGGGGCCGTTCCCGGTTCGTACACCGGTGACATCACGTGGACGTTGACGGATGCACCAAAGTAACTAGTGGTTGGTGAATAAAAGAGAAGATGAAAGCTCTTACAAGTGAACGCTTGTGAGAGCTTTTTCTTATCGTTTGATGATTAGTTTAAGGGCAGTCATGATTTTTATTAACGACCCCTGTTAATCGAATTAATAAACGGGTTAATTCCCATAAATGCTGTAATATCGGCAATTCGTTATCACTTGATTAGTGAAAAAAGTGCGTTTTTTGCGTGTTTTTGGTTGCGTTTTCTTTTTCGTTTAGTACAATGTAATTGTTACCAAATACATGTTGCACAAATATGATTGTGAATATAAACACATTTAAGGAGCGCGTTTAATATGAAAGTTATCGTAATTGGTTGTACTCATGCCGGAACTGCTGCTGTAAATCAAATCTTGGCGTCAAATCCAGAAACAGACGTCACGATTTATGAACGGAATGACAATGTGTCATTTCTCTCCTGTGGGATTGCCCTCTATCTTGGTGGCGAAGTTGCCGATCCACAAGGGCTCTTCTATTCCAGTCCAGAACAATTAGCCAAATTAGGCGCGAATGTTCATATGCAACATGATGTGACCGACGTGGATACCGAAAATCATGAAATTACCGTTACTGATTTGAAGACCGGCGAATCCAAGAAAGATCATTACGACAAATTAGTTGTCACAACTGGTTCATGGCCTGTAATTCCACCAATCGATGGTATCGACAGCCCGAACGTTTACCTCTGCAAGAACTGGACGCATGCCCAAAGCTTATGGGAAGCTGCCAAGCCAGCTAAGCGCGTCATCGTTATCGGTGGGGGCTACATCGGGACTGAATTAGTCGAAGCTTATCAGAAGCAAGGTAAGGAAGTTACCTTAATTGATGGCTTACCACGGATTTTAAACAAGTATTTAGACAAAGGCTTCACTGACCGGGTCGAAAAAGACTTCGTTGACCATGGCATCAAGATGGCCTTAAATCAGATGGTTAAAGGCTTCAGTGATGATGGCAAGGAAGTTACCGTTAAGACTGACAAGGGCAGCTACACCGCTGATATGGCAATTCTCTGTGTTGGTTTCCGGCCAAACACCAGCCTATTAAAGGGCAAAGTTGACATGAACCCGAATGGCTCCATCAAGACAAATGACTACATGCAAACATCTGACCCTGATATCTACGGTGCCGGTGATTCCGTTGCAGTTCACTACAACCCAACTAAGAAGGATGCTTACATTCCATTAGCCACTAACGCGGTTCGTCAAGGAACTTTAGTTGGTTTGAACATCTTCAAGCCAACTCGGAAGTACATGGGGACGCAATCAACTTCTGGTTTAATGTTATTTGGCAAGACGATTGTTTCTTCAGGGATGACCTTGGAACATGCTCAAGCTGAAAAGGTACCTGCAGAAGCCGTTACCTTTGAAGATAACTACCGTCCAGAATTTATGCCAACCACGAAACCAGTTCTGATGCAATTGGTTTACAACCCAGAGACGCGTGAAATCTTAGGGGCCCAATTCATGAGTGAACATGACGTTTCACAATCGGCTAACGTGATCTCAGTGATGATTCAAAATCACAACACGATCGATGACTTAGGCTTTGTTGACATGTTCTTCCAGCCAATCTATGACCGTCCGTTCAACTACTTGAACTTATTAGGCCAAGCAGCTATCGCGCATGCGGCTGAAAAAGTGACGGAATAATTGAATTAAACGAGTTATTTTGACTCGAAAAAGATGCACCGCTGATCCGAACAAGACATGTTTCGGATCAGCGGTGCATCTTTTTTTGTTGGGGCACGACGGTTAACGGTCAGTCGTTGCTGGAACCCCACACGCTTGTGTTGAGAAGATTGACCCTACTATTAAAGGTGCGAGTGCCTAGGACGCTTGGTAGTCAAAGTTTAAGTTGTCGGTAGTCGTAAAGCCCAAAGCTGTCAGCACTTGTCCCATAAGTGAATCTGGTTGAGATAAAGCTAATTTGAGCTGCTGGAGTTTTAATTCGACGGTGCCGAATGCCACGAGTCGTTCCAGAATTTCCGTTAAGGGGGCGACGTCATGATTAGCGTCCGTCAGCTGGACTGTCAACGTTGCTTGGTGGGCAGCCATATCAATTGGCGCAAACCCGACCTGTCCGCAGAAATCATTGGTAGTCCGATCAGTAACGCCCCAAATCAGCTGACGATCGTTAAAAATCTCGCGCATCACTTGATTGATACGGTCGGCCGTCGCTGCCATGGTCACGGTCGTATCGGTCGTTTGGTAGAGATTGAAGACGTCGACCACGCGGACTTTCGTGAGCCAATCAAATGCATAGTGCGGCGTCAAAATAGGATGGTATTTTTCAAATTGTGACATCAAGCGCGTGCTCCTTTAAATGAGTTATTTCGATGTGAAACGATAAGTCTATTGTACCACGGGTCTGGGGGCGGGCTGGGTATGGATGATTTGGACTAGTAACTGTTTTGAATATTCCACCATAAAGCACTTAGTCTTCTAAAAAAGTAAGCACAATTATATCTCATGTGAAAAATCATTACATTTCACAAAATACTAATGATTTTACTCGATGTTATAATAAAGGCTTACTTTTAGTCTGCTATCAGCACCAACAACCCCACCAACCTAAAAATCGGTCCTCCGAGTCACAAGCTCGAAGAACCGATTTATTTTAGTTATTTATTTTAGTTATTTATTTTAGTTTAAACAATAAGAATTAAATTACCAAATCTTGACCCGTTTGTCTGGTGCCAAGTACATCGCGTCTTCAGGTTGGATATCGAAGGTCGTGTAGAAGTCATCCAGATTCTTTGGTTGCACATTGGCCCGCAGCTTAGCTGGGGCGTGGACGTCGATTGAAAGTAACAGTTGCATGTATTCCGTCGTTGCTTTCATCCGCCAGATCATGGCCCAGTTGGTGAAGAAGGCGTTGAGGTCGACGTCGTCTTCGCCCTTGGCTGCTTCTTCAGCACAACTCAGACCACCGGCATCGGCAATATTTTCGGATACCGTCAGCGTCCCGTTGACCTTAGCGCCAGCGAAGTCGAGACCGTCAAATTCACTGATCATCGACTTGGCGAGTTCCTTGAAGTGTGCGGAATCTTCGTCTGTCCACCAGTTATGCAAGTTCCCAAATTCGTCGAACAGTGCGCCGTTGTTATCGAAGGCGTGTGAGATTTCATGGGCAATCACGGCACCAATACCACCGTAGTTCGCGCTAGAAGACTGTTCGAGACTATAGAACGGTGCTTGCAAGATTGCTGCAGGGAAGACGATGATATTCATGAATGGGTGGTAGTAAGCGTTGACTGTGTCCGCACTCATTTCCCAGCGCGTCCGGTCCGTGGCCTTACCCCATTTTGAGAACATGTCTTGCCGAGCAAGTCGGTTGAAGTGGAGCACGTTACTCAACACGTTGCCGCCCTGTTCAGGGGTGTGCGTCTTGAACTTCGTGTAGATGGCTTCCAATTTATCAGGGTAACCGACTTGAATACCAAGTTTATCAAGCTTGGTGACGGCCTTGGCACGGGTATCGGCACTGAGCCAGGTGTTGGCTTGCAGACGGCGCTTGTAGACGCCAATCATTTTCTCGACCATCTGATGCACGTCAGCTTTGGCAGCTTCACCAAAGTATTTGTGACCATAGTAGAGGCCAACGACTTGGTCAAACGTGCCAGTTGCGAGATAGTAGGCACTCTTCGCCTGGTTACGTGGTTCCTTTTGTCCAGAGAGGGCCCGGGAGTAGGTCGTCGCTAAGACCCGCATGTCGTCGCTTAAGTAGCCGCTGTAGCGTTGAACTAACTTCGCCTTCATCCAGTTCTTCATCAAGCCGAAGTTGTCCGGATTGACCACGTCATTGAAATGGTCAAAGAAGGCGGGTTCTGGCAGGATGACTTGTTCAGGATTACCATCGATGACCGAATACGTGATGGCAGCCAAGTCTAAGTACCGACTTGTGTTGACGAAATCGTTGAATTTACGAGGGTTATACATCTTGCTGTAATCAGCGGATTCTTCAGCGGATTTGACCCACGGCACGATCAACCGGTCAAACTTCAAGGTGTCGTCGACGATTTGCTTGGCTTCCGCTTCGTCGTAGCCGGTCTTTTGAAGCAGTTCAGTCATCATTTGTGCGTAGATGGCGAGTAACTTAGGGCCGGCCTGGTTGCCTTCGTCGTAGTAAGTCTTGTCGGGCAAAATGGTGCCGGGTGCTTGGGCGAAGAGGGCGTTGACCTTGGTATTCTTCATGTCAGCGTCGACGTCCAGGCTGAATGGCAATGGGAGGCCGTCGTAGATCCAATCGGGCATCCGTTGTTGTAAGTCAGCAAAATCACTTAGACTATCGACTTGCTTGAGGCATGGTAATAGTGGTTCAGCCCCGTTAGCGTCGCGTTGCTTAAAATCTTTGGCTAAGCGGTAAAACTTGATAAATTCAGCTAGCTGGGGATTATCAGGTTCAACTGAACCCGCAGCCATGGCATCAAAATCATGCATTAACGTTTTTTCGATGGCATCGACTAAGTCCATGAAGCCACCAGTTGAAGAATGGTCATCCGGAATGACGGCGGTTTTGAGCCACTCGCCATTGACGGCATCGTAGAGATCTTGTTTTACTGCTGCTTGATTAATGGTTGCCATTAAATCCACTCCCTAATAAATTTTCTAATACTAGTTTAATTATACCTTAGATTAATCCAAGTGGTATCGTCGAGTACCGCTGAAAATTAAAATGATTTTGGATAGTGAGAGCTGTCGGCAAAATTAAACCGAGTCGGTGTAGTGGCCAAACGGCGCGCTTCAGTCACGGCAATCGCGTTAATTTGGGCCCTTATATGTGATTGGTTGGGACAAGATTACGGCTGCAACCAGCGAAAAATAGGCGGGTGAACAAACCAACCGGATGAGCGCTCACAGGTTGTGAATCGCCATCCGGTTGGTTTGATTATCTTATTCAGTTAATAACAGTTGGTCTGCATCGTTGATTTTAATGATTTTGCCAGTCTTTTGGGTAATCAGGCCTTGACGTTCGAACAAGGCGAGCTTGCGGCTAATGCTTTCAGGGGTGGTTCCCAAGAAGGTCGCCAAGTCCTTCTTCTTTAATGGTAATTTAAACGCGTCCGTCTTGAGTGCAGCCGCCGTTTCCGTGAGGTAGTTGGCTAGGCGCGCTTCGACGGACTCGGTCGCCGTGCTCGTCGTTTGGCGTTCCAGCTGGGTGAGCCGTCTGCCGAAGACGTTTAAGACGTTGATGCTGATGCTAGGATATTGTTGCATCAACGCTTGAAAGTCGGCGCGGCGGATGCTGCAGACATCGGTCGGAACCAGCGCTTCGCCAAAGGACGTGCGGCGTTGGTTCTCAAATAAGGCAGCTTCGCCATCAATATCACCAGTTTGTAATAAGTACAGTAACTGTTCCCGGCCATTTGCAGCTAATTGATAGACTTTGACTTGGCCGTTGGCGAGAATCATCAACGAATCGAGTGGGTCGTCAGCGCTGAAAATGGTGCTGCCGGCTGGAAAGTGATGATGCTGAACGATCGTTTCAATTGTATCTAACTGTTCATCAGCGAGTTCCTTGAAAATCGGCACTAACTGAACGCATTCATGCTCTGCCATGAGAACACCCCCTAATTAGATTCACCTTTACTATACCAGATTTCTGCTATGGCGTAGGCGTTCGCGTTTCATCTATGGCTTGATTTTTAACAATTTTATTGTAACCGAAAACTTTTTATTATTTCTTGACGGCGGTCAAGTTCTTATCAATAAAATCCGGTTATGATAGAACCATCAAATGAGTTGATACGGAGGTAATTGAAATGAAAATTATTATGCAATTAGGAACGTTGACCTGCCCATCATGCATGACCAAGATTGAAAAGGCTGTGTCGAACCACGAGGGTGTCGAAAATGTCAAAGTGTTATTCAATGCTAGCAAGGTCAAGGCCAACTTTGATCCAGAAGTAACGTCGGCCGATGATTTGGCACAAGTCGTTACCGGTTTGGGCTATGAAGTAGAAAACGTTAAGGTTAAATAGGAGGACGCATTCATGAGTGAATTAACAATCGATGAACAATACGCCGCTGAATTAAAACAAAGTGATATTGACCACCACGTCCCGACTGCCGGTGCGATGACGAATCACATCCTGTCGAATCTAATGGTCGCATATGTTAAGTTAAGCCAGGTCAAATGGTACGTCAAAGACCCGCAATCATTGGCATTGCGGACGGAATATCAACAACTGATCGACCAAAATGTCCGTCAGTTTGCTGAACTCGGTGACTTACTCTTAGATGAAAACCAAAAGCCATCTTCCACAACGGCTGAATTAACCAAGTATTCAATGTTGGAAGAAAACGGGGCTCTCAAGTACCAATCCGCTGATGAACTCGTGGCCGCAACCATCAAGGATTTTGATACGGAAAACCTATTCGTTGACCGGGCTATCAAGTTAGCTGAAAAAGAGACCCGGCCAGCATTAGCCGCATGGTTAGTCGCTTACCGCGGCAGCAATAATCGCAACATCCGGGAACTGCAAGCCTACTTGGGCAATGACGCACGTACCGGACTAGATGAAGAAGACGAAGATGATGATGACTAATTAGTCAGGTCAATTCAAATGAAGTGCTCGGAATCGCCATTGTGTGGGCAGGCGATTCCGGGCACTTTTGCTATTGTGACTAGGCTGCGCTATACTAGCGACATTAATTAAGGGAGGGACCCCAAGATGTCGATTAGTGATATTATCATGTGGACGTTTGTCTTTATTATCGCGACTGGGTTCGTAACGGTTGTTTCAACGACAGTACTGTTGAAGCGAGCAAAACGAGCGCCCAAGGATACCGAGCAGTCCCACAGTGATGACGACGATGACTGGAAAAAAGATGATTGGAACCATGATGATTGGAAAAAGGGCGATTGGAAGGATTAGTGGCGTTAGCTGGTGACAATCGGGAAACAACTGTCGCTGTTGGTAGTTGAGATGGCTTACTGTTCGGCAGTGCGTGCTCGCTCAGCCTGATAGTCGGGTAGCTGCTCGATTGACGGATGAATGACCACTTTACTTGGTACAATTGAGCGCTGAATATTAAGAAACGGCAAACTTTAGTTAGTATTAATGATTAATAAAAAACGTGCGTGATTGCGGCTATCAAGTTAACTTGATGCTGCAATCATGCGCGTTTTTTTGAATCGATTGAGTGTTGTTTCGTAAGCCCGCTAACAAGCGCTATGAACAACTAATGTTGAAGACTTATCAGGGTGCTGATTGTCAATTTTTTAACATACACTTGATCAGTTATCTGATGACGCACTTCAACGAAGCACTGCTAAGCTATATGAGGTTTATAATTATAAGCAAAAATACAAGCAAGGTGAGGCAACTACAATGCCAGGTTACCGGCCAAAACCGGTATATCTCTTACAGGCCTTCCAATAAGTTAATACGTACACGTTCAGTAAAAGTGTTGCAGTAGCGGGCCCGCAGTAGTCATATGCCCTAAATTTAGCAAAAGCTTCATTATCAGATTATGATTTGGATGGCTATCACGCAAAAACTGTGCAACAGAAGTAAAATAGGCTATCAAAACCAATGCGACCGGTCAAAAAAGTGGATGATATAAAAAAAGCTCCATTATGGTAATAGAGGACATTTGTACGGATGATGTGTCAGAAGGAATCTGCGACGATATTTTAGAGGCGGTTTTGGAACATCGAATGCGCCGTATGCAAGAAAAGTTAATAACTTGTTTCACGTCTTGATTATTCTGATATTAACAGTGTCCAAGATGCAATAAGAGCCCTCAGAAAACAAACGAGAAACCAGTTCACATCTGGTAATTTACAGAAAATCGGGAAAGCAATTTATGAAGTTGCACAATCATTAAAGTGAGGATGACAAAAATGCGTGCTTTAGTTGAAGTCAATCAAAACAAGATTAATATTGAGTTAGATGATTTAGCTGAATTGATTTGGGGAATAGACAAGAACGGACTGTGGATTAACCATGCCGGTACCACACAAACTTTGAAAGATGAATTTCGACTATCTTTTTCTCTATTTCCAAGTGACTTAAATCCAGAATGGAAGAATGTTCCCTTGGAATGGAAGGCAGACGGATTACTTATACAGCCAGTTAAAGATAATTCTAAAGAAATTGCGGTGTTTACTGAGTATGAAACTGAGTTACCTTTCAATCAAAAAGGATTTTACAATTTAGTTGCATATCTAGCAACGCACTTGAATGGCAAGATTAGCGAGGATGACGGTAATCACTGGAAGACGATTTCTCAGTTTCGTTTGAAACATAAATCGATTATGATAGCTGACTTTTATCAACTGTTAGCCGAAAGCATCGAAATCAGTGCAAAAGCTCTTCCCGTTGACGAACCCAAGTATTACGATTTATTGAATGAATAATTGAGAAGGCGGAAAATGATTGTGAGGCCCTATAATTGAGTCGATAAACAGGCCAAATGAGCAATACTTTATGTGTTTTTCTGAGTAAGCAGTAAATAATTAACCGTATTGTTTTCCCGAATTGTTTTACAAATTATTTCCAGTAAAAAAGAGTGTTCTGAACTTCTCGGTTTTTGAGAGAAGCTCAGAACACTCTTTTCCTTCAAAAGCACCTCATCAATTTATTTAATGAGGTAATCAGAATCCATATTGTCAGCAACGGTTGTAAAATGTTGGAAAATACCGATTAGAAAATGTCGGTTTTCCAACATTTTTTTACGGTAAAATAAACGCATCTCAAATTTGGAGGAACTGAAATGCGTTTAGA